>JBHHYH010000026.1:0-38931 GCA_046757465.1 Candidatus Scalinduaceae bacterium | reverse complement strand
ACCGTTTAATACTGGAGGTAATGGGTGGTTTAGCCTTAAAAAAGAATGGCCTAACAGAGGGTAATCCTATTAGACCTTTGTAACAGAATAAATCTCGATTTATTCAAAGATAAGGAGAAGATTCTTATGAATGGAATAAGTATTTCTATAATAATTTTTCTTACCGTAAGTTTTGGCCTGGGTATTTATGCTGTCTTCCAGGTTAGAGGAAAAACAAGGAGGTTCATCATATGTGGAAAAGCCTTGCCTCTGTGGTTAGTGGCTCTAATGCTAACTGCTCAATCAATGGACGCCAATGCCGGGGTCGGCAATGTCTTTTTGGTGGCTACTGGAGGCTTCTGGGCAGGGGCTACTATTCCTATTGGTCTGGCCCTCTGCCTGTTCATGGTGGGAATATTTTTTGCCAAACCCCTCAACAGCATGAACTTGCTAACCTTGCCTGACTTTTACTTCCGTCGCTATGATCGTACCACAAACTTCATGGCTTCCGTAGCTATGCTGTTCAGCTTTATTATCTTAGTTGCTGGTAACATTGCAGGAGCAGCTTTCCTGATGTCTTACGCCTTTGGTTGGGAGTATGTTACGGGATTGTGGATAATAACAACGATTTTAATCCTTTACTCCTTCGGGGGTGGTTTGTACTCCTGCGCTTATACTGATCTGGTGCAGATAAGCTTGGCAGTAATAGGGTCCTTGATGGCTTTTATTTGGCTTCAGGCACACTTTGGCCACGGCTTTTTGTGGTCCAATGTGCCAACCAATTTTTACGACCTCTCCGGCCTCACTAAAGCTGGAGATGGCGCCCTTATTAATTGGGCAGCGATTGCGGCACTGGGACTTGGTGATATCATAGCGCTTGATTTTATGGAAAGAGTCTTTGCCTCAAAGACACCTGAAACCGCTCGCAGAGGGTGTTACATTGGTGGCGCTTTTACTCTAATAGCCGGAATACCCTTGAGTTTTCTAGGGCTCTGGTACCTTTCCATATTTCCTGATATGAGTCCCGAGAGAACTGCACTGCCACATGTTGCTACGGAAATATTTCCTGTAGTGATAGGAGCCTTTATGTTCTGCGGGATCATAGGTGCCGGCATGTCCACAGCTAATGGTGGTATAGTTGCCACAGGGACGGTGTTTGCTAGAAATATCATACAGAAATGCTTTCCCGGAAGAGTATTGAAAGATAGTACACAGCTTATACTTGCGCGGTCAATGACATTTCCCATGATGGGTGCGGCATTTTTATTTGCTTGGATTAGGCCAGACCCTGGCATGCTCTTAATCCTGGCCTTTGATGTGGTCTTCGCGGGGTGCCTGGTACCTCTGGTAGCAGGTATTTATTGGAAAGGATCTAACTCGGTGGGTGCTATTGCTTGTATCGCTGTTGGCTCAATCTTGAGACTCGTACTATATTACACAGTACCTGAACACCTTGCAGGTATAGATACCTTAATCCCCCCTGTTGTTGGAGCAGCTGTTTTCTTCCCTGTCTGCTACTTTACCAACAAAAGGATTAAGCCAAAGCATCATGTAATCACAGAAACACCTACTGATGATGAGGTAATTGAGGGCCTTAAATATTGACCCTGGATTAACCACTTAAAATGTAAGGAGCAGGGTACGGTTGATGTGTAAATGTTTAATTGGTGCATCTAAAGCTGAGATAGCAAGGGAAGCTTATGATGTTTGATGGATGAAGTGGCCATAAGCGTATCTGCGTAGTTAATACAGACTGATAGCATCTTAACGGTATTTCTGCTGAGAAATTACTATGACCCATAGATATTTCTATTTTGAGGAGAATTAGAAGATGAAAAGCAAAAGTGTTCAGTTAAAAATTGTCTCCGCCCTGATCTATCCTTGGCATGTCGGTGGCATAGAGAAAGACCTCTTGGAGAACAGTGTTACAGGTGTAACCGTTAGTGAGGCCAGGGCATTTGGTGGATATACAGGGGAACAGACGGTGTGGGGTACTAAAATTATGGAGCACGACAGGATTCAGATGGATGTAGTTGTCAAGGCTGAGCAGGTAGAGGAGGTTGTAACAATCTTTAAAAAGCAAATTATGGAGGAAAAGGGTGTCATTGGAACATGCCTTATCGCGGTAAGCCCTTTGGAAAAAGCCGTAAGGATTAGGACTGGAAAAGAGGAAATTTGAAATATTAACAGGGAGAGTGAAATGGAAATAAAGGAAGAGAGTCAAGTATTTAAAGTTGTAGCGGTGGTAAGACCAGCCCGTTTAGGAGATATAGAGAAGAATCTACTTGCAAGCGGCTTAGATGGGATGACCATAATAGCTGCGAAGGGTTTAGGAGAGGAGGAACAGTTTACGGAGCGTCTCTTTGTTGGAACGTTCCTTAGTGAGCTGGAAAGGACAAAAATAGAAATCATAACCACTGCAGATAAAATGGACAAGGTGGTAGACATCTTAGTCAAGCAAGGGAAGACGGACTCAGGTCGTCCTGGCGATGGAATAGTTTACGTGTTACCCGTGGAAAAGGTGCTGAGGATACGCACAGGTAAAGAGGGCTTGTAATGGAGGAACAGTAACAGGCGCTGTAATATTTAAGAATCCTGTAGCAGCCTTTCTTATTAGTTTTTTAATATTTCAACCTAAACATTTTTCAAAAAGGAGGAAAAAATGAAGCTAATTTTCAGCTTTATATTATGTGCGTGTATTACCTGTTCTACCTTTCTGATGTGGTCGTCACATTCTCCGGAGGCACTGGCAGCACAGCCATTTACTGATGAGGAGATCTCTATGATCAGAAGTCTCCTGAATAAGGAGGCAGAGAAGGCTGAAGCACAAAAGCCATTTACTGAAGCGGAAACCTCTAAGATCAGAGTACTCGTGAAGGAAGAGGCAGAGAAGGCTGAAGCAAAACAGCCATTTGGCGAGGACGAGACCTCTACGATCAGAGGCTTCCTGGCAAGGCTTAAGAATATTGAAGCTGGAGGATTCTTAGAGTCATACTATCAGATTGAATCTGTCGACCCTGACGAAGGGGCAAGCAATGCTATCTTTACCAAGGTCTACGAGCGTGAGGAGAACTCATTTACATTAGATAAGATAGAGCTGTGGGCATCTAAAGAACCAACAGAAGAGAGTCCCGTAGGATTTTATTTTAGCAGCTGGTTTGGTGAGATAGCTCAGCGGTTAAGCGCTGATGGTGCTGGTTCTGCTACCCCTGCTGGTGGTAAAGTTGGCAGAGGTGATAACGATGATTTTACTATCTATCAGGCATATGCGTCATGGAAGATTCCCATAGGTAAGGGCCTTGACCTTGATTTCGGCAGACATGTTACATGGTTTGGGTATGAGTTGGAGGAGTCCCATTGGAACGCAAATTGGTCTCGTTCTCTACTCTTTACTTTTGCAGAGCCTGCCGTTCACAATGGTTTAATACTTACATACCCTGTACTGGATAATTTGAGTGTTTCAGCTTATGTTAATAATGGAAGTGGGCCGCTTGTCGGCTTGTTTGTAGATAACAATGAGGCCAAGAGTTTTGGGTATCAATTTAAGTATGACTTTAAGGCTCCCATAGTAGGTGATTCCACTTTAGTCGTAAATGGCATGCATGGGCCAGAGCAGGACAATAACAATCACGATTGGCGCCACTGGTGGGACGTCTGGTACGAATTCACAATTGCAGATCGAATAACATCTGGGACGAATGTTGATTGGGGAACGGAATCCAGCGCAAACGTCATAACTGGAAAAAATGCGAAGTGGTGGGGGGTCTCTCAGGTCTTTAAAACAGAGTTTACAGATTGGTTTGAGTGGGGGTTAAGGGGCGAATACTTCCGGGATCTAGACGGCGCGAGAACAGGCATCTCTGGAATTTCCTTGGCAGAGTTTACCTCAACTTTCACCATAAAGCCGGGAGGAGATAACTTTTTTATCAGGCTTGAGCCACGCTATGACAAGGTAGTCTCAGCACACGGATCAGGTACCTCTTCGAAACAGTTTGATGATGATAATTCTAAAGAGAGTAGAAACTTTTCCTTCGCTATAGCCCTTACCTACGAGTTCTAGCAATTATTTCCTTATAGGGTGAGCCTACGAGGTAGAGACGGAATCAGGGCCAAGTCAAAGCTGCTTAACCTCCTCAGAATACGAAAGGCAATGGCGTGGCCCTGGCTAAAGGAGTCTTAAGGATTATCTTCAAGGATCAGTTATGCAAGACAGTACCGAAAGAGCATCTTTCTAGATTATTATTCCAAGTAAGTTGTTCCAATTACTCGTAGTATACCTGATTGAAGTTCTCTTGGATGTATCGTCCCTGCGGGGGGATGTTTTAAGAAGTTACTGAATTGCATGATTTGCCTCGGAAAGACTGCCCAGTTTAATATCGTTTGATCCAAAGCTTGCGCTGAGCATTTCGTGCTTCCCGTAGATTCGATGAAGCAAACTTTGTGACTTGAAAATAAGCAGTCCCTTTTTGGAAAAGAGACATTGGTAAAGTCAGAGAATGGCTTGCGTTTTAATGTTTATCCAAAACTCCACGCAATATTAATATATTGTATTATTACTCTTGTAATTCCTCATTTTAATTGACACTTTTTCATCCATTCAATCCTTCGTTCATCAATATCTACGAATCCAAGGTGTTTGTAACTTTCGTTTTTAACATGCGCAAAAACAAAACCATCCTCTTTTATTTTTACTGCAGCATATTTGCAAAACTGACTTGTAATAATACATTTAGTTACCCGATGATCCGCAAAATCCAGATTTAGGTGAGTTCTGTAATCTATAGAACCTGCTAAATCCCATATCTTCCCGGCTCTGACAACGCCGTGCCTAATCTTAAAAGGATCCAACACATAACTCTTCTCATCAACGTTTAACTCTTCTACCACATGTCTAATATTCAAAAAAATATCCCTTCTAAACAACAAAAAAAAGCTGTGTCAATGCTAATTCCTTTGCTGGCTCACAAGTGGCAATATTTCCGTCAATCTTTACCTGGTACGTTTCGGGATCAATCTCAATTTTAGGAGTCGCACTATTTCTTACCATATGGGATTTTGTCACTCCCCTACAATTCCCAACAGCAACGTATCCCCCTTGCATACCAATTTTTTCAGGAACACCCAATTCAACAGCCACCTTTGACAATAATGTTACCTTTGTCTTCGGCATTGCTCCTCCAAACGAGCCAAACATAGGTCGGTAAATAACGGGTTCCGGTGTGGGGATTGAGGCGTTGGAGTCCCCCATTAAGGCCCAATTCACGAATCCGCCCTTAATGACCATCTTCGGCTTTGCTCCAAAGAAGGCAATAGGCCATAGAACAATATCTGCAATCTTTCCTGGTTCTATTGAACCTAACACATGTGCAAAGCCATCCGAAATAGCATAATTCAGGGTACATTTAGCAATATATCGAAGGACCCTGAAGTTGTCATTTCCTGGCGCATCCTCTTCCAATTTCCCCCTCTGTTTTTTCATCTTATCGGCAGTTTGAATAGCCTTAATAAAATTTTCACCGACCCTCCCCATTGCCTGTGAATCTGAGCTATACATACTCAATATTCCAAGGTCATGAAGTACATCTTCTGCCGCTATAGTCTCCGCACGAATACGGCTCTCTGCAAAGGACACATCCTCTGGGATTGAGGGGTTAAGATGGTGACAAACCATTAACATATCGAGGTGTTCATCCAGTGTGTTTATTGTATAAGGCCTTGTGGGATTTGTTGATGATGGTAATACATTCTTTTCTCCGGCTATACGCATAATATCGGGGGCGTGCCCTCCACCTGCCCCTTCGGTATGATAGGTGTGAACAGTTCTACCATCGATAGCCTTGATTGAATCATCCACAAATCCTGCCTCATTTAAGGTGTCAGTATGAATTGATACCTGAATATCATATTTATCAGCCACCGATAAACTTTGGTCTAATACCGCTGGTGTTGTGCCCCAGTCTTCATGATCTTTTAGTCCACAGGCGCCTGCTTCCAATTGTTCTATTAACGGTTCTGGTAGCGCACAGTTTCCCTTACCTTTAAAACCCCAGTTAACTGGCAGGCCCTCACAGGCCTGAATCATCTTTTGAATATTCCACGGACCAGGCGTACAAGTGGTTGCCTTCGTTCCATCTGCAGGTCCTGTTCCACCCCCTACAAATGTTGTTATTCCATTTGATAAACCATCGTATACCTGTTGCGGGCATATCATATGGATATGTCCATCTATTCCACCTGCAGTAGCTATGAGATGTTCGCCGGCAATTACTTCAGTTCCAGGACCTATAATTAGGTTTGGGTGAACACCGTCCATAATATCAGGGTTACCTGCCTTTCCTATACCTGTAATCTTTCCATCTTTGATTCCAATATCTCCTACTACAACGCCCTGGATTGGATCAATAATAATTGCATTGGTTATAACAAGGTCTAATGCCCCATTTTTATTGGTTTGGGTACTCTGACCCATTCCCTCTCGGATTGTTTTACCCCCACCAAATACTACTTCATCACCTGGTACACGATAATCTTTTTCGATTTCACACACTAATTCAGTGTCAGCCAGCTTAAATTTATCACCCACCGTGGGTCCGTATAAATCCGTATATTGTTTTCTCGTTAAACTTGCCATAAGAAACACCTTTTAATATTATAATAGAATCAAAGATTCAAGCGCCCTTGAAACCCAATTCCCTTGCTTTTTTCAATGCAGCTCCTAATGCTCCTTTTGTTGTCGTGCTCCCATTTACTAAACTATTTAACCCCATAACGACTCTTTTGCCCCCCAATTGAACCAATTCGACCATCTTCTCGTCGCCAGGTTCAAAGCGAATGGAAGATCCTGAAGGTATATTTAGCCTCATTCCAAACGACTTTTTTCTATCAAAATCCAGAGCCCTGTTAGTCTCAAAAAAATGGAAGTGAGACCCTACCTGAATAGGACGATCACCTGTATTCTTTACGGATATCTTGACAATAACCCGTCCAGCATTAATTTCCATTGAACTATTACTAGTAATATATTTAACAGTTCCGCTCATATTTCCTCCAACACCTAAAAATATTTACTTAGCCTGGCAACTCTCAATATCCCTAAGGTCACTTTTTAAATACTAAATAATTAATATTTATTTTACACAATAGGATCATGACACGAAACCAATTTCGTGCCATCAGGAAATGTACACTCTACTTGTACCAAATGTATCATCTCTGGTACGGGTGGCATTACATCTTCTCTTTTTAATACCTTCTTTCCGATCTGCATTAAGTCAGCAACACTTTTACCATCCCTTGCTCCTTCAAGAATAGCCTCCGTAATCACCGCTATTGCCTCAGAATAGTTCAGTTTTAAACCACGTGACATTCGCTTTTTGGCTAAATCGGCTACAGAATAAATAAGCATCTTATCAATCTCACGTGGTGACAACATCATGACAAAACAATCTCCCTTCTTAATTGCCCTTAGTCATTTTAATCCTGCAAATGTTCATCACATTCCGACTCTAAAAGTTAAGTTAAAATAATTATTTATCGGTTATCGTTACAGATACAGGAATATTAATAATCGGTTGTATTTCACTATTTGTATATACCTTTATTACACCATTTATTTCTCCAACAGGTGCGTCTTTTCTTACTTTAGTAAGAATTCTAAGACGTACCTTTTCCTCCCCAGCAATTTTCTTTTGAGGAAAGTCTGTGGAAACCTCCCAAAAGTTTGAATATAGGATCTCGTGTCTTTCTTCAACAATATTCTTTTGGGGTTCTGTTACGATTTCTGAAACCAAAAATTCAGGTTGAACTTCAACCTTTTCAACTTCTATCTTTTCTTTTAGTAACGTAATAAATGCCGATTTAACACATTCACTACCTTTTTTGATAACACCAAAATATAAATGCGTTGGGTATATTCGAACATCTCCCAGCACCTCTCCGGAAAAAGGAACTATCACCCGGCTTTGTCTCTCGCTATTGGTAAGTATATAGATATTACCTGTCCATTCCCCAACCATTGTATCTTCTTTTAATGTGGCTTCAACAATATATTTATTCTCCGGTTCATCTTTCTTGTACTTAATAATAACGACGGGGTTAGATGATATCACGTCTTTTATTTCTAGATTAAATCCGGGACGTGGTTGTACATCTACTTCAGCCTGTGCTTTTTCACCCTTGGAAACATATCCAAATCTTACCTGCTTTGGATTTATTTTAATATCTTCTATTATCTCTCCTGACAGCTTAAGAGCATAAACGGGGTTATCTGGATCATTTGAATATACATTTATACTTTTGATTATAGCGCCTGTATCTGGACCACTTCTAAGGATTGCAACAATAATTCCGGTCATTCCTGGAGATACATTCCGGGTAGTTGTTTCTAATACCATACAACCGCACGAAGCCTTTATCTTCTCAATGTTTAGTTCTTTTGTTCCACGGTTTTGAAACACAAAGACATGTTCAATATCTTCATTTTTGTATACTTTACCAAAATTGTAGATTGGTTCTTCAAAAAAGATGTCAGGCTGGTACTTTACAGACGATTTTGTATTCTTTACTTTGGTTATATTTATATCTTCAGATATATCATCAAAACTAATCATACCTGTATCTTTTTTTATTAAAGGATAGTAGGGCTTTAAATTGTCAGAAAAAGTCCAGCTAGAAAGAAATGTATTGCACAACACTATTTGCAGAATAACAAATGTCTTCATCGGGCAGATTTGAATAATTTCCGGCTAATCTATTTCAGCAGAACCCTCCTCACCAGTTCTAATATTAATAATACCACTTGTATCACAGACGGATATCAAACCATCACCAAAAGAACCGGTTTTAGCTGATAGAATAATTGCATTTATAATCTTATCAATATCCGCTTTTTCAGCAATGATTTCAATCTTCGTCTTTGGTAGGAGGTCTGCCTTGAACTTTTCTCCCCGCCATTGGTGTGTAACGCCTTTTTCCATCCCATGACCATCTATCTGCGTTACCGTAATGCCAGGACAATCTATCTTCTCTAAAGCATCTCTCACAAAAGGAAGTCTTTCCGGGCGGATGATGGCTTCAATCTTTTGTACTGCAGAACTTCCTTTTGAGAAAACCTTGATAGGCTGAGGCGACTCTTCTTGCGGAACTTCACTAACACCAACGATGGTCCTCGCCATGGAACCAAAAATATCACCCGTGAGCCTTCTTACAAATTCTGGATATGCAACATTGTTGTGCTCTCCGATATCAAGACCTTCTAACTCTTCACTGACATCTACGCGAATTCCAATCGTATATTTCAGCATTAGCCAGAAAATGCCTGATAACGAAAAAGCAAATAAGGCAACGGTCCACACACCCGTAAACTGTGTGCCCAATAAAGAACCTCCTCCTCCAAAGAACAATCCATTTCCGACACGTTCTGGTAAATATTGTCCCTCTGCAAAGAGTCCGACACATAAAGTGCCAAAGATGCCATTAACCAGATGTACTGATAAAGCGCCTACAGGATCATCTATCTTTAATCGATCAAAGAACATGACAGATAACACAACTAACCATCCTGCAACAAACCCTATAATGGCAGCACTGGCAACATTCACAACTGCACAAGAAGCTGTTATAGCAACAAGCCCACCTAAACAACCGTTAAGTGTCATACCGAAACCAGGCTTTTTCAAGATAGTCCAGGAAGCAATTGTAGCCCCCAAAATCCCTGTACATGCTGCCATATTTGTTGTAAGTGCTATATGGGTTATTAATACTGGATTAGCGGCCATTGCACTTCCTGCATTAAAGCCAAACCAACCGATCCACAAGGCAAATACGCCAATTAAGGCTAAAGGCATGTTGTGTCCAGGAATTGATGTAATGGAACCGTCTGGATTGTATTTCCCAAAACGGGGTCCTAAAAGCAAAATACCCGATAATGCCGCCCATCCTCCAACTGAGTGAACTACTGTCGATCCTGCAAAATCAAACATTCCCATTTTAGACAACCATCCGTTACCCCAAATCCAATGCCCGGAAACGGAATACACGAATGCAACCATTAAAAATGAAAAAACTATAAATGCACTGTATTTAACACGCTCTGCAACGGCACCTGAGATAATAGTAGCGGCAACCATTGCAAAAAGCATCTGAAAGGAAAATTTTCCAGCCAAAGGAATACCAACCCAACTAAGCGCCGAATATACTCCTTTATAGTTATCGCCAGACAAAGGGCTATTATCATCTCCACTCATAAACATAATTCCTTTTAATCCAAAAAGGGGATTGCCATCACCAAACATAAGTCCAAAGCCAAAAAACCAAAATGCAATTGTTGCCGTAGCAATAACTATAAAGTTCTTTGAAAGAATATTTACACTATTCTTAGCACGAGTAAAACCACTTTCTACACAAGCAAAGCCCAAGCCCATCAGGAAAATGAGTATTGCTGCAATGATAACCCATAAGGTATCCGCAGTAATTTGTGTTTCCATATTCCTATATGACCTCCTTAAACCTTCAGGTCAACAAATAGCAAAGACAGAAGTTTTGTTTTATTAAATTATATCGTTATATGTTTTTGTACGTTCTCTAAAGGCACGTCTCGAGTACGTCCTTTTTCGATGATAGAACCTTTGGCCATAATGTAATAGTCATCAGCAACACGCCATGCAAATTCCAAGTATTGTTCCACCATCAAAATAGCTATATTTGACATTTCTTTTATGTGTCGGATAACATTTTCAATCTCCAAAATAATCGAGGGCTGAATCCCTTCCGTAGGTTCATCCAGGATTAAGAGTTTTGGGTCTAGAGCCAAGGCCCGTCCGATAGCCAATTGTTGCTGTTGCCCACCGCTCAGGTCACCTCCTTTTCTGTCCTTAAACTCTTTCAATACAGGAAATAATTCAAAAACTACATCTGGTACCTTCCTAAGATTATCTCTCCTAGCTTCTAATGCAACCAAAAGATTTTCGTATACAGTAAGAGCAGGAAATATGTCACGTCCTTGAGGAACATATCCCATACCTAGTTTAGCCCTTTGAGCAGGCGACGTTTTAGTAATATCCTTATCGTCCAAATAAATTTTCCCTTTACGGGCTGGAAGTAGTCCTATAACACCCTTTAGCAGCGTTGTCTTACCCACACCATTTCGTCCAAGTAAGCAAGCAGTCTCTCCCGGCTTAACCTTTAAACCAACATCAAAAAGTATATGACTTTCTCCATAAAAAACATTAAGACCTTCAACATTTAACATAAACATTAACTATTTTCCCCTCCCTAAATATTTTTCTATGACCCGTTCATCTTTTTGAACTTCATCCATAGTTCCTTCACATAAAACCGTGCCATCGTGTAAGACAGTCACCTTTTGTGATATTGATCTGATAAAATCCATATCGTGATCTATCACAAGGATAGAGTGTTTTTTAGAAATCGATAGAATGAGTTCTGCTGTTCTTTCTGTTTCCTGAATAGACATTCCGGCAACAGGTTCGTCTAATAGCACTAACTCCGGGTCTTGAGCTATAACCATACCAATCTCAACCCATTGTTTTTCGCCGTGAGAAAGCGAACCAGCCATTTCATTGGCCTTATCAACCAAGCCTACAGTTTCTAAAACTGAATATATTTTCTCGTGATCTTTAGAGCTTTTCCTTGCAAACAATGTGTTAAATACCCCCTTTACTTTGCGTAATGACAATTCAAAATTTTCAAACACTGTGAGATATGAAAATATAGAAGGATTCTGGAATTTTCTACCGATTCCAGCTTTTACGATATCCTGTTCCGGCATTTTTGTAATGTTTGTATCGTTCTTTCCAAAGATCACTCGTCCTTTAGTAGCTCTTGTCTTACCGCAAATCACATCCAGCATTGTCGACTTTCCAGCCCCATTTGGGCCTATCATAGCACGAAGCTCACCATAATCCATATAAAAACTCAATTCCTTCAATGCCAAAAAACCATCGAAGCTGACTGTCACACCCTCCACGTACAAAATCGTTTCTTTGCGCATAATTCACTCTCTTAAGTCAATCATCCTTTTTTAATCAATCTCTTCTAAGTTTATGTTTTTTCTCTAATGTTGATTTTTTTTCGTTATTTATATATTCAGTGTGTTTTGGTTTTTTTAAACGGATTTTTTTAAACAAATCTACGATTCCAACGGCTCCCTTAGGGAAAAGGACAACCACACCAAGAAACAATGCACCCAAAAAGTAAAGCCATATACCGGGATATAATTCACTAAACGTAGTTTTTGCAAAATTTACGATAAGTGTTCCCAATACAGGACCAACAAGAGTTCCTCTCCCACCAACTGCGACCCATAACACCATCTCAATAGAAGGAACAACACCAACATTAGCAGGAGCTATAATTCCTACTTGTGGAACAAAAAGCGCTCCACTAATACCAGCCAAACCAGCAGCGATCGCAAAAATAAAAATTTTGAAATTTGCAACGTCATAGCCTGAAAACCGTACCCGGTTTTCATCATCACGGACTGCCTTCAGTACCCTTCCAAGTTTAGAACGGGTTATCCAACGGCACAATAAAAAAACCCCAAATAATATAATTACTGTTGCTATATAAAGACCAAGTTCAGTTTTTGGCAAATCAGGCCCCCTGAGTGGAAATCCAAAAACAGTTCTGAAATCATTTAACCCGTTTGTTCCACCCGTAAAAGGTTGATTGCCAACCAGCGTAATAGCAAGTACCAGGGCCAGCGCTTGACTTACTATGGCAAAATATACACCTCTAACACGGCTTCTAAATAAAAGGTAACCGAATCCTGTTGCAAGCAACATTGGAACAAGAATAACACATGGCAGCGCTACCCAGGCATAATTAAACGGCTTCCAGAACCAGGGGAGTTCTGTAAGTCCATTCCACACCATAAAGTCAGGTAATGCACTTTCGTAATGGCCTGCAACACCCACCTTTAGCAATAGGTACATGGCCATACAATATCCACCAAGTCCAAAATACACTCCCTGCCCAAGGCTTAAAATACCCGTATATCCCCAGGCAAGGTTTAACCCCATAGCCAGGATAGCAAAGGCCAAAAATTTCCCTAACAGGTTTATACGAAATTCGTGTATCCGAAACCAGGAATCCTCACTAGGAAGTTTATTAAGCAAAGGGATTGCTATCAGAAATATAAAGAGTACAATCCCTGGTATAATCCATTCGTTTATGCCGCCAACCTTCTTTTTACTATTCAATATTACATTTTCCCACAAATGTTCATATCCTCAATTACCCTAATCTTTTATTGAAAAAAGCATGTGGACATAAACTAATATTTACTAATGAGTCTCAATCCTCACATCCTCACGTCCCTTCGATGCTGAAAATCCCGTTGGTCTAAACCGTAAGAATATAATAACAAGAATAAATGTCAAAGCCTTACCTATATTTGCAGTTGTAAAAAATTCAAGTATCGCATTGGTTTCACCTAAACCAAATGCCCCTGCTATAGTACCAACAATTTTACCAACACCACCTAAAACCACTACCATGAAACAATCGACTATATAGTTCTGGCCAGTAGCAGGACCTACAGAACCTAATAAACTCATGTTGCAACCAGCAATTCCAGCCAATCCCGAACCAAGCGCAAACGTAAAGGCATTTACTCTCTGGGTGGAAATACCCAAACAATCTGCCATATCGCGGTTTTGCATTACCGCCCTTATCTTTAAGCCAAAACGAGTTCGATAAAATAACCAGTATATGGCAATAACAACACAAACCGTAAAACCAATAATATACAATCTCTTAAATGGTAAATGCAATCCAATCAAGGGATCAATTCCCCCAAGAAGCCAGCTTGGACTTGGTACATCAATATTATTAGCGCCAAAGTAATTTCTTATCGCCTGCTGAATAAGCAAGCTAACACCCCATGTCGCCAACAAGGTGTCGAGAGGTCGTTTATACAAAAAGCGAATAACAGAGCGTTCTAACGCATATCCCAAACCCGCTGTAAAAATAAAAGCTAATGGTATAGCCAGCGCCCAATAGAGCCCTAAAACAGGCTGAAAGTAACTTGCAAAAATAGCCTGTGACACCAGGGCAACATAACACCCTAACATCATAAACTCACCATGGGCAAGGTTAATGACACCCATTACTCCAAAGGTAATTGCAAGGCCAAGAGCAATAAGGAGATATTGTGAGCTGATGGTGATGCCATTAAATAGCTGCTTGAGTGTAATAGCGATTTGGTCGTTCCATTCTATCTTACTTATTGCATCTTTTATGAAAGCACTTACATCTTCGTCCTGTTCCTTTTCCAATGCCCTTCCTAAGAAAATAATAGTATCAGGATCTGCCAGTTCACCAAAGAATTTAGCGGCTTCTTCACGGACATTCAGATCTCTGTCTGATAGTTTATATTTATGAATAGTTTGAATAATCGCTTTCTTTACTTTCTTCACTTTTTCTATGGCTAAGGCCTTCTCCAGCAAGGTAATGATAACCATCATCTCCTGGTCATCTACCATGATCTGTTTAAAAAGAGAACCCCCTTCTATGTCACCTGCCGTAGCATCCGCGGCAGTACGCGTACCCGCCTTTTCGCCCAATCCCTCCGCGCCATTTATCCTCACTTTTGGATCTATATCTAATAATCGGAGTTTACTAACCGCGATTTCTATAGCGAAAACTACCTCGTCATCCATCTCTTCATTCCATAAGTCATTCAACGCATCAAGGGCTGCAGGATCTTCAAGGTTTCCAAGTTCCCTAACGGCACTTTCTCTAACGCCTTCATCCTCATCTGACAGCATGTAAATAAGCCGATCCAATTTTTCTTTAGATGCGGTTTCTGAATAAGCCACATTAGCAAAAGGTAATAATAAGAAAATAATCAGTAAAATTGCTATTGGCTTAGAGAAATTAAAGTAAAATTGATTTGATAAAGCAGCTTTATTTTTATTAAGATTTAATATAAACATATTACTATTCGTGATCAAACATAGTCTATGTGTTATTTTATTACAAATTGATCCTCAGGGGGTTGCCTATAGATAATAGTCTCAGACAAGTGTGCTTTAATTATACAACAGAATCATTCTCAACAAATAGTTTATAGATGCCATTTTTAAAAATATATATGACTATGCATTTAATAGCATGTTATTACAAAAAGGTTAGATAATCACTTATTCTTTGCTTAAGTATACACAAAAAATTCTATTTAGTAAAATTTATAAAGGTTAAATCAAAAAAAAAAACTATTTAGTCAACCCAATAATATATTTGTAATACTTTGGTTACGCAAATAGAATTATAATATGATTAAAATGCGTAACATGTCATTATACAAATTTATTATATCTTATGCTGAGTTGACCAAATAGTCATTTTTTAAATCAGCGGGAGTAACCAATTATTTGGCTTTCGATTAAATATTTGTCGAAGGTTTGTGTTTTTCCACACCAAAAGGTAGTGGTCCATGGTCGGATTATTACATGCTACTACTATTATAAATGTAAATACTTAAACCAAAACACTCTCAACGCTAATATTAATATTTATTTAATCTTTAAAGACATTAAAAAGGCTATCCCCCTGAATTGGAATCTACTTTTATTGACTCAAAAGCAGTCTCAATTGTTAAAAATGCGGTAAAGAGAAAATGTGAACTATATTGACAATCGACTATTATGTTGCACTATAAACATTTCTTAATAGCAATTTTTTAAAAGAGGGGGGGAATAACCATTATTTACCTTTATAAAATAGCGGCCTACGATCCGTTATTGCAAGCTACTAAAGTTATAAAGGAGAGTGCTGAAGCAATCACCCACACCACATTAGCACTATCTAATTTCCAAAGATATATAATGAAGTTTCCAATACAAACAGGAAGGAGTGTTTATTGTATTGGGCCTATTAGTAAATCTTTAAAAATACTAGCGAGTCCTCCCCCTCTAAAACTGCAAATCGATTGTTTAATAACTCTAACTCAAAAATGAATCTGACTAAATCCTACATGAGAGAAATTATTAGCCATTTATCTTGTCTTAAAACTATTCATCCATTTTTCCAGTCTTTCCACTCTACTTTCTAATGAAGCCCTTGGGGTACTCCCATAGGCTATTCCTCTTCCTTCACTTGTAATTCTATCCATATCGCCCTGATTCATTATCTCATAGTCACTGCCTCTATCAGCAAGAGCTATAGTAACTGTTCCACCCTTGGATTGAACACAATCTTTTTCGGGATTTGTGAATCTACTCCATGGCATAGGGCGTACAGGACCAGGTGTACTCCATACAATTTTGAACTGACCATTCTTCATATGCTTGCCAATCTGCACAACCTTCCAATAATGTTGATTTTCTGGATCAAGCCGTACAGGTCCCTCTGGCGCTAGATATTCTAGTCCTCTTGCCGCTTCACGTATGGCATTTACATTATCAGAGCCAGCCTTTTCCACTGCCATGGCCCATACCTTTACATTAATATATTGTGCTTCAATAGGATCATCGGTGACACGATTCTGCCCAAAATGATTCTTATAATTCTCTATAAAAACTGCATTTTCCGGTGTATTCTGACTCATGAAATAATTCCACACGGCATAATGGCCTGCTATGTTTTCACCACCAATACCACGAACTTCTTCCTCAGCAATACTTACCGACATAACAGGAATATCCCTAGGAGAAATTCCGGCAGCTTTCAATTGTTTGAAAAATGCCACATTACTGTCACCATTAATTGTACTGAATATAACATCAGGCCTTGCCTTCTTTATTTTATTCACAACAGTAGAATATTCCATATGCCCAAGAGGAGTGTATTCCTCCGCTACTAAAACACCACCCTCTGCCTTAAGTTGTGCCTTGATAATCATGTTCGTTGTCCTTGGGAATATATAATCCGATCCCAATAAATAAAACCTTTTTTTGCCCTGTTTTAAAAGCCACGTCACTGCAGGACATGTCTGTTGATTTGGCGCGGCTCCTGAATAAATTACATTCTTGGAGCACTCATTTCCTTCATACTGAACTGGATACCACAAAAGATGGTTATATTTCTCGAACACTGGGAGACATGCTTTCCTACTTGCGGACGTCCAGCAACCGAAAACAGAGCATACCTTGTCTTGAAGTATAAGTTTCTTGGACTTTTCTGCAAATGTAGGCCAATCTGAGGCGGGGTCTTCCACAATAGGAACAACCTTCCTTCCGCCTAAGAGGCCACCCGCAGCATTAATCTCGTCAATTGCCATTAATACCACGTCTTTAATAGCAACTTCACTTATTGCCATGGTACCACTCAAAGAATGCATTACTCCAACCTTGATGGGTGGTTTTGAGGGATCAATTTTTCCAGCATTGATCGCCTGAGACCCAATGAACATAACCATGCCAACTGCAATTGTGACGGTTAAAGCCGGCATGTACGTGCTTTTAAAGAAACTTCTCCAACCATAAAACTGTTTCTTATTTTTGCTATGCATTAGTTTCTCCTTTCTCATCGTTAAATCAAACTGAAAATAATAGTAAAAAACAATCTCCTTTCTTATGAGTCGACAATGTTACCCATTAAACACTAACCCATGTTTAATTTATATGTCCTAGTGTTGAAATTGCATCCCGAGTTTGACCGCACCGACATCGTCATTGCTTGGATTATTACCAAGATGAGTATTGCTCCATACCAGGGCAATCTTTGCGTTATGACCCTGTATGATGTAATGTAAACCCAATTCCAGTTTTGACTCAGTGAAGGCTACGGCAGACACGTCATTGGTAGGATCAAAGGACTGCCAACGAGAAACAAATTGCGGATATCCCCAACCTATTTTTTCAGGATACATGTAACTAACCCCAACCTCCAAGGCCTGACCATCGGTCTGAATAGCCTGGCCATCGGTCCGAGAATTCTCAGCATCTTGTGCCCCATGGGTGTTGTAATCAAAATAGGCAGCCTCCACATCTATTACGCCCCAACCGAAGTTCTTTTCAAGCAGGAAGTCGACATTCCAGCCATTAAAATCGCTCGGATCCGTAGCGGTACCTACACCATCTGACTGGTGAAACCCCACCAGACCTATAGCCAGTACATCTTTCTTACCATAGTAAGTGCTGCTATTGTAAAAACCAGGTTCGGGTTCCCAGAAATTATACACCAAACGGCCTGAAAACTGCAAATGGTCTGGATCATCATTGGCGCCACCGGGAATTTCACGACCTTCTGACGCTGTAAACTGCCACTTGAATTTTCCACCTGCGTACTGCCCCCAATAACTAATTCCTTCTACACGGCCGACAGCTTTATTCGGGTATCTCTGTACAGTAAGTGGAAAGTCAAAGGAGTTTTGATAGTACGGTCCGTCAAGATTAAAACGGTCACTTGCCGGCAGATGCCTTCCAAACCAAATGTGAAAATAATCGTTCCACTTATATTCCACAAATGCATCCAACAAGCGAATATCATCCGAAGCTGTTTCGACTCCAAAGGTGTTTGCTTCATTGAATGTCTCTGTATTGATTTCCAGTCTTATATGGTCGGTAATTTTGGCGCCAAAATATAATCGCATGCTATCAACATTAAAATCCTTGTCATAACTTCTCCCGCCACTTACCCCATCGGTTTTGGTGCCGGCTGCATCCTCTGTCGTCGTGAAAGAGGTACGCAGACCGAAGCCAACTGAAACCCTGTCCTGAATTCCCTTAATTGCGTCTAAAAGGCTCCCGTGTTCTTTTAAAGTACCTTTAAAATCATCTGTAGTTGCAGATAACTCGCTAATCCTCGTTTCTAAATAATCCATCCTTTCTTCTAAACCTTCAGAATAGGCTGTAGCCCCACCCCCTAAGTTGCATAACATTACAAAACTTGTAATCATAAACGACGCTAATACCAGTTTCTTTACCTTCATAAAATTTCCTCCTGCTTAAGAGTGCTTTTAACAAAGTAAGTTAAAAATATATTTTTTGCATAAAATATCACCTCCTTTCAAAAATGAAACAAATACAAATAACAAAAATCTACAACAATTTCGATTATAGGATACAAGAAGGTCATTCTTTTTAAATAGTTTGTGCTTACCATTTCTCTAAGGTTTTTAACACTATATGCATATAGTTAATTCTAACTATATATAACTTAAAAAACTATCGAACCTGTTCTATATCATAATCACAGGTGTTAAACTGATAAAATATCACTCCATTTGCCACATTTTTTGTTTTGCCAGAAGTAGGTCCCTTTAGGGAGAAGATAAAGTCCTGACTTAAAACGATATTAAGTTCAATTATGTGAATAAGCACATTGTTATGGCTCATGTAAGTGTTACCGAATTCCATTTATGGCGATTTTCATTTGCTAAACCGTAGTAGCGTTCTATGCCGATACGAAGAGGCTTAAGTCTTTCATAGACTCTTGAACCTGGGATAGCAGATCCTTGTTTACGATAGCTATCTTTGAAATGTGTGCAAGTCATCCACTCAAAGCGGCTTTTACTATTTTTATAATGGTAATTGAATAATAACTTCTGTTGGTCTTAACGACAAACGTGGTGACATGCAAACTTAGTGCGTTTGTTGTGATATTCAATCTCTTTGCAGCGAGTCGGATAGCAAAAAGGGCATAAAGGTGCTCCTTTATTGCTAAAACCCGGTCAGTGCTTCGTAGATAGTTTACGAATAATTGATGGTAAAGGATGAAGTTTGGTGTAAATATCACGATGTAAATCTTCTCAATCATATCCAGAACCTAGGACGGTACACCCAAAAGTAAATTCCGGATATCTGTTAACGGCTGTTTGTAGAACTGGCATGATATGTTGCTAGTCACTTTTGTTCGCTGGAGCAATCAAACTGACAACAGGAATTCCACAAACAGACATCAGGCGGACGGCAAGCCGGGCGGGCAATGTCTTTCGTCGGGCAGGTAACGTTTTCGGTACGGGCAGGTTGGCGTAAATTTCGTAGAATCGGCTTTTGTGTAGCCTGCCCATTCTGGTACCCGCCAGAATGACTTTGTCGGGCTGGCAGGCGGGGAGGGGTCGGGCTGGTTGTAATATGAATACCCTGCTTGTAAAAAAGATACTATTATCTATTCATCAGGCGCTAGCTTGCGAACGTAGGTATGATATTCTCCATCTGTCTCATCTATCTTTAGTAATTCATTCCCTGTTTTTTCACACCATGCCTTTATGTCGGCCTTTATCCCATCATCAGTTGCGATGATCTCCAGGATCTGCCCGGTCTCTAATTCCTTTATTTTTTGAGCTGCCTTAAATATAGGCATCGGGCATAGTAGCCCATAGCAATCAAGCGTAAAATCAGGTTTCATATAAGTTAGTTCCTTTTTTCACAAAACGTTTTTATTATTGTGCATCTTTTACAAGCTTCTGTTAGCAATTCAATATGAGAATTTTGGTGTTATATAAAAATTGCAGTATAGAACGTTCTGGATTTCCTTTTTAACCTGCAGTCCGAGATCCTTTGATATCTGGCTGAACTTGTCATCAGTTACGTCTTCTCTTGAATCAATATCAGCAACGATAATAATTCTTCCTTTAGTTCCTGCAACTACGCGAAAGTCGTGGTAGCTGACAATTTGTGAAAAAGTTTTCAGGATTTGCCTGAACGTGTTTTCTATGGCCTGAATTTCTGGAGACATTTCCATCATTGGATCCATATGACATACCGCTTCACCACCAAATGCTACTCTTAGCTTGTGTTCGCATAATTCGGTAATTTCATGCATTTCAACAGCGCCTAAATTAGCAGGTATCTCTGCATGTAGAGAAATCAAATACATTGAACCATAATCATGTACGATGATTTCGTGAACATTCCCAACTCCTTTGACTGATTTTGCGGTTTCACGGATCTTATTTATAATATCTTTACTGGGAGCCTGTCCGAGAAGCGGTACGACAGCTTCTCTTCCGTGAGTATAGCCAAGATATAACAACCATGCAGATACTAGAATACCAATATAGCCATCCAGTTCAGGATGATGAAGATAATGACCGGCTACCAACCCTCCTATAACCGAAAGTGTCATTATCATTTCGATGTTGTGGTGAGCCGCATTTGTCAGAATAGCACGGGAATTGACCCTCTTTCCTAAAAAACTTACAAACCGTGCAAGCCACTGTTTTACTATAATTGTAAAGAGCAGGATCCATGGCAGTGCAGGCCAATAGTGGAGCTCATGAGGTTCAATCGCCTGATAGAGCGAACGTTCTCCCATCTGTATAGCTGAAATAAATAGAAATATTGACATGATAAGCGGAGCTATGTGCTCCATTCTCCCGTGACCAAATGGATTCTTCGCGGTAGCCGGACGAGCTGTCAACTTAAAACTGACTACAAGGATAATTGAGTTGGCCAGGTGTGAGAGGAGATGAAATGCATTAGCAATTATAGACACAGATCCCGATAATACTCCAAGCGTCATCTTTAACACAAAAAGCACAAATGTTGCATAAATCCCAAACCAACCGGCAACCAGACCATACTGGATGCGCACAAGTTTGTTATCTGTATTGTCGACGTCACTTATCAACCATCCAGCTACTTTTCTGTTGATTCGGTTTTTCATCAATGCCTTGATTTGATTATGACAGAGAATTCAAGGTGTTTTTAAATACTTGGTTATCTTGGATCGCAACCAGTGGAAACATGAATGTACTCAGCCACATTTATGAAATAAAGTATTTTTAGGTTTTGAGCTTGTTATTCTACTTTATTTTTATCCAGCCTCTTCCCTTATTGCGACCCCTCCAACACCTTGCAACAGCGGGGCATTGGTAGCGGCAAGATATCTTACCTCTTTATCAGAATCAGTATTAAAATGCTGATGCCATGACCATGGTGGAATATGAAGGGCATCGCCAGCTTCCCATTCTACCCTTTCACCCTCAATAATAGAATAACCACTGCCATCCAGGATAAAGAGTAGGGCCTCATAATAATGGCGATGTTTCCTGTCATGACTGTCCGGCTTTATTAAGGTAATATTCACACTTATAGTGTAAGATGGAAGATCAGCAATAAAAACTGAACACTGTCTTTCCTCTGAATAAGCGTAATCTTTATGTTTCTCCAACTGATGAACTATTACTTTATCAGGCATCTTAACCTTGACATCATCTGTAGTCTTACCAAAATCTGCCGAAGTTGCCCTGGATATAGTTTCTGTACTTTTGCTCTGTCCTTTCATACTCATGAATAATTTCCTCCTTTAATTTTTACGCAGTGAAGGTATCTAAACAAGACTTAAACGGCTTCTTCTCTCCTTGCAATACCACCAACATTTTGTAAAAGTGGTGCATTGGTACAGGCAATATAACGCACTTCCTTATCAGGGTCTGTATTAAAGTGTTGATGCCATGACCATGGGGGAGCATATATAATGTCACCAGCTTCCCATTCTACTTTTTTGCCTTCTACAACGGAATAACCCTTACCTTCGATAATATAAATCAAGCTTTCATAATAGTGGCGATGATTTCCAGAAGTGCCACCGGCAACGACTACGCCAACGTTCATACTGGCCGTAAATGATGGAAGCCTGGCTATGTAAACTGGATGTTGTCTCTCTCTGGAAAATTGCTCATCCAGGGATTTTTCTACCTGACGATGTATCGTGTATTTTAAAGGTTTAAATTCGACATCCCCTATTGTTCTTCCTGTATCTCCAGATTGTGGATATGATACATTTTTCTCATTCTTGGTAGAAGTTTCTGTACTCATAATCAAATTCCTTTCTAAAAATTTTTAAAATTCAATAGTACTAATATTTTCTAATGTAATAGTTGTTTGAAAATTTATATCATCTAATAAGTAACTTAAAAACCAACCCTCTCCCCCCCGCATCTTGCTTTCAGCAAGAAAGCAGCGGGGGGACAAAGGGGAGGTCAAATTAATTTTAGAAAAAATCGCTCAACTTAGGTAAAAATTAATAGATAGATTTCTACTGACTCAAAATAAACTCCCTCCTTGGACTGGAAACCTTATGGTGGGGGCAGAGAGGATATAAAATCTTCCCTTGTCAAGGTTAAGGTTTGAAACCTTATCTGCTATGTAGAATAACCTTGAGAAAGTAAGGTAACGTGTGGATCACAAGTTTACAGGTTGTCCGAGAATTGTCATTCCTTGCCCGACCCGTCCGAACGGCATTGCCGGGCGGGCAAATGGCAGGCGGGTGGACCTCGATCCGGAATCTAATACTTCTGTAAATACTTATAATTACAGATTCTGAAATAAATTCAGAATGACAAAAAAATGGCGCTTTTACTTATTCTAGGATAAACTGTCTACTTAAAATCCATGAAAATTCTATTCTCGGACAACCTGTATATTGGTAACCAGAAGGAATTAATTATACTACGTTTATTTTCCTGTCGCCTTCCCATACTCCGTGCAAATTACAGCATGCAAATGCACGAAGGGTACCGCCCTTTTTGAGACATATCTCGAACGTAACCTTTGGATTAACCTTACCACCAGTAAAATCGGCACGGGCCAGATATAGCCTGTCTTCATAAAGGTCCAGCCATTCGATATGGTGAGCCGGTTCATTAGGATGCTTAAGCAGTTTACCCACTTCTACAGTAACAGTGATAGGTTCTCCTATACTTGCTGAATCAGGTGCATCGATAACGGGGAGATGTTTTTTTTCTGTATCTGTAGGGTTATTAATATCTTCAGGAACATTGACGCCTGATAATAAATCTTTTTCGTTCGCCATCGTAATTTCCTCCTATGATAATAAGTTTAACAAAATATACTTAAACAATTGTACCATTCATTAGTTTTATTGTGGTAAAGTCTTCAATACATAATCGCCATCTGTTTCTACTAATGCAAATTTCTGACAGCATAAGGGACATCTTTCCTCGTTTCCCACTGAAGGACTTTTCCCAAAGTCAACAGCCCAACCGCATATTGAACAGTAGTGGCCCACTGTATGATCATCCGATTCAATACTCATTATAATTTTCTTTAATGCGTCTTTATGCCCTCGTGCAGCCCTTGCAAGATTATAAAAAAGCCTCCTGACCTTTGAATCATTTGATTCACTTTCATATTGATTGCAAAGATGCTCTTCTTCATCTTCCATATCCATATTACTCTCAAGAAATTCTAAAATCGTTTTAAATCCTTCTCGCATTTCCTCCTCCATTTAAATCGTTATATATATAGCACATTTTCGTCTATGTTTTATTCTACTTCTATGCAAAACATCTTAGTTATAGCAATCATTCAACAATTGGAGTTATCCACCCAAACGCTTAATCTGTTCCTCAATTTCTGCTTTATGGATTATCTCATTATGTAATATACCCTCTAAAAGTGAATTGATTGCAGGGTCACTAAACACCTTGATTTGATCTGTGTAACGTTCAATTGAATGTTCCTTTTTTTCCAAAATCTTTTTTAAATTGTTTACATCTGTTTCAACGTTTTTGCTCATTATTCTGAGTGCCTCTCTAACTAAAATATTGTAAATAATGAAACATTGCCTTCTTAAAGGAATTACGGGAGTTTCCACAACAATCTTTTCTCCCGCTAAGCTTTTTTAACGTCTCTTTTTCGGGACAAAGTATCTTATGTATTTTACCAACGCCTTAATCTCTTCTGGGCTTAATTTGCCCTTCTGCTTTGGCATTTTTTTCTTTCCATTAGTTATAGTATTGATTAACTGTTCGTCAGTTACAGAAGCCTGCCATTCAGCATCTGTAAAATCACGAGCACCGAGTTTCTTTCCTCTTTTAGTCCCTTTGCCATCTCTTCCGTGACATTTCTGACATTCATTTTTGAATAACTTTTTGTAATCGATTTTTCCGCCAAAGGCACTTGGTAAATTAAACTGTGCTAAAGACAAGAGCAACGTAATTACGGCGCTATAAACGACTATACCTTTCATTTCTTCTATTCCTCCATTTTAATAATTTATTGTTAATCATTTCCGAATTTCAACATTCACTTAATGTGCACCAACTCTAACAATACATTACATTCCAGAATAAGGTAATCGCATTCAACCTTTAATAATTTATCTTCCTCCAAATGCCCTTACAACAGGAACCAATGCCTTCATCTCTTCTTGTGTAAGTTTATCCCTGAAAGGAAACATCTTTTCCGGCGTTCCATTTGTAATCTGCTCTATAATCTTTTCATCAGTAATAGAGTCCTGAAACTTTTTATCAGTAAAATCACGTGCACCAAGCCCTTCTCCCAGATCTGTTTTACCTTTACCGTCTTCTCCATGGCATATTACACAGTGCTTTTTGAACAATCCTTGTGCGTCTATTTCTTCTGCACTCGTTTTTGGTGATACAAAGTAGCCTAAGGCAACTTGTATAATAATTATTATGAGTATTCTTGAAGCCATCATTGCTTTATCCTCCATTCTTCTTTGTTTTTATTGTTATTCGTAGGCAATTACACGTATTACTCCTATCGTTCCACCATCAACGTTCGCCGTTGTCGAATCACTCACAGAGATTATCTTCTTTATTTTGTTTTTCTTTATAAATTCATTTACAGTCTTATCAAGTGTTTCCAACTCTTCTTTTACATGAAATATTCTAAGCTGCGAGCCAAACGTTTTTACTTTTGCCATAATGCTACTCCCCCTTCAAATATAAAAGTACGTTTTTAAAGATAATCAAACTTAAATAAATGATCCACAATTAATTCCTTATCACCTCATCATAATAAGACCATACAGGGAAAAGAATGTGTTTTGTATCTCAAAGACCCAGTAAACCCCTTTGTGTATTTAGTACTTCCCATCCATGAAAATTCAGCTCAAATTGTTTCTTTTCAACATGACACTCCAGACATTTCTTGGTACCATTCTCTGCCCATTCCTGTAATATCATAGCTGTTTTGGCCGTTTTTCCCTCATGCGTAAGGACTTCCTTCCCGGCGTGGCAAAAATTGCACTCCGCACCCATTATCTCTGACAATTCAAACATTTTGGTTGCAATTTCTTTTTTCTCTGTAAACTGTTCTTTCCCGGCATGGCAGTAATCACACTTCACTCCAATCGCCACTGCAGCCTTCATATCCTCCTTTGCCTTTTCCCCTTTTTCTGTAAAGGTAGTTACATCGTCATTGTGGCAATAGGAACATTTTGCTCCCAAAGGAGAAGCTACCTCTTCACTGCATTGTCTCTTCTTCTCCTTTCTATTCCCCTTCAAATAGGTTTCCTGTAATACATCAGGGTCTGGCACTAACATTGACACGTTTTTGTGAAAATCTAGTTGCCCGGCTTTCGATATCCCAAACCAAAAAACAATCAAAAACATAAAAACAAACTTTAAGATTTTTAAGATTTCGACGTTTATTACTGGTTTTTTCATTTTATTACTTTCTTTATTTGTTAAATTCTGAAAATATTTCTTATTAAGCATCTCTTCCTAAAGATGTCCCAACTTCACATGCCGTTTGCAAGGCATTGGGATGCTTGATGATATCGCCTTTCTTTTCCATGCCATTAAATAATAGCTCACCTTTATATTCTATGTCAAGCACATGAAAAATGGCCTTTATCGTAGTAATTGCACCGCTAAAAATATTATTACCACCTTTTGATCCGGCAGTAGAGATAAAATATCCTTTTCTGCCTGGCCTATCAGGACTTACCAATTTCTGCTTGAGAATGTATTTCCTTGACCAGAGGGCCTGGCAGCGGTCAATGCATGCCTTCATCTGGGCACTGACACCTTTGAAATAAACAGGAGACGCTAAAACAACATAATCTGCTTCTAAAAGTTTGTGATACATCGGTTGCATATCGTCATTAATTATACATTGTCCATCTTTCTGACACGAGTCGCAAGACGTGCATGGCGATATATTAAGTTCACTGAGGACGACCAATTCGGTTTCAAGACCACTTGCTTCGGCACTGCGCAATAATTCTTTTAAAAGTAATTCAGTATTCCCATCTCTTCTTGCGCTACCGGATATTCCTAATACCCTGTTCATCTATCTATCATTGATATACATTCAACCGGACAAACGGAAATATATACTGTACATCCGACGCACTTTTCCTGCATTTATCTTTACCATTTAAAATAAAAAAGTTATTATAACAAATGATTTAACTATTTTGCTAATTATTTTTAATTTCTTTAGCTGAAACGACACCAGGTTTAGTCATTGATTCAGGTGAAAGTATTTCATTGAGCTTTTCTTCAGATAGTAAACCTTTTTTCAAAACAATTTCTCTTATAGATTCACCAGCTAGTAGCGATTCCTTTGCTACCTCTGCTGCATTTGAGTATCCTATATAAGGATTCAAAGCCGTTACTATACTCATGCTGTTAATAGCATATTGATAACACCTATCCTCATTTGCCGTAATCCCCTTCACGCATTTACTTGTGAAGACCTTAAGTGCATTTGTCATGATAGATATGGAGTCCAGTAATTTATACTGCATAACGGGCATCATTACATTTAATTCAAGTTGCCCTGCCTGAGATGCCATCGTAATTGTAAGGTCATTTCCTATTACTGAGAAACAAACCATGTTCAGCATCTCAGCCATAACCGGGTTAACCTTACCAGGCATTATTGAAGAACCTGGTTGTACTGCGGGTAGATTTATCTCAGCCATCCCTGTCTTAGGCCCTGAGCTCATAAGGCGTAAGTCATTTGCAATCCTGATTAATTCTACCGCAAATACCTTCAAGGCACCTGAAACTTCTGCAATAGGTGCATTACTTTGCATAGCTTCAAAACAGTTTGTAGCTCCCCTCACGTCTAAAGTTGTTATTTCCTGGAGTTCTTTAACAATATTCTTCGCATAATCAGGATGTGTGTTAAGTCCGGTCCCTACTGCGGTGCCACCGATGCCTAATTCCTTTAACTCATCACTTGCCTTCTCTATCTTTTCAACTGTTTTTGAAACGGCGTCGGCATAGCCAGAGAATTCCTGGCCAAGCCTTATGGGTGCCGCATCTTGCAAATGTGTTCTTCCAGACTTGATGATCTTGTCAAATTCCTCTACCTTTTCATTCAGTGAATCTACAAGCTCATCCACTACAGGGAATAGTTCCCTTAATAGCAACAATGCTGCAATCCTCATAGCCGTTGGAAATACATCGTTCGTTGATTGTCCAAAGTTAACGTGATCATTTGGATGGACTATAGAGTAATCTCCTTTTTCACCACCCAGAGCTTCCATTGCAATGTTGGCTATTACCTCATTTATATTCATATTAAATGATGTACCAGCGCCGGCCTGATAGACATCCACAACAAATTGGTCCTTAAACTCTCCCCCAATTATCCTGTCAGCAGCCTTTATAATCGCTTCGCTTTTATCCTTACTCAGGCACCCGAGTTCAGCATTCACCTTTGCAGCGGCCTTTTTTATATAAACCATAGACTTAGTAAATACCGGATGCGACTTTATACCACTAACTGGAAAGTTTTCCAGCGCCCTGACCGTTTGAGCGCCATAATAAGCTTCAACAGGCACCTTTACTTCACCTAATGTGTCTTTTTCTATACGGCACCGTTTATTTGTAGTACCCATAATAGTTTCATTCTCGCAAAGAACCATAATTCGCTATCCTTCATACACGAATATAGAGCGATCCGGTAAACATTTTCCTTTGCTTGAAAAAAGTTATTATCTTCTTATTCAGTTTTTACCTGAACCGTACCTTCCCAAAGACCATGAAGATTGCAACGACTTATTGCCCTCAATGTTGAATCAAGTCCATGATGACCTAACTGAAGAGGTATAGTTACCTCTGGCCTTGTCATAACCGGTGCAAAATCAAATCTACCCAGATACACATTTCCGATATAAAACTCAATCCACTGTATAAAATGCTCGTTTTCATTTGGATGTTCCGCCTCTCCCACCTTAATCTTTACATCGTAAAACTCACCGGCCTTTAAGACCTCAGGTATCGTAATAACAGGTACGTGCTTTTTGGCTAACGGGGAATCGGCTTCTACATCTTCAGGTTTATTTAACTTACAAAATAATGACTTTTCAGTTGCCATTCTTAGTACCTCCCTTAACAAAGATTTACGTAGCTTTTGCATTCCTTCTACAACTAATTAATTCCTCTATTACTCCAAAGGTATGCTATATGAAATTGAACCTAATAAAAATCCAACTTTTTTAAAGGTATGCTATATGAAATTGCGCCCAGTAGATCTCCAACCTTTTTATCTGGATGGCAAATCGTACATCCTTTTATAACAACAGGCACGGCTGTAGCTGCCCTTAAATAGTCTTTACCTTCTATCTTTTCGACCCTCTCAAAATATGTTCTCCCCGAAATTATGGCTTTGATTGCATCCCTTTCGAATTTATCCTTAGGATTATTATCTGGATTAAACGGAGTGCCGGTTGCATCAAGTAATCTTGCCTTGTGCCACCCCTTCTTACTCATTGCCTCAAACACCCTTTTGGACAAAGTAGCTGCAGGTAGTACAGATGGATCATTCACATATTCTGCTGTTATAAGAACAATAAATGTCTTATATAAATCATCAAGCATCTGCACTATTTCTCTAGCTTGTTTTACAGTTTTACCTTTAGAAGATTCCTCTGCAATTGTTGTAGTGCTTGTAAAAAATAATATTACTACGGATGCCAGGACTAACTTTATAAACTTTTTTGTCATGTCAACCCTCTTTTTGTCTAATGAGATAGAAAAATAACGTAGATTCTAAACTCTTATTAAATAAACAATTTCCGTGCCAAATTGAGAATTTTTGCAAACGGCCAGGGTATTAACTCTATTTTAGATTTAAGTCTTAGTCCTTTATTTTCCCACCTTAGTGAAAGAACTCCCAGGAAAAACCTTAAATTCTAAAAGACGCAATTTCGATATCCATTAATATACCTTTTCAAACTTATTAGAATTGGAATCCAGATATTTAGAATTACTAAGATTTATAAAATAAATATTATGTTTTGAAGGCAATGTGCTATAATTTAGTAAAGGACGTATCTGATCTTTATAGTGGATGAGATTTGAAATATAATGCTTTAAGTAAGAACTATATTATAATTAAGAGAAAAAAATGGAGTTAAAAGAAATAACGGGATTGGAGATAAGCTTTGTCTGTCCAAGTTGCCTTAAAGAGATAAAAGATTTCCACCTCAATGGCTACACAATGGATTTTTCAGGTTGTAGTTCGTGTACTGGTATTACGAGTTGTTGTATTACTTGCCCGGAATGCGATAACGATATAGAATTACTTACTTATTGATATCTACCGAATGGAAGAATTTATATTTCTCGATGATATAGCAACGGCCGATATAGCAATAGAAGCACGTGGAGATACTCTTGAGGAATTATTCAGGGCATCTGCGATGGCGACTTTTGAGGTTATGGTAGATACTAAAGATGTACAGCCAAAGATAAAGAAAGAACTTCATCTGGAAAATAGCGAAATAGATAAATTATTATTCGACTGGCTTGCTGAGATAATATATTTAAAAGATTCAGAATATATGGTATTCAGCAAATTTGATATAAAGATAGAAAAGGATTCAAATTATTTACTTAATGCCAAAATCTTTGGAGAAGAGATAGATCAATCCAGGCATAAACTCAGGTGTGACGTAAAGGCAATAACTTACCATCTTTTCGACGTATCTAAAAAGGAAGGTAAATGGATATCAAGGTTTATCCTGGACATATGAGTGGAAGGATTGAGGAATTGAAGGATTGAAGATTTAACAAGAAGATAGAGGTTGGAAGTCCGCCAGAGGCGCCCCTTGAAGCTACTTCAAGATCTCAGTTGGGGCGAGGGGGAATGAACTTCAGAACCTACATTGTCACTCCCGCAAAAGCGGGAATCTGAAATAGATTTCCGACCAGGTCGGAAATGACATAGGAGATTGGTAATTTAATTATTAAACCTAAACACTTAGGTTCAATCAATATGATTGAACCAGCTAAGGAGCAATGTTATTGAATTAACCCGTAGCGGAAGGCTTTAGCCTTCCATTATGCAGGACAGGCCGAATAACTATAACAATTTAAAATACAATATTTAAAAGGTAATAAAATGAATACCGATATGAAAGTCAATAAGGTATCTGATTGGGTGTGGGAGATCCCGAAAACTGAGAAAGAAGGCATGCAAGTTCCTGCGAGGATATATGCCAGCAACACACTCATGGAAAATATGGACAAAGGTGTCTTTGACCAGATTACCAACGTTGCATGTCTCCCCGGCATTCAAAAATATGCACTCTGCATGCCTGACGGTCATTGGGGATACGGTTTTCCTATTGGCGGTGTGGCCGCCTTTGATATTGATGACGGTGTCATATCTCCCGGTGGGATAGGTTTTGATATAAATTGCGGTATGAGATTAATAACCACAAATCTAAAAATCCAGGAAGTAAAGCCACGACTGAGAGAACTCGTAAATGAGTTGTTTAGGTCTGTTCCCGCAGGAGTGGGCGCCAAAGGCATTCTAAAGGTTTCAGTATCAGAATTTAAAGAGGTTATGAAAAGAGGCGTGGACTGGTGTATTGAGAATGGTTACGGCTGGCCTCAAGACCGGGAAAGGATAGAGGAATACGGACATATACCCGGCGCAGATCCATCAAAGGTGAGTGAAAAGGCCATATCGAGAGGAATAAAACAATTAGGCACTCTTGGTTCCGGAAATCATTATTTGGAAATTCAGTTGGTGACAACAGAAAATATCTTTGATGAGAAGATTGCAAAGACTTTTGGTATTAAAGAAAAAGATCAAATAGTTATTATGGTACATTGTGGCTCCAGGGGGTTCGGTCACCAGATCGCGACGGATTATCTAAGGGTGTTTGATAGCGCAATGAAGAAATACGGCATGACCGTTAGGGACAGGGAACTTGCCTGTGCGCCTTTTAAGTCTCCAGAAGGTTCAGACTATTACAAGGCAATGGTATGCGCGGCTAATAGCGCCTTTGTAAACAGACAGGTAATTGCCCACAGGATCAGGGAAACCTTCTCAAAGGTATTTGATACTGATGCACATAAGCTTGGGATAGAAATAGTGTATGACGTAGCCCACAATATAGCAAAGAAAGAAAAGTATAAAGTTAATGGTAAGGAAAAAGAACTCTTAATTCACAGAAAAGGTTCGACAAGGTCTTTTGGTCCCGGTAGAAGTGAGCTTCCGGAAATATACAGAGACGTCGGACAACCCGTTATTGTCGGTGGCTCAATGCAAACAGGTTCCTATCTGCTGGTAGGTACTGAAAAGGCAATGGAGGAAACGTTTGGTTCTACCATGCATGGCTCAGGCAGGACTATGTCAAGAAGAGCTGCTAAAAAGAAAGTAAGGGGCGATCAGCTTCTAAAGACGATGGAAAAGGAAGGCATAATCGTTAAGGCTGCATCAATGTCCGGACTTGCAGAAGAAGCCGGTATTGCCTATAAGGACATATCAGAAGTCGTTGAAACCATGGACGTATTAGGCATATCAAAAAAGGTCGTCAGACTAAAACCAATTGGTAATATAAAGGGGTAATGATTTTCAATTGTAGATTGAAGATTGAAGATTTAATAAGAAGAACCTGGGGATTGGATTCTGCATTCTTGGACAACTGTACCCATTTGACAAACCTAGTGATCTATCAAGGGCAATAAGCCCGTAAAACAAGCTAAAAGAAAGATATTTAAAAGCAATAGTAACGTAGAAAAAGCACTTGCAGATGTGTTGCATTTGTGAGACAATAATACCATGGAAAAATCAGCAACCGTTCATGCCAGAATTGAACCAAAAACTAAGAAAAAAGCCGAAGGGGTTTTGAGAAAATTAGGAATGAGTCCCACAGAGGCAATTCGCCTTTTTTATAATCAAATATGCCTTCGTGGTGGCATTCCCTTCCCGATTCTTATTCCTAATGAGACAACAAAAAAGACCTTGAAAAAAAGCAGCCGGGGCGAAGACATTCAATCCTTTGATTCTCTTGAAGAAATGTTTGATAGTTGGGAGAAATGAAAAGACTATCCCAGTCTAACCAATTTCTAAAAGATATTAAAAGGATGAGAAAACGGGGCAAGGATATCAAAAAGCTGAAATCCTTGGTAAACAAACTTGCCAATAACGAAACTCTCCATCCCAGGCACCAAGATCATCCTTTGATGGGCGAGTGGAAAACCTGTCGAGATTGTCACATTGATCCGGATTGGGTTCTCATTTATTACACCGATTCAAATACTCTTCGTCTGGAACGTACAGGTAGCCATAGTGACCTGTTTGAATAATCCTTGGGACACATCCCACCGGCATTGGTCCGCTCAATTCCACCGTTAGACACCTACCCCACCACAAACCACATCTTGTTTACCCGACCCCGCTTCTTGCTTTCGCAGCGTGCCGCCACGGTGCAAGAAAGCAGCGGGGTCGGGCCACCCCCCCCCTTTTTGCTTGACTTCAACAATATATAGATTTATTATCAAATTTCATTTTCATTCAATTCAAACAGCATAAAAACTACACCGCATCTTGTGATGTGGATAAGTTATCTTAAATAAATGTTTATGCTTACAAGGACGTACGCGCATGAACTTTCTTACCGCTTCTTCATAAAGTAGTAATCTGGTTTTTCTGCATATCATTACAATAGTGATGTTATCCAAAACTTTATAATAACTTGTTAGGCAAAATATTTAGTAAAGGAATCATCCTGTAATAAAAAAATGATACTACTCAATTATTGTTATGAATAATGAAAGAATTATCAAGATTATTAACCATCTTTTTCATTTTGATTATGATTATTAATATTAATGGAACACATTCTGAAGAAGGACTAAAACGAGAAGAATTGCCGGTCAAAATTCGCGATGAAGCATGGACTGTTGTAGAAAATATTCAAAAAGTAATAGCACTAGAATTAGAAATTGATCTTTCACGCCGAAGTGGTAAAGTCACAAAGAATGTGACTGCTCAGTTTACATTGAATAATCTTATTCCAAAGATACTAATTTTCTCTAATGATGTTACAGAACAATCCTTAGTGCATGAAATCTTGCATGCTAAAAGAGTCATTGATGGTCACCCTGTTTTATATGAAATCAATTTTCCATTAATGATGGTAATAAGCAATTTGCAAAACGCTATTGAACATATTGTTATTTATCGTGAATTGGAAAAACTAGGATTTGATGTACGGACTCACTCAATCACAAAATGGAGAAAAGATTTTGAAATTCTTAAAAGTTCTCTCGATAAACTTAAAAAACAATATCCCAAAAACGTTTTTAATCTTATTGGAGCAGCAACTACTTTTAGTGGGCTTGTAGATGGTATTGAATTAGAGGAGATTGAAGAGAAGATGGATGAGAGAGTAAAAGATGGAATTGCCAATGGGAGATTAATATATGATGAATTATTGAAATATAATTTAGGTGACAAAGATGAAAATCTTCAAGCCCTTCTAAAATTATCAAATATTTTAGGCATTACTAAAAGTTATGCTGGCATTATGAGGATAGATTATAAAATAAATACATGGTATGATTTCAACCCTGAAAATGGAAAACAGTTATCTGAAAATACATTCTGATAGAATAAAATGATATTAGAGTATTTATAAGCTATAATTTCCTTTGGTGGTTTTGCCTAACATGTCAATCCAGCAGATGCGGTAAATTGCACCGCTGATTTTCAGCGTTAGATCAATAAAAGAATTACATGCGTTGCAAGTACATTTTTAAAGTTCATGGAAGAATAAAACCTGCTCAGTCAATTCCTTTTCAGGTTAGTGATTATTTGTTTGAATTTTGCGTGGAAAAAAAGTTTATTCGCGAAATTCACGTCTCTTTTCCTGTTTCTGACAGAGAACTTCCCTCTATTACCCAAAACCCTGAACCAGGTGTGGCAATGCATATAAATATGAAAAGTCCCAGACTTGCTGAAGTAGAGGAGATTGTACGTAGTATTGAGGGTCTTTGGGCATTCTGGGGAGTGGAATCAATAGATGTTCATCTTCCAAAGAATGAATGGATTGCAGAAAGTGATGAGGAAAAGAAAAAGCTTCAATTATTCAATTTTAGCCTCGAAAAGAATGAGTTAGAGGATCATGAAATAAGGCCTATATCGTTTGATCTTCTTGCGCGGCCAATTATTTCAGCTGTTAAAAGGAAAAAACACGATGTAGTACTCGCATTTTATCGTCGTGGGTGTAATGACATCAAGAAGGAAGAGTATATAGAGGCAATTTACGATTTTTATTTTGTTTTAGAATCGGCTTTTGCTAAAGGGAAAAACAAGAATTACGCTGTAGAAAAGGAGTTTTTGAAATCAAAAGATCTAAGAAAACATATAGAAAGCTGTCGTGACGACGCTGAGTTAATAAGAACGCTACGCCCTGAAGATAGGCATAAGTATAGAACATTATTGGACGGAAAATCAATCGATGAACTTATTAAATTTATCGTAAGTATACGTGGTTTTTTGCATCACCATACCGAAAAACGTCATGACATTTGGAATCCGGAGAAACAGGGTAGATTTAAAGCTGAGGCGTTTTTTCTTCAGAATTTATGTTACAAGATAACGTTAGATGTGTTCATGGCAAGAACCTATGATAAAGAAGTTATTCAAGAATATGAGCACCTTGTTAAGACATACAATTCAACCAAGGGTTAATGCTCTAACCTGTCAATTCAGGCGATGGAAAGGAGCACGGGGGCGCTAAGCGACAAGCTTTTTAGCACGCAACTGATTTCCGTCGTTAGGTTAAAAAACCTGTGTATTCATTAAAAAACAAATCTTGTCATGAAGGCCAGAGAAAATTTATTATTACTTTCAGAAGAAGGTATTTTTACGTATTTCCATATATTTTACCTTAAAATCTAATATTTATTAAGAAATCATCTTAGCATTTATAGAATAAAAGAGATTATAGGTGATCTTAACACATGTTCTAAAAGAAAAGTGTCCCAATTGTGGTAATGAAGGGAAATACGGAAATGTAAATATCAGTAGTGATACATTGAACCGTGGCTGTAGTGTTTGTGGTCAATGGAACAATATTCCTTTACCCCCTTTGAAAAAGGATATACTTTATTTAGACCAATTGTTCCTTTCTCATGCTTTTCGTAACAATAAGCGACCATTCGTTGAAGCAGTACAACGTATTAAACAACTTGCTAGTAAGCAAATCTTGGTTTGTCCATATTCAAGATTTCATACAGAAGAAACTCAACTTTGGTCACATGATGAAAGGAATAAGCTTTTTGAATTTATAAAACAAACGGCTAGAGGCCACGAGTTTTCGCCAGATTACTCTATTAAAAAAAATCAGCTAGTTAGCTCTTTCAGTGCATTTCTGCAGTCAAATAATGAGTATTTCTTAACAAAAGATAGCGACGCTTTTGACGAGAATATCCATTCATGGGACGATTATTATCGGGTTGATATACAACCATACCTTGGTGACGTTGAAGAGATAAGGAGAGGAAAATATGAGGCTGTTTCAGCTTTAGTTGATATATTTGATGGTTGGCGAAGTAATGAAGCGACCTTTGAAGAAGACCAGCGATCAGAAGCAGTAGGATATGCAAAATCACTTCTTAATCAGTATGTAGACGGCCTATCAAAACTTGCTACTAGCAGAGTACAAGAATATTTCAATCTATCGATCGAATCTCAATTTATCAGGACATTATTGTATTTTGATGAAGATAAACTTTCTTATGAAGATCGAATTAAAAGGATTAAGGTTTTTTTAGTATCCGATTATTTTGTGAATACCCCCTATATAGATATATCCTGTCAACTATTTGCTGTGCTTAGAAAGTTGGTGCGTAATGGTGCTTATACAAATAAAGAAAAAGCGAAGGAGAAACTAGCAGGTCTTTACTATGATGTTGATTTCATATCAACATATGGTCCTTATTGTGATGCAATGTTTGTAGATCGAGTTATGATGACCTGGCTACTAGATCGGGATGCGAAAATTTCTAATAGATACTCCTTTTCAGTATTCTCTGCTGAGAGATGGGATGAATTTCATCAATACTTAAATAATTTTGATGAGAAAATATCTGAAGAAGTTGACTTGTTTTTAAAGTTTGCGTATCCAAACCAAAGCAGAAAAGTCTAACAAATCAGTACAGATGAAATCGAACCAGTGGTACCTTTTTGGCTTTAAATAGTTTTTAATGTTTAAAATGTCATTTTTACATGTTAATATTGTTCGGGCTTGTTCCACTGAATTTTGCGTTAGACCTCATAAAAGAAGTATCTTATACAAAATGTTAAATTCTCACACATCTTGCATTATTAAGTGTTATTGACCAGTATTTCGATTTTTGATAAAATGTGAGCATGTTTAAAAATATAGAAATATCAAACGTCTTTGATCTTTCCAAACACATAGTTTTATATGCTGGCAGTTGTCTAGATATTCTGAAATCTATACCCGAGAAATCACTCCAACTTATTGTTACATCTCCTCCTTATAACATAGGCAAAAAATATGAGACAAAATTAAGACTTAATCAATATTTAAAACAACAAGCAGAGATTATTACTGAATGTGTTAGATGCCTGTCTGACAAAGGTAGTATTTGTTGGCAAGTTGGAAATTATGTTGACAATGGATCTATTATCCCACTTGACACTGTTTTGTATCCTATATTCAGTGATTTGGGACTTAAAATGCGTAATCGTATTATTTGGCATTTTGAACACGGCTTGCATTGTTCTAAACGTTTTTCTGGTAGATATGAAACGATAATCTGGTTCACTAAATCGAGAAATTATGTTTTTAATCTTGATCCATTGAGAATTCCTCAAAAATACCCTGGGAAAAAATATTTTAAAGGTCCAAAAGCTGGTCAATATTCGTGTAATCCATTAGGAAAGAATCCTGGAGATATCTGGGTTGTTCCAAATGTGAAGAGCAATCATGTAGAAAAGACAATCCATCCATGCCAATTTCCCGTAGAACTAATTGAGAGATTGGTGCTCTCCATGTCTAACGAAGGAGATTGGGTCTTTGATCCATTTTTAGGAACAGGGACAACAATTATAGCTGCTATTCGACATAATCGGAAAGCAGCTGGAGCGGAAACAGTTCGAGAATATGTTACTATTGCTCGTAACCGAATAAGACAGGAAATTCAGGGCACTTTGAGAACCCGACCAATGAATAAACCAGTTTATGATCCTAAAAAATCCGGAAACCGTCTAACAGTTCCACCTTGGGATATTAAGAAAAATACTCTACAAAAGACTTTATTTGAAAAAAATACATTAGTTAATGAAAATCAGTGAAACATATTCACATTTGAATGGATTGGAGTTTTTACTCGTACATAAGCCAAGCCTATGGAAAGAAATCAAGAGCGTTATTGCAAACGTAGATGCAAAAAAGTGTAAAACTAAAGTATCTAAAGAAAAAAATATGAAAGGAAAGGTTTTATATAGTCCGATCGATATGAATAGCTCTTTTAATAAATTGTTAAAGAAAAAGAATTGGCAAGAAAGCCGAGTAAGTTACTGGGTAACTAAAAGTGAGAAACTAATCCGCAAAACTCTTTCAATGCCTCCTGAAGAACAAAAAAAAGAAATTGAAGTAGCTGGAGAAATTCCAATATATAGTTATAATCAAACTGACTTCGTAAAAGATCGTGTTGCAATTGAAGTCCAATTTGGAAAGTATTCCTTTGTTGCATACGATCTCTTTGTTAAACATTTAGCATTTTATGTAGGAGATCATATTGATTTAGGAATTGAGATACTCCCTATGAAATCCCTACAAAGCCAAATGAGTTCTGGAGTAGCTTACTATGAAGGTGAGTTTTATAATGTAGTTCGTCAGGGGCGGGGTGTGCCAGCAGTTCCGTTAGTCATTATAGGTATTAAACCATAAAGAATCGAAACATTCAATCCACAGGACAACTAACGACGAGTTTCATTTCTAAATATCCATTATATTTAAAGGGTCTAGACTAGAACAGCA
>JBHHYH010000025.1:0-39643 GCA_046757465.1 Candidatus Scalinduaceae bacterium | reverse complement strand
CTGCCTTTTGGCGGGTAGGTTTCCACCTTCATGATTGTCTGTGCGTATGCCTGCCTGTCTGTCGTGCCAGGAACAGGCAGGTACGAAGACAGGGGTTAGCTGGCAAAGACGGTTATACGAAAATTTAAATTGGTATTGAGTCCGTTCTGTGTGGAGGTTTCAAAACCTCCGCTACAGATACTAAAACCCTAAAGTAAAATCCCTTATTATATGAAAAAGTTATAATGTTTTTTCTGGCTGAGAGAAAATAATCGTGATGAACATCTGGTATCTTGCATCTAACTTCATGCCTCTAGCTTCCAGCTTTCTGCCATCTTAGATTTGGTTTTCTTGCAGCTTGTACCTCATCGAGTCTTGATACAGGAGTTGTATGCGGGGCGCTCCTTAATAGTTCTGGACTTTGTTCAGCTTCCTCCAGAATTTTAATCATAGCATCGGCAAATTCATCCAATGTTTCTCTTGTTTCCGTCTCCGTTGGTTCAATCATAAGCGCGTCTGTAACAATCAAAGGAAAATATATTGTCGGTGCATGAAATCCATAGTCGAGAAGTCGCTTAGCTACATCCAAAGTTGTTATGCCTTTTGCTTTGAGTTTTTTCGTAGAGGCTACAAATTCATGCATACATTTTTCACCATAAGGTATCTCTAGATAACCGGAGAGTTTTTTTCTAAGATAATTGGCGTTAATAAGTGCGTTTAAGCCAATCTTTCTAAGCCCGTCACTGCCAATGGAAAGTAGGTAAGCATAAGCTCTTATAATAACTCCTATATTACCATAAAAAGGTTTTACACGTCCTATAGAATCGGGCATGTCATATTGCCATTTATAAAAACCATTCTTCATTACAATCCCTGGCGCAGGCAGAAACGGAACCAGTTTTTTTACCACTCCCAAAGGGCCGGCACCGGGGCCACCACCACCATGCGGGGTGGAAAAGGTCTTGTGAAGATTCAGATGCAACATATCTGTACCCATATCCCCTGGTCTTGCAATCCCCAGCAACGCATCCATATTTGCACCATCCAGGTACAGCAAGGCATCTACACTATGTATAATATCAGCAATCTTTAAGATGTCCTTTTCAAATAATCCAAGAGTATTTGGATTTGTGAACATCAGAGCAGCGACGTCATCACCAATAATCCCCCTTAATGCTTCTATGTCAATAAGCCCTTGTCTGTTTGACTTAACTTCTACAACGTCGAAGCCACACATTGCAGCAGACGCAGGATTTGTCCCGTGAGCGGAGTCAGGAATAATTATCTTGCTTCTCTTCCTACCCTTTTTGATGTGATAAGCACGAGATATTAACATTCCCACTAATTCACCCTGAGCACCGGCAGCGGGCTGCAAGGTGAATGCATCCATACCACATATTTCAACAAAGATCTTTTCTATTTCGTACAGGATACGGAGTATGCCCTGACACTGCTCTTCATTCTGGTAAGGGTGCAGATTTATAAATCCATCATATCTACTAACGTCTTCATTAACCCTTGGATTATATTTCATCGTGCATGAACCGAGCGGGTAGAAATTGGTATCCACGCTATAGTTTAATTGAGAGAGTCTCGTGAAATGCCTTACAACGTCAAGCTCTGTCACTTCAGGGAGTTCGGCTGTGTTCTTTCGTAGAAAACGTTCAGGTATTGGTAGGGTTGAACCCGCCAAACTGCCGTCGGGCAGGCGGCAGTTCGCCCCTACTGGCACGTCGCATTCTGGTAAGGAATACGCCGTACGCCCTGGCGATGATTTTTCAATAATTAATTTATCAAGCATGCTTATTTAACCTCTCTTGATATTTAGAAATTATTTGTTAATTTTTCCGTATATCAATTCTTCGATCTTGCTCCAGTTAGCATGGTATGTCTTGTCTATTATGTTGTGGGGATTTTCTCTATCAAATTGCCATTGTATAGGATTGTTTATAATACATTCGCGGATACGATTTAGTCCGTCCTCATTTCTAAAGATATGTTCATAATAATTACGTTGCCATACATTGTAGATATTGGTATTTTTCCTAAACCATTTAGTGACACCAATTTTAAATCCACGTATAATTGATCCTATTGATTTTGGTATAATTTGTTGATATTTATTTTGTTTGTGTAGGGGTTCAAAATTTTGAACCCCTACATTACCCATTGTATCAATAATAATTATCCCATGAATATGATTAGGCATAACAATGAATTCATCTAATGTTACATGCAGGAAATGTTCTGGTATTTCTAACCAACATTTATTTGCAAATTTTCCAGCATCATTCAATAACATTTTCTCTTCTGCAATACGTCCAAACAACAATTCACGATTACGTGCACATATGGTTACAAAATACCCTCCTTGCTGCGAATAATCATAATCTTTTAATCGTATAGACCTTCTATGGTGTAAGACAGGATTTAATTTCATATTCAATCATGTAGGATATTGTGTCAAAAAAATGTTATATATATATTCCTCTAGATAATATTTGAGATAGTTTGAACGAGTTTGTCTATATCCCCTTTAGATTTTGTTTCTGTTACACACATAAGCATGGCATTGTGAATGTCTGGATAAAAGCGTGATATATCAAGACCCCCTATTATGCCAGCTTCAAAGAGGCGCTTGTTTATGTCTTTAATTTCACCGTCGCCAGACACCTTTATGGCAAACTCGTTAAAGAAGGGTTTGTCAAATAAGGGTTCTACCCCGTCAAGCTCGCACAGGCGTGTCATTGCGTAGTGGCTCTTGTAAACGTTCAGTTTGCCCACTTCTATCATTCCGGCCTTGCCTAATGTTGAGAGATAGATGCATGCCCTGAGCGCTAAGAGTTGTTGATTTGTGCAGATATTCGATGTTGACCTTCCACGTCGGATGTGTTGTTCTCTTGCCTGAAGCGTAAGCGTATATCCACGCCTACCTTTTGAATCTGTTGTGGCGCCTGCAATTCTTCCCGGCATCTTTCTCATGAGCTCTTTACTTGTTGCAAAGAAACCTGCATGCGGACCACCGTAATAGACATAATTACCCAAGACCTGCACATCTCCAACTGCAATGTCAGCATTATACTCACCGGGTGGTTTGATTATGCCCAGTGCCATCGGATTTACACACGCAACAAAAAGGGCCCTATTCTTATGGGTTAATTCCACAAGTCCTTCATTATCTTCAAGGCATCCAAAGAAGTTTGGTGTCTGAATTAAGACACATGCTGTATTTTCGTCAATCCTGGATTCAAGGTCTGAGACAGACGTGATGCCATTTTCTATTTCAAGCTCGATGAGTTTTACATCCGAACCCTGTAGATAAGTTGATAGAGTCTCTCTATACTCAGGATGAACGCTTTTAGAGACTATAATCTTTTCTTTTTGTTTATACTTTAAGGCGAGTTTAGCTGCCTCTGCCAGGGCTGATGCCCCATCATACATGGATGCATTTGTCACATCCATTGCCAGTAGTTCACACATTATACTTTGAAATTCATACATCGCCTGTAGTGTTCCCTGGCTTACCTCTGACTGATAAGGAGTATAACAGGTGTAAAATTCGCCTCTGCCACTTAAATGGTCAACTGCGCTCGGGATGAAATGATCGTATGCGCCTGCACCGAGAAAAGAAGTGTATTTATTAAGGCTTGCGTTTTTATCGCTTAAGGACCTGAGAGAGTGTTTCAATTCCATCTCAGATATCCCGTCAGGTATGTTTATGGGTTTGCATAGCAATTCTTTCGGTATGTCCTGTAAAAGATCTTCAATTGACTTAACACCGATTTCTTTAAGCATTAATTTGATGTCTGCTTCGGTGTTTGGAACATAATTTACTTTGTTTGGCACAATTCTTCGTACTCCTTGTTTGATAAAAGATTTTTTAATTGTTGTGGGCTATCCATCTCGATTACGAAAAACCACCCTTCACCATAAGGGTCTTCGTTTACTAGCTGAGGATTATTCTCAAGATTATTGTTTACTTCCGTGATCTTACCAGATACTGGCGCATAGATATCGTAGGCAGCCTTTACTGATTCAACGACGGCACACGCTTTACTTGCTTCGACATTAGTATCTAAAGCGGGTAATTCCACATAAACAACATCTCCAAGCTGGCTTTGGGCATAGGACGTAATGCCGACTCTTACTTTACTCTCTTCTTCTTTTCTTGACCACTCATGAGTTTTTGCATAGAACAAATCTTCCGGAAGTTTCATTTATCTACCTTTCTATATTACAAATATGCAAAGCTGACTAAGCTAAGCTTTGGCTTAGCTCTGTAAAACCTTGTTATTTAGCAATTATTTGTATAAGTCATTGAAAACAAATATTGAATATCGAACATCGAATTTTGAATTTTGAGGTGAAGACATTCACGCTTTCTGATTTTTCGTTCATTATTCATCATTCCTTGTTCTACACCTGCCCTGTTAAATATTATACATTTGTGTTTTTACAAACTAATCATGAAAAAGGTAAAAGATAATTATCAAATAATATCTAGATTTATTTAACAGGGTAAAATATTCAGCATGGCAGCCTGTATGTTTTTTGCCTATTGCCTACTTAAATCCTTGATTGTTGCTAACGCTGCGCTGTGTTTTAGTAATAAAGGGAGTATTTACTATATTAGCAGGATGGTTTGTACCCCTGATCTTTATGCTAACCTGACCTTTTTGTTCTGCAAAACGCTTGAGAACATAGCCGAGGCCAATGCCTGTTTCCAGAGTAGGGCTAAAGGTTCCACTCGTTACTTTGCCTATAACATTGTTATGATAGGTTATTTCATTACCTGTCCTCGGTATCCCCTTATCAAACATCTTAAATGCAACAAACATTCTCTTTAATCCATATTTCTTTAGTCTTAATAATGAATCTTTTCCGATAAAGTCTGCTTTGTTAAATTTTACAGTCCAACCTATATTTGCTTCCAGTGGTGTTACATAATCATCGATATCGTTACCATAGAGTAGGTAACCGGCCTCTAATCTCAACGTATCTCTTGCACCAAGACCTGCGGGCTTTAGACCCATACCTTTACCTTTTTCAAGTAATATATTCCATAAGTTTACACAATGTGATTGGTTGACAAAGATTTCAAATCCATCTTCCCCCGTGTAGCCAGTTCTGGATACTGTTAGTTCCATTTCGTTCTTAGTAACTTCTGTAAATTGGAAACGTGAGAGAGCTGCGCATTCCTTACCGCATACCAGCCGTATTATGTCTTCAGACTTTGGTCCTTGAACGGCTAGAAGGGCAATCTGGTCACTTAAATTATTTATGTCTGTATTATCTGTTTTGAATTTATTTATCCATTTATTATCCTTATTAGTATTGGCACAATTTACTACAAGTATGTATTTCTCAGGATTGTATTTAAAAACTACAATATCATCAATAATTCCTCCCTCATCATCGCAAATAGGAGTGTATGCGGCTTTATAATTTGGGAGGTTACTAACGTCATTAGTTATAATCCTTTGAACTAATTCCGTTGCCCCTTTGCCCTCTATAACTATTTCTCCCATATGTGAAATATCGAAAAGGCCTGCATTGTTTCTTACGTTTTTATGCTCACTTATAATGCCATCATATTGCAGGGGCATAAGGAAGTTGTGATAGTCAATAATCCTGGCGCCAAGATTTACGTGCGCATCATACAAAGGTGTTTTCTTTATGGTACTATCCAATATTATGTTTATTCTTAGAGCTATCTAAAAAAATAAGAATTTTCTTGTAAAGTGTAAGTTGTATTAATATATTAAACTCAGCTAAAGATTTCAAAGGGAATAATTATGAAAGTAATAAATTACAAGGATGTACCTCCAGAGACAATAGAAGAAGGAGCACGTGGCGTTCAGATAAGGTGGATTATTACCGAGGAGATGGGTGCAAAGAACTTTGCCATGAGACACTTTGAGATAGCGCCTGATGGTTATACTCCTTTACATAGCCATGATTGGGAACACGAAGTATTTATTTTAAATGGCAGTGGAATTATTGTCGGTGACGGGACAGAAAAGTCTTTTGGTCAAGGTGATGTAATCTTTGTTCCTGAAAATGAGACTCACCAGTTTAAGAACTCTGGCGATAAGCATTTATCATTATTATGTCTGATACCTTCAAAGGAAAGGTGTAACTTGTAAAATAGGCAAAGGTTAGGGTTAGGATGCCGGTGTCGTAGTTTGGTTAAGGTCAGGTGAAGAAAGATCAACTACTTAACCATTTGACCAAACTGGCATCTTTACCTTTACCTAACAACTTAGCCATATGTATATTAAAACCTATTTGGTTTAACATATTTAGTTTAGGATTGATGGAAGGCAGAAAATCAATGCAAGATTCCAGGGTTAAGAGACTCCTTGTTGTTAGTGTTGTATTAGTTTTTATATGCATTATATGTATATTTATCTCTATAAGGTCTGTAGACAAATACAGGAATAAGACGGCCGAAACACATCTGTTAGAACAAAAGCTGGATAATCTTGAACAATATGCCAGAAACATAGATATCAAAATCAAGGAACTAGAAGCCAGACGACATGCCTTAAGTCTTGAGAAAGAACAGATAAGAAAAGATTATGCAGCGATTAAGGTTAAATATGCATCCCTTGGAAAGACTATCAAAATACTGGAAAGGGATGTGGGCACATTACAAAGAGCAATAAAAACAAGTGAAGAAATTGCGGAAGAATCCGACGAAGCTTATAAAGATGTTAGCGAGCTTGAATTACGGTTGGAAGCTTTGCAAAATCAAAATGATAAACTACTAAAAGAGCTTGCAAAGAAGACAAAAGAGAAGATGATTTTGGAAATTGCATTCGAGGCACAGGCGAAGAGACTCGGTTTGTCAGAAAGACATGATCCTGACTTAAAACAAACTATAAAAGATTTTGTATCCAGTCTGCAGTAAACTTCCGTTCACATTTCCCTATCTCTGCTGACATTCCACGACAACAAGCAAAATACGCTATCTATTTATTATTAATAATCTAATTTCAAGGACAGGTTGAAATTCACAGGTACTAACCAAGTATTTTAAAAATATATATATATTTTCTAAGGATTTAGACTTTTTTGAATTGTACTTATTTAGATTTTTAGAGCTTGCCATATTAAGTAAACATATGTGGTTGTAAATCTTTATATCATGAGATGTTAAGATTGCATAAATCCGTATCTTTTTATTTAAAAGAATTTGGCACGATAATTGATACAATATACATAAAGAAAGTAAATTAGTAATAATTAATGGAAAAAGGAGGGTATGAAAATGTATAGGAATACAAAATTACTAATGCTAGCCTTCCTTTTCGGAGCTTTTTTCTTTGGGACCAATGCGTATGCCTGGAAAATGCTCGATTGGCCTATTTCTCCTACAGGGTCTTACACAAGCCGTGAAGTACTCGAAGGCCAGATAAAGACTCTTGACCTGGAAACAATGGAAATAACATTTGAAAAATGTGAATTGATAGGAAAAGAACCATTAAGGTTAACTAAAGACACTGTTTGCTACAAAGGAGATGAAAAGACTGATATAGTATCGGTCAAAGGTGGCACTATATTCCAGAAGGATGATAAAATAAGCTTCGATAATCTCAAGGCTGGTGATTACATAAAATGCAATTATGAAATAAAGGATGGAAAGTTTTGGGCTAGAAGGATTGTCTTGACCGCTTCGTATCTTAAAATGGAGTGATTAAGAACATAAAAACTTCCGTTAAACAGGTGTTTGACTTTGATGGGGAAAATACCTTACCAAAATTGAATGATTTGTGGTTAATTAACGAGGGGCTTTATTTAAACCATAAATCATTTAATCAGGTAAGGTAGGTCTTGATAACAACTTCAAACTGCATAGGTTGCATATTGAATTCCTTCTTCATCTCCCTAATATCACAGACGTTATCCTCCCTGAGCATAATCAATTGATCTCTATTAAGAGGGGGATTTGTCATTGTTTTCTCCATTAAGAAGGCAAGAGGTTTAAACATGAACACTGGAAGATGTATTTTTATCCTTCTTCTTTGCAAAACTTTCAAGATTGTGTCTAGTATTTCGTTGAACGTAATCGCATCAGGACCGCCAATCTCATATGTCTTATTTGATATATCGTCATTAATTGCGGCTTCAACGAAACAATGCGCAACGTCACCAGCATAAATCGGTTGCATCCTGGATTTACCCGCTCCAATCACGGGTATTATGCGTGTTATGAAGGTCTGTTTAATCATCTTTGCAAACATATTTACGAATACATCATCCGCTCCACAAATAATAGAAGGTCTAAGGATTACGTATCTCAAACCACTATTACGCACGGCCTCTTCAGCCTGCCACTTTGTCTTATGATATCTGCTTATGCCATTCGGTCTTGTGCCCAGGGCGCTCATATGTACATATTTTCTTACTTCAACTTTCTTAGCTGCCTCTAAGACGTTTTTTGTACCTTCCGCATGAACCCTTTCAAAAGTAGCATCTCCAACTTCTTTTATAATTCCTACCAGATGTATAACAGTATCAATATCCTTAAATGCTTCTTCCAGTGTATTCGGCGCAAGAATATTACCTGTACAATATTCTACATCAAGTCCATTAAGCACGTGTCTTGGTGAGGTTTCACGTACAAGGCATCGTACCATTTGCCCCTTTTCTACAAGCAACCTTACTATGTTTCTTCCCACAAAAGCTGTGCCGCCAGTTACCAGAATCATACCGCAAACCCGTTAAAGTCTTTAGTTTATTTTAATGTTAATGAAATAACAGAATGAATTCAAAAAGAATATGCCAACCTTTAAATTAACTTAAAAGAGGATGAAACAAAAAGTTATTTCTTTAATCTAACAAGTATTTTACCGAAGTACAGTAGAATTAACATTACACAGAGTAAGGCAACGTCTGTAGGACCTGTCGGAAGATCGAAGCGAAAGGAAACATAAAAACCAACTAAGGCAGCAATTACTCCGATGGTTGAAGAAATGATGCAAAAAAGCAAGATACCACGACTGATCATCCTAGCTGCAATTGCTGGTATTAAAAGAAAGCCAAAAATGACCAATGGACCAACCGTCATTACTCCGAAAGAGATGACAATGCCAATAATCATATACAACAAAATGTCCCACAATATAACTTTTTTACCGATAGTTATTGCCATATCATAGTCATATGATACTAATATAAAGTTGCGCTGAAACCCGATTAAGAAAATAAAGATCGTGCCATAAATAGCAAGCATTGACCACACATAGAGATCAGGAATTGAAATAATTTCTCCCTTTAGCATAGAAAGCACTTCTGCTTTTCCATAAGGGTTCCAGGAAACAAATAATATAGATGCCGCCCCAGCAAGGGCGTAAGCAAATCCAATCCGGTTTTCCGTGAACCCCTTTTGTCTCCGTTCGAGGATGGCCAAAACAAAAATGGCAATGAATGTGAAAGCCAGAGAACCAGTTAGCGCCATGGCCTTGTCCGATTCAGTATGGTAAAAAAAATGTAAACCCAACGTATGCAACAGAAACGCAAAGGCGATCCCAGCATTTGATATTTGAGGTAAGGCAATGCCTAGTAAGACCATACGACGTAATACAAAAAATATACCAACTTGTGGACATACCAATCCCACAATCAAACCTGCATAGAAGGCATTTCTTAAAAGAAAATGCGGGTTAAGTATTTCTAAAAATTGTTCCATTTACATTGGCCTATAATGTAAACTTTCATCTATTTTTGATGCGGAAATAATTTCTTCCCTGTCAACGAGTAATAATTTGCGATCATGAATATGGATTAATTTATTTACAAATTCTGGAATATGATGGATTTCATGAGTAACCATTACGATTGTCAGTTGATGCTTTTTGTGTAATTGCGTAATGAGTTGCATAATCATTTTCTGAGCAGTAACATCAATTCCCGTAATAGGCTCGTCGAGTAAAAAAATAGTAGGTCTCGTTGCCAGCGCGCGTGCTATAAGTACGCGCTGCTTCTGCCCTCCAGACAATTCAGAAAATAATGCACTCTTCAACTCCAGCATACCTACATCTCGCAGGCATTGTTCTGCCCAAATGCGATTTATCTTGTGAATAGGACAAAATGGCTTTATTCGCTCAAAAGTGCCCATCAACACTACCTCTTTCACAGTAAAAGGATATATTTCATCTAAATACTGACGTTGTGGCACGTATCCAAATCTCGGGGATTTATCGCTGCCGTAAACAATATTACCTTGAATAGGAGGAATAATTCTTAGAATAGTCTTGAACAAGGTCGTTTTGCCAGAACCGTTTGGCCCGAATAAGACTGTATACTCACCTTCCTTTATTGAAAAACTAATGTTGCTGAGGACGGCATTCCCATTGTAACCTATGGCAACGTCTTTTAAAGTAACACAATTATCTGTATTCATGATTTTTTTACCGGCACGTTAAACTCATAATTAATCAGTTTTAAGGGCTGATAAAATCCGATTAATATAGTAATCAAAAAGAGATATATAATCTTTTGTTTCTTTTTGACCTCCAACCATAATTGGTAAAATAACAATCTTTGCACCTGTCTTGGATGCAACAAATTCCGGTGTTTTTCGTTCTCTAAAATCTTCAATAATAATTAGTTTTACATCTTCACTTTTCATCATAGGAATAAGGTTGTTGATGTGCGTAGGAGATGGCGCAATTCCGGGTTTAGGCTCAAGCGACCCTACTATTTCAAAATTAAAACGTTTTGCGAAGTATGGAAATGTCTTATGATAAGTGATTATCTTTGTTCCATGATATGTTTCAAGCTTTTTCCCCCATTCAGATATTTTTTTGTTCAGCCTCTTTAAAAACTTATTCAAGTTGTCTTTATAATATTTACAATTCCCAGAATCAAGCATACAGAGTCGTTCGCAAACATGTTCAGCAACAATCTCCCCATTTAACGGATCAAGCATGTAATGAGGATTTCCAAAGGGGTGCAGATCTCCAAGGGCACGGTTGGCAGCTGCGGGTACCTGTAGTGGCTTGATTCCTGTAGAGGCTACCAGATAACCTGGTTTTCCAGGAAGTATTTTTTGGTTTCTGGCGCCGAGGACTAGAGGTGGCAACCAACCGATCTCAAGTTGCAAACCCCCTTCGATGAGAATATCTGCTTTATTAAGTTTAACAATAAAACTTGGCTTTGCATCTACAAAGTGTGGATCTTCCGTGGGTTTTGCAATGTTCGATATCTTCACCTTGTCTTGTCCAATCTCTTTAGCTACGGCGCCCAGATCCGGAGTCGATGCTACTATTTTTAACTTTGCATATGCAACAGATGTCCAGCTTACGGCAAATATCAAAGAAAACCATATTATATACTTTATTTTCATAATATACTCCTAATTTTGAACAAGCGTTCTTTAATTGTATAAATATTTTTATTTTATTTATGCGGTTTTGCGGTAGGGTGGGTTAAGCGGAGCGAACCCACCGCTTCCAAATACGTTGAAGGTGGATTCGGCGTAAAAACCAACGCCTTAATCCACCCTGCACCTAATTTAATGTATGAATTTCAATGTTTAGATTCTTCGCTTCACTCAGTATGACATTTTCCTCTAAGCTGTCATTCTGAGGGAGGAACGACCGAAAAATCTAACTTGATCTTTTGTCTTCCCTCTGAGACCCCGATGCTAACAGTATTTTAAAATTTGTGCGCCCCATGCGATCCTAATAAAAATTCGAATTGTAGAAATACAGAATGTTCGGTATTATCATTGCCCAGTATATCATCATAGTTATATTGCAGCCGAAACTTTGAAAATTCAGAAGGGAAAAATGTGAGATTGGAAGACAGTCGCAAGCGTTCAAATCCTAAAGGATCGGTAGCGCCCTTTAAACCATCTATATAATCTCCGCGCAGTCCCGCCACCCATCCCTTTTTAAATCCCCATGTAACCTCAGAATAGGCGCCCCAATTATGCATTACGTCTGATGATAGATTGGCGTCTACGTCCTCTCCAGCCTCGAAGCGCCTGCCCATGATCTCTGTCTGCCAGGTCACAAAGGGAAACCCGTAAGAGGCATATTCAGACTTCCACTTCCAAAAAGCATCAAGACCGTAAATTAAAGTGTTCTTGTCTGTTCCCGTTGAATTTGGCCCATAAGCCGCCGATGCGCCTAATAGAAGGACTTGTGTGTCTGTTAATTCAAATGTTGTTTTAATTCGCGGCACATAAAGAAAATCCTTCATATTGCGTACGCGTGTTTCAACAGCTTTACGTCCAAACAAACCATCGTTATTCCTAAAGCTTGTTGCGGTTTCTCCCTGACTGTCCTGTATAGTAAATAATAACTCTGTATAGTTATCAGTCGGGGCTAACCACGAAAGGCGTACGCCGGGATTTCTCAATCCATCCGGGCCAAAAAATCTGCCATTGATTAACGGTTGGTCAGCAAAATTCCATGTGTGAGGATGAGTTGGATTCAACCTGCCAAATTCTGTGAAAAATGTTCCAGCTTTTAACTGTAAGTTTAAGGGCAATGAAAACGTGGTCAAATAGGCTTCTTCTAGTTCGGTACTGGTTTCTCCTTTTTTATTAATTTTATAAACAATATCAGCTAACCCTTTAAAATAAGGGTCTACCGCTCCGTCAAAAACCATTTCTTCGTTTGGGACAGTGAATCCACGTTGGATGGGATCATGATCACCTGTTTCTAGTTTTTCTAAATCTCTCGCCGTAGAACCTGCTGCAACAAATAAACCATCGAAGGATATATTCATATAACTCTTTCCGGTACCCCATAGAGTTATGGGTTGTGCCGGAGACCATTTTCCGGTATCCGAACTCACAAATTGGTTTGCCGCTGCTCTGTTTAGCAGTGGCGCTATTGATTCCTTCGTTGTTAAAGAAGAATTATCGCTTTTATCAGACTGTGTAAAGATGTCCTCTTTTTTTGTTTCTGGTTTTTTAGTTTCAAGTTTTGCAATCTTATGCTCCATCTCGTTAATCCTGGTCTCAAATTCATTTTTCATTTCCTTAATTAAAACCTGTAAATCATGCACTTGTTTTTTTAGCGTATCTTGATTTGCCAAAGCTGTTTTTTGCAGAAAGATGACGAGTACTAGGCAAATCATGTATGCGTAAATCTTTCGCATATTGACCCTCCATTCTCCGTATTAGTGAATTGATCTGTTGTGGGAAACTGAGTGTCTATAAAAATGTCATTCTGAACTTGTTTCAGAATCTATAAATCAATGTGTTAAGAGACCCTGAATCAAGTTCAGGGTGACAGTATAGTGCTACACAACAGAAACTATTTAGTGTTTCAGCAGATATAGTAAATATCTATGGGCTGAATTTGTGCTAAAATTATGACGATTTTGTCTATCTAAAAAGAATTGAACTATGAAATGGTTAATGGTGGGCTGCGCGGATTATGTCTACATGATTTGAAGAAATAATAAGCTAGTTGATCATTTGCATATAATCCAGATACATCTGATATGAAGTGCGAAACAACTTGAGGTATTTGAATCTTTTTTGGTGTACTCTTGAGCCATTTACATATGATACAATTATCTTCGCTATGGTCATTATAGCAGAGGATTGGGTTACTATTACTGGTATTCCTGGCATTTGAATCCGTTTTCTCTGAATGATAGCCATTAGAGTTATGATCATGATATGCATTTTTGTCGAATGCGTGGAACCCTCCTGCAGTTATACAGAGGATGATGTAGGGAACTAAGACGAAAATTGATAGTTTTTTAAATCTTTGTTTTAGCTTGAAAGGGTTCATAACATAATCTACAATGCTTACTTAACCCGAAAATGACTCTTTTTGTCGTTGCGAGGTAGAACCGAAGTGACTTACGATAGCAAGTCATCCTGTGCAAAGCAAAAGGACCTCGATGCACGATTTATGAGATCCCTCGATTCTCTCGGGACGACGCTACGCGCGAAATTGCTTCGTCCGCTACAGCGGACTCACAATGACGTTCTAACAGTCAAACTGGATTCCCTCCCCGAAAGGCCTGCCCGACTAAGTCGTTCCCGCCCGAACGGTACGTTCGGGCGGGCAGGGAGGAAATAGCCCACGCTTTCCCGTCCGACCAAATCATCCGGGCGGGCGCAAGGAAACCATATTTTAAGTTAAGTTCTCATAATTCGTGGCGATCCGTGTGTCACGAAGGTTTAATAATTTACTTAGTATTTTATTATCAAATCTCTTTGTTATTATCAAGCATTTTCTTACAAATTCCAAAATGGAACATGAAAAAAAAAATGTCACGCCAAGATTAAAGCACGTATTAGGTGAACTCAAACAGCATATACCATTTACGGTTATTAGCTCGATTGTAGCCCTAATCCTAGTAGGCATAATGACGGCAGTAGTATTTCCTTTGAAAGAGGGCATTGTTATACAAGGATCTCAAAAACTATTTCACATCTTTCATCCAGTTCATATATTGTTTAGCGCCACAGCTACATCAGCGATGTTTTGGCGTTACGAAAAGAACGTGGTAAAGGCCGTCATTATTGGATTGTTGGGTTCTATTCTTGTGTGTGGGGTTAGTGACGTAATTATACCTTTTTATTCGGGATATTTTCTTGGTGAGGACTTTGAGTTTCACATGTGCATTGTGGAGCATCCACTCATAATCATTCCTTTCGTGACTGTTGGAATTGTCATAGGCATTATTGCAATGGAGAAGGTTCAGAAAACAACCTTTTTTTCCCACTCAGGCCATGTCTTTGTGAGCAGCATGGCATCCATACTTTACCTCATTTCATTCGGGTTGGTGGACTGGTTTAATTATGTGGGGAGTGTATTCATCATCATTATATTAGCCGTAATCATACCATGCTGTACCAGTGACATAATTTTCCCCTTGTTATTTACAAAAGAGGGAAAGTGCAGAGAATGATAAATATGGGATATGTCACTAATTACAGATTTGTTCGTTGGGGTTATCGTGTGTGCGCGCTAAGGGAGGCTAACGACGGTATTGAGCAGCAGCTGCGAAACATGTCTGTGCAACTGCTGCTTCAATAAATGGTCTTATGACAATATTATAAAGTCCATGTTTAGAATTAATGCACGCTTTCGGCTTCCTTCTTTTCAGGTTCGGCCTTCTGTCCAGATACCTCTTCTACTGTTGCAGCTGTCTCTTCGGCTGCCTTCTCAGCAGTTTCAGATGCTTCTTCGGCTACCTCCTCTGGAGGTTCAGCCGTATCTTCGACTATCTTCTTTACTGTTTCAGCCTTCGGTTCGGCTACCTTCTCTACAGTTTCAACCTTTTCTATTGAAGTACAGCTGATAGCAAGTCCAAAAATCATAATTACAAATGCTGTAAATATAAGAGATATTCTTTTTATAACCATGGCTGTTTTTTCTTCCTTTCTACTAATGTGGATTGTAGGGTCCTACACCTTAATCCGTATTAGTAAAAAATTATAAATGAATATCTGGCAAAGCTACATTAATATAGAAAGAAATTAGTTTGTAAATAGTGCTTCTCACAAAATGGAATAATGGTTTAATTGAATTGCAGATTGGTGAATATGGATATAGGAAAAAGCTAAGATTTATTAAGTTCTAAACTGAGCGATTTTATTTTGAGTAAGTTTCGCCCCCATAGCTTCCTTGCGTAAGCTAGGAATGGGGGCGGTTACCCGCCAGAACGACGTTAGTCGGGAGGCACAATTGCCTAAAAGGTTTATTTTTTAGAATCGTCTTTGTGGTGGATACCAAACAGGCTTTTTATGGTTTCTACATATTGGTAACCACCTCCATTTTTCGCTTTTTCTTTTCCTACCTTGGCGGGTCTGTGGAGGATTTTATTGAGTGTTCGCTGCATTGAATAGACTATGTGTTCCCATTCGTCTTCTGCAATATTCCTCAATTTTGGCCTTAACCTTTCAAGCTCTTCTTCACCTATGTTGTGAAAATGAGTCCTTAATTGAGAAATAGCCGGTCCAATCTTTAATTCTTCAAACCATGCCATGAATACTTCTACCTCTTTGTTGATGATGGCCTGACATTTTTTAAATTCCTTTTCCCTCTCATCCATGTTTTTGCTTACTACAGTCTGTAAATCATCAATGTTATACAGGTATACATTGTCAACCTTTGATATTTCAGGATTTATGTCCCTCGGTACTGCAATATCTATCAATAACATAGGATTACCCCTGCGGGCCTTAATAGCATTCCTTATTTGGTCTGTATGAATTACATAATGAGGAGCAGCGGTCGAGCTGATAATTATGTCTGCCTCGAAAAGATGATCCCTGAGTAGATCGTATTTTATGGCCTTTCCCTCGTATTCGTCTGCCAGGACTTTTGCCTTATCATAATTTCTATTGGCAACCATTACCGTCTTCGCACCATGCTCTACAAGATGTTTTAAGACAAGCTCACACATCTCTCCAGCGCCAATAATAAATACTGTCTTGTCAGAGAAATCCCTGAAAATCTTGACAGCAAATTCTACAGCGACCGAACTTACTGAAACCTTACCTTTACTAATTTCCGTGCCTGCATGTATGTTCTTGGCAACGTTTAAGGCGCGCTGGAAAAGCTGATTCAAGATATTTCCGGTTGTTTCCAGGGAGGCAGCCGTCATATACGCCTCCTTTACCTGAGCAAGGATTTGAGATTCACCTACTACCATAGAATCAAGACTGGAGGTAACAAAGAACAAATGCCTGACAGCATTTATATTCTGGTAATGATAAATATGGTTGGAAAATCTTTCTTTAGGTATCCCGTGAAATGCGGAAAAGAAGTCTATCAACGTTTCCTTATTCAGAGAGTTATCCGGTGACGTGCCATAAATTTCAACACGATTACAGGTGGATAAAATTACGGCCTCTGACGATGGAAAAGACTGTGTAAGGGAAGATAATGCGACCGGTATTCCGGAGGCATTAAAGGCAAGCTTTTCCCTTATCTCTACAGGGGCAGATTTATGATTAAGACCGATAGTGTGTAAGTTCATCTTTTTATAGTTTTATTATATTCTAAAATTTCATTTTTGCCAAACCAACATCATCCGGTGATACTTTTTGGTCAAGTTTTATTGCACTTTTTACGTAAGCATGTTTAGAGCCCATCAGGAATGGGCCAACAAACGTAAGAAGGACAATAATAAAACATGCTATAGTAACACATGCCACCTTTGTCCCGTGAAAAGAGGCTCCAAGCCTTAGGTGTAAAAGCGCAGCATACACAAGCCACGTGAAAGCCCCCAATAACACCTTTGAATCCAGATACCAGAGCTCACCCAATATGTTGGACGTCTTTGCCCATATAGTTCCTGAAACAAGGCCAATCGTCAGAAGGGGAAAACCAAAAGTAATAGTCTTCCACATTAAATTATCTAAGGTTTCAAGAGAAGGCAGGCTGTTGAAAATCGAACCAAAGTTTTTCGTCTTCAATTGCCTTTCCTGCGTCAAATACATTATGCTCAGTATGAAAGAAACCGTAAAAGCAGCATAACCCAGGAAAATCGGGATTATGTGAACAAATTGCCAGAATTTCGCCAAGTCGTTGGACAGAATTAAGTCGTTTCTTATGAGTGCAATAGAAGCAATGCAAAACACAGTAACAATTGCCATTACAAAGGGAGTAAGTGATGGCAATTTATATATATATTTGGTGATTACGGCAATCAAGACAATTAAAAAAAGGAAGAAGGCAGACGATTCAAAAAGGGTAGTAATTGGCAGGTTTTTAGATTTTATACTTAGAATTATCAAGAATGTGCTATGAAGACATAAGCCTGTCAGGATGAAGAAATTGGTTAACCTTTTGCTGAATTTCTCTCGACGAAATAGAGAACCAATTTCCCATATGGAATCTAAAAAGTAAAAAAAGATCGCCCCTATAAATATTGATTGAATTGAGTTAATCATAACTTAGAAAATTTACATTAAGGTAAACAAATTAGTTTATAAAATAATTAAAAATTAATCAAATAAAATAATGCGATTATTTCGTGTCTTTTTTTATTGACAAACCTTTAGTTTTGATATATTTTGTATGTTTAGGCTTTGTGGGCTTTATACTTAAAGGAGGGGGAATTGGATCCAGTCGCTAAGAACTTTATTCGTTCGGCTTTAATATATTTTGCCATCGCTGCAATTATAGGTGCTTTTATAATGTTTACAAAGAGGGTAGAATATTATCAGCTAAAATATGCGCACGCTCATCTAAATCTTTTAGGATGGATGTCTATGATGATTTACGGAGTAGGGTATCACATATTGCCAAGATTTAACGGAAACCCTGTAGCCTTTCCAAAGCTGGCCGTTGTTCACTTATTTGTGGCAAATATAGCTTTAGTTGGCCTGGTAAGTACGTGGGGTCTCGGCTATATTTACAAAGGATTTGGAGTACTGAACGTTATAGCTATAGGGTTGTTTGTCTTAAACATGTTAGTAAGCATAAGAAAACCAAAGGATGATGATTAGAGGAAATGAGGTCATAAACTAATGAGTGAAGAAGAAGATTTTAAAATAACAAAAAAGTCAAGTATTGGAGAGATTTTCACGAAATATCCTGAGACAGAATCAGTTTTTCAAAAGTATTTTGGTTCAGGTTGTTTTACGTGTCCTGGTTCGAAGATGGAAGATATAGCGTTTGGCGCCATGATGCACAACATACCGCCCGATAAGATTATTGAAGAACTTAATGAAGTTATAAAAAAGAAGAGGGAAGGTAAGTAGCTTGTTCGTGAATTTTCTCTAATGGCTTAAGCTTTTTAATTTGATAAATTTTTTCTTTTTAAGGAGTATTAACAATGACAGCAGATTTAAAGGAAAGAGTGGAAAAATCTCTGGATTCAATAAGGCCTGCTTTAATGGCTGATGGTGGAAACGTAGAACTTGTCGATGTGGAAAATGGCATAGTAAAGGTAAGGCTGCAGGGAGCCTGTGGAACATGCCCAAGTGCCCTTATGACCCTTAAACAGGGAATAGAGGTTAAGGTTAAGGAGGACGTCCCTGAAATACAGGAAGTGGAAGCCGTTTAATTTGAATTTAAAACAATAATTTTTTAGGAGATCAGTTACAATGAGTTTGGAACTTGGCCCTGTCCACCATTGGATGTATAAGAAAATCAAAACTACTGAAGCAAGGGAAGCTAGTATTGCAAATGTATTTAAAGGAAAATACGGCCAGGAGGCCGATGATGTTTTAAATAAAGTCTATGAAAGATATCCACAATCAAATCCGGACGCGCCTCTGGAGGAATTACTTGAAAATGTGCCAATTCATCAGGGAATACAAGATTTGATCAAAAAAGCTGAAACTAGAGAAGCCGCAACAATTGCTGCTTTTTGTGAAAAGTATGGAGATGAGGGCAAGGCGTTAGCCATAAAAGCTGCTCATGATCATGGTGTGGAGTGCGGTAAAAAGGCTGTTCAGGAAAGTGGCGGAAACGGATGCACTACATCGAGAGCCTTTGAATTGTTAAGCAACAATTTATGTGATGGGATGCCTTGTGACAGAGGCGCTCAGGTAAAAACTGAATCAGATACCCGTACCACGTGGGATCATACTGACTGTATTCATGAATCATATTGGAAGGAAGCCGGCGCGTCGTTTGAGACTATGTGTGAGCTAGTAACTTCATGGATTGCTGGGTTTGGAGAAGGAGTTAATCCACAAATAAAGTACAAAAGAGAAAAGGCTATTGCCTTTGGAGATTCAGAGTGCATAAGCACTTATGAGATTTCAGAGTAACCTGCAGTTATTAAGAGTTTAATGTTTTTCAAAAAGCTTGCAGTTAAATTAGACTGCAAGCTTTTTTTTTCATTCCATTTTCAATTTAAGTTTATTCAGGTAAATAGAGATGCAAGGACTTGAAAGGTATTCACGTCAGATATTATTTCAACATATAGGCGTAGAACGCCAAAAAGAATTGATGAAGAGCCGTGCTATTGTTGTTGGCTGCGGTGCACTTGGTAGTGTTTCTTCCAGTTATCTTACCCGGGCTGGTATTGGACATCTCAGGATTATTGATAGAGACTTCATAGAGGAGAGTAATTTGCAAAGACAAATACTTTTTGATGAAATTGATATCAAACATAATCTTCCCAAGTCAATAGCTGCACAGAAAAAACTTCAAAGGATAAATTCTAAAATAAACATAGAAGGAATTGTCGCTGACCTTAACTATGCCAATACAGAAGATCTAACCAGAGGAGCTGACATAATTCTGGATGGCACCGACAATTTCGAGACCAGATTTCTAATTAATGATATTTGTGTAAAAAATAACATTCCATGGATATACGGGGCCTGTATAGGGAGTAGAGGATTGACGATGAACATTATACCTTCACAAACTCCTTGTTTAAGGTGTGTTTTTGAATCTCTGCCTCAAATGGGTACATTTCCAACATGTGACACTGCAGGGGTTATCGGACCGATCGCAAGTATCATAGCATCTATTCAAGTAACAGAGGCAATTAAGATTCTGACTAAAGATTCCAAATCGGCAAATAAAGCACTTTTTGAAATAGACGTGTGGGATACAAAATTTAAGCAATTAGATGTTGAGGACTTAAGAAGGTTAAATAATTGCCCAACCTGTAAATCACATAACTACGAGTTCTTAGATGCAAAGGAAGGGGTAATGGCCACTCTTCTATGTGGCAAGAATGCAGTGCAGGTGATGTATCGAAATGTTGGAAGCGTAAATTTAGAGCAATTGGCACAAAGATTAAGGTCTACAGTTGACGTAAGCTACAATGACTTTATGTTGAAATTTGCGGACAAAGACTTTGAGTTTACGGTATTTCCTGATGGCAGGGCCATAATCTCTGGTACAAATGATTCAAGCATGGCAAAGAGTTTATATTCTAAATATCTTGGTATGTAGTTTTCCGTGTTTTTCGCTGCGGTTCCTCATATTAAAAAAAAATTGTAGATATAAAACGATAGCTACTTAACCCCCTTCCCAAATGCATAAAATTTCCAGTCTGTACAACCCACATACACATTGCCTTGAGAGTCTATGGCAGGTGACGAAAGGATTGGATTTTCTAACACATACTCCCATTTTAAGGTACCATCAGGATTAAGTGCATACAACTTTCCATTCCATGAACCTACAAGGATTGTTCCATCAGCGCTTATAGTGGCAGATGACGTAATGCTGTCGCCCGTGTCGTATGACCATTTTAATTCTCCATCAGGATTAAGTGCATAAAGTTTCCCATCCTTTGCGCCAATATATATAGTTCCATCGTGACCTATGGAGGGTGTAGAATGTATTCGCGAACCAATAATATATTTCCATTTTAACAATTTCTCTTTATCTCTAGCTTCTTCTTTACTGAGATTAGAGTCAAGTGCATATAGCGTTCCCTCGTTTGAACCAAAGTATATAATTCCGTTATCGCTAATAGATGGAGAGGAGTCAATTTTGGAATTTGTTGGATAGCTCCATTTTATTCTGCCTTTTGGACTTATTGCGTATAGACGGCCATCCCATGAACCTATATACACTGTTCCATCATCTCCAATAGCCGGAGAAGAGGATAATATATTTGAACCTGTTGTATAAGACCATTTACGTGTGCCATTCTTATTTATTGCGTAAAGTTTGCCATCCCAGGCTCCAACATATATTGTCCCATCCTTATCAATTGCAGGAGAGGAATGGACATCAGAACCAATAAAACATGGCCATTTAATTTTACGGTCCGGTTTTATGGCTAAAAGCTTTTTGTTATCACCACCTACATAAATAGTACCATCGGCATCGATTGCAGGGGTGCCAAATAACTCTTTCCCGGTCTGGTAATCCCATTTGAGAGTCCCATCCGCGTCAAATGCATAAAGATTTCCATCTGTGCTGGGAACATAAATAGTATTATCAGCGCCTATTACAGGAGATGACCATATTTCACCTCCTGTTAATTGATACCACTTTAATTCATTTACCTGTGATACCTGGTAGGGACTGCGCCCTGTATGTTTAAGATCATGCAGAAACATGGGATACGGGCTATCAGCGATTTGTGATATGGCCGTACTCATGCTGATACTCAAGATCGAGAAAACAATCAATAAAAAAGGTAACTGTTTAAAAACAGTATGACTTATCTTTTTTAAGGATACTTTCATGTTTTTTCCTTTCATAGTTAATATAATTGTCTTTAATAACTATTCCGGAATAATAAGAGCTTGGCCTACTTCCAGGAGTCTTTTATGCACTATTTTGTCTTCATTAGCATCATAGATTTTATCCCACATTGCTGTGTCGCCATAATATTTCTTGGCGATACTAAAAAGCGTATCTCCAGGTCTTACTATGTGTGTGCCGGTAGTTGTGAATACTTCCTCATCAGGTTCGCGCCTGGACATGTTTTCATAAAACCTGTCATCATCTCTTTTTTCTAAAACTGTAATATCAGGTATCAATAACTCCTGTCCAATATACAGGACATTAGGATTTGGTATTTTATCTTCATTTGCTTCGTGTATGTATTTCCATTTTGTTTCATCACCATAATATTTCTTCGATAGTTTAACCAGGCTATCACTTGACACCACTTTATGAATAATTTCACCCTGGATGTTAACAAATGGGATTTGTTGTTCTTCCTTTGGTATTGTTGTACTTTCTGAGAATTCTTCAATTTCTTTCTCTGGAATATGTACTTCGGATATATCTTTTTCCGTTACTACAATCTCTGCTTCTGCCCCTTCCAATTTTACGGGAACTTTAACAGGAGCTTTTCCCCCGAATTTTGTTTTTATCTTACGTTCTTCCACAAAATCTTCCTCAGGCACCGTCTCTTCTATTATTTCAGTTTTCGCTTCTTTCGCAAGTTCACTTATATCTATTGTTTCAATTTCCTCAACCTTAGATACGCCTTCTTGAGATAAAGCCAAGTCAGGCACTTTCGATTCTTCTATCGATGGCCTTGTACTAAAAAACACACCTATAACTACAAGTATTACCACACCAAGTATTATCCCGATTTGCGTATCCTTTCTCATGGCTTTATCCCCTTTCTTTAAAAATATTTTGTATATATTTTATTAGACTCTCGAAGGCATCGATTCCCTTTTTTTAGACGTTTTGCGTAAGAGTTTTACTGGAAGCCAAAATGGAAATGTTATAAAAAGGAAAAATATCCTGAATATCTTTTTTATAATATCCCAGTCAAGCAGGATAGGACTTGCAATAAAAATAGAAGAGTATGTTCCAACAACAACTCCTACCATCATAACAAAGGCAAAACCATGAATTGCAGGACCCCCAACAAAGTAAAGAGCAGATACAACGCCAAAGGTAGTTAGAGACGTTATGATAGTTCTATTCAGGTTTTGATTAATACTGGTATCAATTAACTCTTTGGTTATGGTCCTTTGTTTGCCGGCAATATTTTCCCTAATTCGGTCAAACAACACAATTGTATCATTCAATGAGTAACCAATCAAGGTCAGAAAGGCAGCAATCATGGGAAGATTTATTTTTATATCTCCAAACACATTTCCAAAATGGTCAGCTATTGCAACAGCGCCTATAGTAATCAAGACATCATGAACAAGCGTAATTACTGCAGCAGCCCCAAATTTAAACTCACCAAATCTGACCCATATATAAAAAATTATTGCAAGACAGGCAAAAAATAACGCAAGGAATGCTCTGCTTTTCATTTCACTAGCAACTGTCGCACCTATACTAACAACCTTTTTAAATGGATCAGTCAATGCGATTCCCGTGTTTGTCCTATCTGTGTAAAGATTATCCTTGAAAATGTCAACAAGGTCTTTCCGTATCTTTTCCTGGATCTTTCCTGCACTTAATGCCTTCATGCTAACCGAATATTCCCTGGATGTTACATCAATTCCCGTAATTTCGCCAACTGACTTTCTTAATTCCTTTGGCCCGCCTAGCAATATCTTTCTTAAAGACCTTTCGTCAATATCTTCTTTTAATTCAACCTGAATTGATGAGCCATCTCTTACTATAATAGAAGGTATATTTAAAGGCCTTCCTATCTGCTTTATAAGTTCCAGGACATCTCTTGAGCCCGAAATTTGTAATTTCTTAAGAGACATTTTTCTCCCCGTAGGCTCCCTTCTTGCTATCTCAATATCGGCATAACCTTCTTTGCCGAGTTCCATTTTTAAAACTGTAGGATCGGCAGCCTTCTTTAAATCTATATCCATAGTTGAAATTGCTCTGTACTGAGCCCTCCTTACAGCATCTGAGACGCCCGGAAGTTCCTCTTTTATATCACCAAAGGAAAGCTCTACTGATGACATTTTCAAATGGTCTGTGAGGACAGATATCACATTTTTTATCGTATCAATTCGGGACTTTTCATCAGAAAGTCCAGAAATATTTATCGAGAACTTCTTAGCCGCCTTTCCAACAGGATACATCAAGATAATATCATCACGCCCGTAACCAGCTTCTCGGAAATAATTTTGAACTGTATATTCATCCACAGGTTCGTTTAGCGTTAGCTGAAAATCAGTAGGTTTGCTAAATTTGACTCCTTCAAAAGATTTTTCATCAATTACTTTCTTCAAGTCATTCGTAATTTTTTGAATGATTTTATTATCTTCTAGACTCTTAATCCTGATCCCAAACTCTGTAGAGTCCTTCACAGTTTTTGTCATGGTTTCGCTTGTCCAGATACTTTGAACCTCTGCATCTTCATAGTCTGTTATTGCCAATTTGTTTCGGACAACACCAACAGGCATTGGTTTGTCCAGCTTTAGTTGTATGAGAGTTCCTCCTGTAAAATCTATGTCCAAATTCTCCTTGCCTCGTACCACAAAAACTGTAATACCGATTGAAATCAATACAAGCGAAGCAATCGTCGTAATGCGGCGATACCGTACAAAAGATGCATGTGGTCTTCTAAAAAATTGTAACATCGAGAATTTCCGCATTAAACTTATTCCGAGAAATATCTCGAATATTACTCTTGTGAAAAATACGGCCGTAAACATGTTAATTAAAAGTCCTGCAATCAAGACTATGGCAAATCCTTTCACTGGTCCTGTCCCCACAGCGTATAAAATAACTGCCGTGATTAAGGTAGTTACATTTGAATCTACTATCGTTGTAAAGGCCCTTTCGTAACCATTCTTAACAGCAAGCCTTATTACCTTACCTTTGCCCTTTTCTTCTCTTATTCTCTCAAAAATCAAGACATTTGCATCAACGGCCATACCAATCATTAATACGAGCCCTGCAATACCAGGAAGCGTAAGTGTAGCATTCAGGATAGATAGCGTACCCACAACCATAACAATATTGAGTATAAAGGCAACGTTTGCAACAGCACCTGCTCCCATATAATAGATGCACATGAAAAGTATAACAAATACCCCCCCCATCATACCAGCGAGGAGCCCTCTTCTTATCGAATCCTTTCCTAAACTTGGACCAACTGTGGTTTCCATCTCCAACTCCAGGTCTGCCGGAAGACTGCCGGCGCGCATCACTGCAATTAAGTCATTAACCTCATCTTGAGTAAAGTTGCCTTCAATGATGCCCTTTCCCGGAATTCTATCTCTTATTACTGGAGCCGAATATAAAACGTCATCCAAAATAATCGCTAAAGGTTTCCCGATATTACGTTCGGTTAATCGTCCGAATTTCGCCCTTCCTATTTGGTCAAATTCAAATCCAATTACTGCTTGAATACCTTTGCGATCAGGGAAAACCCTTGAAAGATGCTCGCCGGTTATTTCAATCTTATTGCGTACAAGAAACCAATCCTGTGTTTCTGCTTCTTCTCCTTTCTTTCTCTTGATCCAGTGTTTGTAATAACCTGGTACTGGTTTCCCTTCTTTAGCTTCGTTATATTCATTACTATCTGGTGCAGCAGCTATCCTGAATTCTAGTTTTCCGAGACGGGTTATTCGGTCTTTCAGACTTTCAATTTCTTTCTTAGTTGCACCCGGGACCTGTATAAGGATCCTCCGTATACCCTGCTGCTGAAGTCTGTATTCCGATACACCTTGAGGGTCTATCCTCTTTTCTAACACCGCTATTATTTCATTGGTCAAACCAGGGTGATATTCACCTTCTTCGGCCTTTATCTTGTATAGGAGCTCGGACCCACCCCTTAAATCAAGACCGAGCTTTATCTGCCCCCGGGCAATATACTCAACATTCTTATAAACGATACTTAAACCTTTATCATCTGTCTCTTTCTTTAAAATCGTTTCTCTTATTATTGGGTTTCTATATAAAAACCCAAAAGCACTATCTTTTATTACGGAACGCTCGGCCACTTTACCATCCGCCTCTTTAACTTCTTCAATCTTTATTACCTTATCTCCTGGCGGGTAGAGCGCTAATATTGTTATACCAACAAGTATTACAATTACTGGTACCTTCCATTTCAAATTCTTTGGCATATATTCTTTTCTCCTTAACTCGTTGATCTCCTTCTATTGCTCAGTCTTCATCTCGGTCACTCTTTGGTACACTCACGGATGTCACAGCACTTTTATCTATCTTCAACTTTACATCTTTATTATCATCCACCCGAACTATAATTTCTTTTTCTTTTACGGATACGACAACCCCATGGATACCTCCCATTGTTACTACATTATCGTGTTTCCTTACGTTTGCAATCATCTCTTGCAAATGTTTCTGTTTTCTCCGCTGTGGTCTGATAATTAGCAGATAAAGAATAGCAAACATAAGCGCAAAAGGTACCATAAGTGTCATAAAATTCCCTTGTTTTCCTGTTGCCTGCATTAAGAAGTCCATTTATGAGTCTCCTTTATTAAAATGAAAAAAGTTTAAATAAAATAAATATATTCATTAATCTTCTTGTGTTGAAAGAAATTGGGATTTAAAGGCCTTGAAATTGCCTTCCATTATTGATTGTCTGGCCTTTCTCATAATTTCCTCAAAATAATATATATTATGCAAGGATACAAGACTTAAACCTAAGATCTCGTTAGCAACGAATAAATGCCTTATATAAGCTCTTGAAAAGTTCTTGCAAGTATAACAATCACAATTTTCATCAAGAGGGCCTTCATCTACTCTATAACAGCTATTATGAATCTTCAATTTACCTTGAGCCGTAAAAGCGCAACCATTTCTACCATTACGTGTTGGAATTACGCAATCAAACATGTCAATACCATGCTCAATGCCATCCATAATATCTGGTGGAAACCCAACTCCCATAAGGTAACGAGGTTTCTCTTCCGGAAGACGTGGTACAGTATATTCAAGTACTTCGTTCATTAGTATACTTCCCTCACCTACACTCAAACCACCTATGGAATATCCATTAAACTCCATTTCTACAAGCCTATCCGCACATTCTTCACGAAGCTCTTTGAAAACACTACCTTGTACTATGGCAAATAATGCCTGGTTTTCATTTTGATGAGAGTTAAGACATCGTTTTGCCCATTTGATAGTCCTATGCATGGATTGTTCTGCCCTATCCTTTTCGCATGGGTAAGGCAAGCACTCATCAAAAGCCATTATAATATCAGCCCCTAAGGTATGCTGTATTTCCATCACCTTTTCGGGGCTTAGAAACTTCTTGGTACCATCTATTGGAGATTGAAATTCGACACCGTCATCTATTATATATGTTAAGCCTGTTAGCGAAAAGACCTGATAACCACCGCTATCAGTAATTATCGTCCTGTCCCATTTCATAAACTTGTGTAGTCCGCCGACTTTCTTTATTACATCTTCTCCAGGCCTTAAGTTTAAATGATAAGTATTGCAAAGTAATGCAGACACATTGGCTTCTTTTATCTGGTCAGGCGTCAGGGTTTTTACTGTTGCCTGTGTACCCACTGGCATAAAAGCAGGTGTAGGAATCAGACCATGATTTGTAGTTATTTCACCACATCTTGCATTTGTATTTTTATCAGAGGCTAGAAGCCTGAAACGCAAAAAACACTCCCCTAAAAGATTTTGTACTTCAATAAATCTTTACAAATTCAGCGCCTGGATAATAGTGTCTTAATATCTCGAACCATTTGTACCCTGACCTCGCCATACCTTGCGTCCCATATTGGCATAACCCAACACCATGCCCCCAACCTTTACCCTCAAAAATCAACGAACTACCATTATCTTTAACCTTAAAGGCTGTACTACGTAAAGAGTTTGGACCTACCATAAGTCTAAACTCGTTAGCATTAAGCCTTTTTATGCCTTTTGAATATTTAACCTTGATTGTTGTATAATGTCCACCCGGGCCCGGCTTTTCTCCAGTTATGCCATTCAGACCTTTAACCTTAATCCCGAAATTACGTAGTCTTTCCTCGATCTTGCTCTTCTTAATTACCTTTTTCCAACGGTAGTATTTTGTCTTTCTACAATACCTGCACCTTACACCCCTTAATGGAGGAATACTCTTCAGACCTAAAACCATATTAATATCTTCCGTATGACCGCCACAAGTACTATGAAAATATCCCGGAAAAATTCCCCAGTCATACACCATTATTACTCCTCTAGATTTTTCTACTAACTCCTTTGGTTTTGAATGGCTTTTGTAGGAACCACTGTAAGCAAGATCCAGTTTGTCGATATGATATTGAGCATCGGTATTAATTTTTTTCTGATAAACAGCATACGTTCGCGCTGCTATTACCTGTGCAAGGATTGCATCATCTCGCCATTTTGCTGGCATTTCACTCTCAACGACTCCGGGCAGATAATCCTCCACATTTATTTCTTCTATAACAGAGAATCTTTCTGCCTTTTGTGGGATCATCTGTAGCTTGCCTTTATATTTTGAGTTATTTAATTTTATAAAGCCATTATTTTGAGAAGTAATTTCAATTTCCCCGACTACTTCTATAAAAGGAGCAGACATTTTGGGGATAGAACGAGGAGATACCGGTTTTATTTTAAATCCACCTGAATTCACGTAAACAGTTGAGTTAGGTAAAGAAGTCCCTTGGGCCAAAATTTTATTATTATCCAAATCCCGAATGGTATAAGAAGAATTTATTTGTATTTTAGCTTTTTTTGCGTTCTTAAGCAGTAAAACACGAACATCGGGGGGTTTCTCTAAGTATTTGTCATAGATGTAAGTAATCTCTTTTTCATTACCAATACTTAAACAGGAAAACAGCAGGGCAACCGGGAAAACAAAAAAAACCAGGGCAACTATTGCATATCTAATATTTAAATTATTCACGAACAGTTTGTACGCCCTCTTTCAAAGACAAATAATTATCTTTCCCCACTACTTGTCCCTGCGCTTTCTTGCCGAAAGCAGTGGGGACTTTATCCCCTCTTAGTTTCCAACCCTGGTACAAATTACGCGTTGTATCCTTATATCTTTCATATTCACTGAAAATGCAACCACAATAGGATTGCTTATAAAGCATCTTCTTACTTGCTATCTCACGGCTACACTCACATAAGTACCTATAGTCCCTATATTCAAAAGAAATACCGATTTGTTCTGAGACTTGTTCACCTACCTTTTTTACTCTTTCATGGTCTTGATGTTCGCTAAAAAGTAATGTTGAAGAAAACGCATCAAATCCCTTTTCCCTTGCATAGCATGCCGTAGTTCTAAGTCTTAATCTATAACAATCTTCACACCTATCCCCACGGCTTTCTTGCACCGTATCGGCACGATGCGAAAGCAAGATGCTGGGGCAGTGGGGACTATTCTCTCCCTCATAGTCTACTTCCTTCAAATACTCCATCAACCCGTATTCTTCGCAATAATCTACTATCAGAGGATCACTTTCTTGAAAGATGTGAACCGCTTTGAGTCTTTTTCTAAACTCTAGTAGTGGATGGATATTGGGGTTATAGAAGTAACCATGTACATAAATGTTTTCTTTTCTTAACTCCTCAAGTGGAGCGCATAAACAGCCTGCACAGCAAATATGTAGTAAAAGATTCATTATTCAATTAAAAAAGTGTACTTTGTTTTCCTATAAGTGCATCGTTGTTCATATATTTATGAGCCAATTGTGTCGCAATTCTCCCTCGCGGTGTTTTACTCAAATAGCCTTTTTGAATCAAGAAAGGTTCATATACTTCCTCAATCGTATCTTCCTGTTCATTTACGGAGACTGCAACTGTCTTCAGCCCAACAGGCCCTCTTCCTCCGTGTTGAATAATTGCCTGCAATATTTTTCTGTCCATTTCACCAAGTCCGTTTTTATCCACACCTAGCATTTTTAAACCCACTTCTACGATGTCTTCCGTAATCTTATCACAATTCTTTACCTGTGCAACATCCCTGATACGCCTTACAAATCTATTTACAATCCTCGGCGTCCCCCTCGAACTTTTTGCAATCGTCTCAGCGCTTCTTTCATCAATTTCAATCTCCAGGATTTTGGCAGATTTCATTGCAATCTCTTGTAGCTCAACCCACGAATAGAAATCCAATTTTTCCAATACACCAAATCTGGCGCGAAAAGAAGGTGTCAACAGTCCTTCACGTGTGGTTGAACCAACAAGCGTAAAACGTGGGAGCTCAATCTTTACAGATCTAGCATTCGGACCCTGGTCTATCAGAATATCGATAGAATAGTCTTCCATAGCTGAATATAGATATTCCTCTATGGTTGTGCTCAACCTGTGAATCTCGTCAACAAAAAGTATATCCCCCTGTTTCAGGTTAGTCAAAATTCCCGCTAAGTCGCCAGGCTTTACAAGGACAGGTCCAGAAGTAGCTTTAATATCAACATTAATTTCATTAGCAATAATTTGGGAAAGAGTTGTTTTACCTAATCCTTGAGGGCCCGAGAACAAAATATGGTCCAGCACATCACCTCTTCTCTTCGATGCTTCAATGTATATACGCAGGTTTTTCTTTACTAGCTCCTGACCTATAAAATCACAAAATCTTTTGGGACGAAGCGTAATATCAAGATTTTTATCTTCTGAAACTCTTCCATAAGAAAGGATATCATTATCAGCCATTATCAAATACCTGCCCATCGTTCAAGTTAAGTGATTTAGACTCTTTGTATGTTGGACTGTTTACGGGAAATGTTAAAGACGGCAAATTGATTAATTTTGTGTCCATGAGATTTTGTTTATAAGAAAGTCCCCCCACTGCTAGCCCCGTACGGCGTTCTAGCCTACAGGGCGAGCAAGCTGTGGGGGGAAAGACTGTAGCTAAACCGTAAATCAGGTATATTTTAAAGCTTCTTTGATAAGCACTTCAACTTTCTCTGAGGCATCAAGATTCTTAGATGCTAAGTTTACGGCCCTTTCTGCTGATGGCCTTGCGTAACCGAGTGAAATCAAAGCCATTATTGCATCCGATTTTGTTGTCAATTCCTGTGCTTCAACAGAAGATATTTCTTCCGGTACTATACTTACAATATTCTCTTTCAATTCTAAGATTATTCTTTCCGCAGTTTTTTTGCCTACTCCCTTAATACGCTGTAAGGCTTGCGAATCATTCCTGACAACGGACTTTTTGAATTGACTTACAGAACTAGCAGATAAGATTGTAAGTGCCATATTTGGTCCAACGCCGCTTATGGAAATAAGTAAATCAAACAAGTCTCTTTCTTCAGGTGATGAAAAACCATAAACTTTTACTTCAAAATCTTTACTTATTATAAGTCTTGTTAATATTTTTATCTTTTCTTTATCTGGAATCCTCTCAAAAGTTGATAGAGGTATGTGAATTTTATATCCGATACCATTGCTTTCAATTACTATTGCAGTAGGTGTTTTATGTACAACTCTACCATTGATATAATCAAACATTAAGTCACAGCCAAATGTTTATTACTGGTTTAATTTTAAATATTTGTGTTTACCCCCACGGCTTGTTCGCCCTGTAGGCTAGAACGCCGTACGGGGCTAACAGTGGGGGCCTAATACAGTTAACTTTCTATAGCGGAAAAAAAATTAGGTACTTAATCAAAAAGAGTGGGTGAGATAACTAAAGTCGCTCGTCACAAGTACCATAAGATTTGTTAAACGTGTGGTTTGAGCCTAAGTATATATCAGGAGTTTAATGTTTATTATTTCCACCTCAAAGTTGAAACCCATGCTTTTCAAGCTGAACCTTTATTTCATCAATATACGTTTGCTTAAAGCCCCTACGTCTTAAAAGTTCATCCTCTGTTTTAGACACTAAATCACCTACTGTTTTAATCTCCATCTTTTCAAGGGCATTTTTACAACGAGTTGAAAGCGTCAACTCAGAGATTGGTTTTGACAGGCATTCATTGTCAATACTTGCATCAATATTAACAAGCTTATCTATTTGCTTTCTTTCTTCAAGCGCCTGTCCAAGATGCAACCCTTTTTGGTTAAGTATGTGTTTAATTTCGTTCAAAGAAGTTTCGCCGAAATTCTTGTAAGATAACAGATCCAATTCAGTCACCTTTGTTAGGTCTGCTAATGTTTTTATATTCATTCGTTCCAGGCAATTCTTACTTCGAACAGAGAGTTCAAAATCCGAGATGGGAATGTTTAGGACCTCTGTTTCTTCACCCTTCTTCTTCGCTTTATCTTCATCATAATACATATTACGGCATGCCCTTGCACCTTTGAGGAAAAGCCTCGCTCTATCTTGATTTGGATTTGCCCGTAATACTGCTTCAAAACAAGAGATGGCCTTTTCATAATTTTCATGATCTTCATAAAGTATTCCCAGATTTATTACAGCGTTTATATAGGTTGGGACTTGTTCAATACATCTTTCATAGTATTCAATGGCCTTTTCGTCATCTCCTGCAAGATCAGAATTATATGCAAGACGAAACAAGGTGCTGGTATGAGTGGGATTAATCTTTAAAGCACGATTGTAATGATTCAATGCATCTTCACGCTCACCAAGATTGTCAAGACAATGCGCCCATTGGTAGTGTAAGCTGGCTTCCTTACCATGTGCCTTTGACAGCTTTTGTATCAATTTTAAAGCATCCTGAAGGTCACCAGCCATTCTACGTGTTTCTGCTATATCCATTTGTATTTCGAACTCTTCCGTATCAGATCGCTTCGAACGCTCAAGATATTCAATTGCCCTTTCATAATCCCCGAGCTCCTGATAACACTTTCCTAAGAAATAAGACGCAATCTTACGAGACTTTGACTCAGAAAGAGCTTCTATCGCCTCATTAATATTTCCAAGGATCCAATTGTATATTCCCAAAATTAACGTGTTTTCCTTCGCTTCTTGAGTATCCTTCGCTGTACTGATAATCGAATTCAATTTCTTTAATTGTTTCTCTAGCTTCTCAAATTCATCTCTAGAAGAATAAACTCTTTCCCTTAGTGCGATTGCGTCTTCTCTGGTTAAGTTTTCTGAGGATAAAATTGTCTCCATATCTAACTCACTATCTATCATTGGCTTGACTCCCATAATATTTCATTCTGTATAGAAACTATTCGTAGTTGTTTAACCGAACTCCAAATTATGCCAATCTGACCTGAAAAACCAGTAAATCTGGCCTTAAGTGTTTATATCTACACTGGAAGCGTACAAATTATGTACAGTCAGCATAATTTGTGTATATAATATAATAACGAAAAATTATATATCAAGTATAGTTCAAAAAGCAAATGAAAATTTGTCAGAAATTAAAGGTTTGACTAATATTTATAACTATGATATAGATAATTCACACCATTTATACCCATACCCAGTTTGAATATGCTCTTAAAGTTGATATACAATCCTTTCTTTTCAATATAAAATACGTTATGAAAAACAAAAGTGACGTTCACATAAACGACATAACACTTGGAGAAAACCATCCATTGGTTTTGATTGCGGGACCCTGTGTTATTGAGGCAGAAGAAAGTTGCTACAAAATTGCTGAAAAGATAAAAGATATAACAAGTAAGGTAAAAATACCGTTTATATTCAAGGCTTCATACGATAAAGCAAACCGCACCTCCATCAAATCCTTCAGAGGTCCCGGCATTGAAAAAGGTGTTAAGATTCTATCAAAGATAAAGAAACAACTTGGTGTATCTGTACTTTCAGACGTTCACAGTTATAGTGAAATTGATGTAGTAAAGGAAGTTTTAGACGTAATCCAGATACCTGCTTTCCTCTGCAGACAAACTGACTTGCTACTATATGCGGCAAAAACAGGCAAACCAATAAACATTAAAAAAGGGCAATTCTTGGCCCCATGGGATGTTAAAAATATAGCAGAAAAGATTCTTTCCACAGGTAATAAAAGCATAATCTTCACTGAAAGAGGCACCATGTTTGGATACAACAACCTTGTAACAGACATGCGTTCAATAGTTATTATTAAGGAAATGGGATACCCTGTTGTTTACGATGCTACACACAGTGTACAATTACCCAGCAAGGAAGGTTCTGCTTCAGGGGGACAAAGAGAAATGATTGAACCGTTAGCAAAAGCTGCTGTCGCAGCAGGTTGTAACGGGTTATTTATAGAAACACACGAACATCCAGAAAGTGCTCTGTCTGATTCCGCATCAATGTTACCCCTAAATTTATTACTCCCTCTGGTCGAAAAGGTAAAAAAAATACGTGAGGCCCTGCAGGAAGGCTAAAGCTTACTATCCTTTACCAGATTACTCATTAGTATTTAACCTTCACATAATCTTACTTTGATCCGAAATTAACTCTGGATTCCTTCCGAAAGGAAGGTACAGCAATTAGCCCCGCTTTCGCAGGGAATCCAAAAGTTTTTAATTTTCATTCTTCGTGGTGCCCTGAAAGGGCATGAGAGTTTAATATGGAGGAAAAAGGCACATATTCATTCTCAGGTTTTAGTAACCTCTTCATGTAATGGCAAGGATTGGCCCCATGTTTATTAAAGATATTTCAATTGGTATACTGCATTCTGGAAGGCAATGACCATTATTTCTACTTTACGTAAAAAACCCAAAAGATACATCATTGCCATTATCTTCGTTATTGCAGTTTGTGTTTCTGGTTTATATTTAGAAAGCATACTTAAGTCAATTGGCAACTTTTTGATTTTAGAAGACCGACTAAAAAAAACTGATATAATAATCGTTCTGGCAGGTTCAATACCTGATAGAACAATGGAAGCAGCGGACATCTATAATGATGGATATTCAAAAAAGATTCTCTTAACCAAAGAAATCTTGCCAAAGAGTTTCGAGATACTATTAGAGAAAGGTGTAAAAATTCCAGAAGGTTATGACATTAATAAGGTTGTTTTGACAAGTCTAGGGGTTTCTGATGATGATATAGAGAGTTTGGATAAAAGGGTGCAATCAACGTACGAAGAGGCGTCTGCTGTTAAGAATTTTGTAAAAGAAAACGGCTATGAGTCTTTGATATTAGTTACCTCAAAGACTCATTCAAGACGTGCCTATTTGACATTTCACTCATTTTTAGGGAATAAGATTGAGATTATAAACAAACCAACTAAATACGATGATTTTAATCCTGACACCTGGTGGACTAAAAGGAAAGATGCAAAAGAACTATTTTTTGCGTACATAAAGATGCTTTTCTACTCAATTTATTATAATATTTGGTTTTAACTCATGCAAAGAGACGACTCATTAACTGAGTTAATTGATCTCGTAAAGAATATCGGAAGGATTTATGATGATGAGGGGATAACGATCAACATTGATTTTGATCACAATGATGGTATTATCATGATCAAGTGCCAGAATGAGAATTCTGAGAAGATAACCTGCATTATAAATACTAATTATAAAACGATAAGCGGAATTGATACTACTAAGTTTTGGTTACCTGACTATTCGAAAACCCAGAAAGCAAATAAAAAGATGCTTCAACTTCTAGAGAGAAAAGGCTATTCCCTGTCAAACATAACATATAGAAAAAAATAGGTAGGCATAATATAAGCACATCACAAGTTGGCCCATATGAATATTTATGTTGTTCTAACATTGTCACATAGCCCGTGTGGCTCAATGGCAGAGCACGTCATTCGTAATGATGAGGTTGGGGGTTCGAATCCCCCCGCGGGCTAGTTTATGTCTCAAGAATGCCATAATTTTTGATATTATATGGAGTTCTTGAGTTTTGTTGTTTCTTACGCAGAATAGCTCAATGGTGGGACAGGATAAATGTTGCAAAATAAAACATTATCCAAATTTTTCAAACGTATTGTTCAATAGCCTTTGTAATGTGGCAATAATTTCGCCCTTCTCACATATGCAGATACTTCTTTTTCATTCATCTTAAAGATCTTCTAATCTTAATTTATTGCAACATTCCATCCACCCAGGCAATTTATCCGTCAAACCAAGTCTACTCAAATAGCGCATATCAACGTATGGAAAAACTGTGGTATCGGAAGAACTCTCCTGCATCAATAATGAATTTGCCACATGTACGGCTGTCAATGTACAATATTCTCTTGAGAGTTTTTTTGCTGATGGCGACTTTGATTTTTTTTCACTCGTTTTTATTTTATCTGTATCTTTCTTAGACGATTCGCCTGGGATGATAAACATATCTTCCAGCAGCTTCGATGGATTGTGATGAAAAGCAACTGCTTCAACTATATTGTCAGAAATTCCCCAAAGTCCCAACAGATAAGCCCCCAATTCTGCATGAGAAGTCTTCATAACGTTGTATTCAGCCTCAACAAGATCACACCCGGTCCTTTCAATAAAGTCCATCATCATTCTACATTGTTCAGGAATTTTCAACATAATCAACCTTCCTACATCATGCAATATCCCCGCTATCAATGCCTCTTCCGCCACTTTCTCATCATCTGTTTCATCACGAGCAATATCTCTGGCAAGTCTACCTACCATAATACTTCGCTTCCGCATATCCCCTAAAGAAAACCAAAATAATTCCGACTCTTCTGTAAATGAAGAAAACACATGAATAGAAAGTACAAGTGCCTTCAACGTATCTATCCCCAGATAAATTGCCGCTTGCTGTGGGTCTGTAATTTTTTGTGGAAGACCAAAAAAAGCCGAATTAACCAACTGTAAGATTTTGGCAGACATTGACACGTCCTGAGAAATAATATGCCCCACTTTTTTAAGTGAAATCTCTTCAGAATGCATTTCTTCTAAAATTAAACTATATAATTTCGGGAGACTGGGCAATTTCCTTATCCCTGCAACTATCTTTTTCAACCTTTCGTTTTTTAACAAATCTCGAAGTTTGCATGCACGTTCGATGGTGTACTTCATTGTCTCTGTACTACTTGGCTTCGACAAGAACTGGTGTGCGGACTTGACTGACCTCAATACCCTTTCTTTATCCGAATGCCATGATTGGATAATACGAACAGTCTCAGGATAGTATTCCATAACGTTACCAAGTAATTCTGCACCATCCATTTTCGGCATACGCATGTCAGAAACGACAACATCAAAAGGTGATTTGGCCATAATCTTCAGGGCCTCTTCCCCACTCTCTGCAAACTCCAACTCCCATTCTTTATGCACTGCTGTCAACATCTCCCTCAACCTCTCTATCTCCTCCGGATTATCATCTACAAAGAGAATCCTTCTCATCTTACATATCCTTATTATGAACTGAAGCCATTTATTTACGCTTTATTCCTTCAGTCTTCCTTCCGGTAAAACACTTAGTACTAGTCCACTCCTTCGTATCAGCATTTTGGGCCTACTCATTCAGAGTATCAATTATTTTCGATCTTTCTTGTGCTTCTGTTGACATGGAGACCCGCTGAACCGCATTTTATATATCGGAGCACCTGGATTAAACTAATGAATTCTATGGGAAAATATAAAACATTAGATGATACAAGAGGATTCCAAAAGTGAAAATAGCACGAATGAAACTAAAAATCAATATTATACTTATAAGTGAAATTCATATTTCAGAATATGGCGTAATATTGCCTGCAACACGCTGAAAACGTTTTGGCATGCTCTAAAAGGCAAACCAAGGTATAAAATGGAAGGTTTCTACTTTTTTGAGATTAATATCCCTACTACGGCATCTCAAAAAGATACATCGCCATGATACCCCGTACCAGATTAAGACATGGAACGTATCGAGGACACTACAAAGTGGCAAATTACCTTTTATTTTTTCACAATCCCTACCGAGAACACGTCTCATCCTAAGTACTTGCTAGCATTATATATAACACGCACTAAGCTTTGTCTTATCTTGCTTTAACCATCATTTCCCAACCCATTTTCGCTCCATTTTATTTATGTGGCATTTCTGTTGCGATATCCAACTAACCGAACACGGATGTTCGTATAACTAACAATCTGGATTTTATTACTGAGGTATTTTTAAATGGATTTTATATTGAAGGGAGTCAATATAATGGAAAAAATAATAAGCTGTTCTTATTGCTATTTACGGGAAATTGATTTATTTAGGTTTTTGGAGATGGTTAGGATATTCTTTACAAATGTCATTAATAGGCTGAGTATGATTTATTTATCAGCAAGGAATTGGCATGAAGAAAGTCCTTCCTTCTACGAGAGAGTTAATACACATAATTATGGTACAAAGATATTGTTGATAAATAGATTACGCAATCAATAACCATAATTCCAAAATAGCAATTACTACTTGAACATTTTGTAGGAAGAAAGACCAATGGTTAGAAAATACAATAGAGAATCAAAATGGGATAGTTTTGATAAATTTGTAGAGATTATAAGGGAATATGTTGAGAACGACTATTATGGAGGATTTGAAGGTAAGATTGAAGAGGGGAAAATAGTTGATTCAAAAGATTGGAGAAGAAGGAAGTACCAGGAAGATGATGCTTTGAAAAAATTATAAAATTTTTAATAATCGGTATATTATTAAAGTAGTAAAGAATTTTAGATAATTATCTAATCATAAACACAATTTAAATATTGGGCTATTAAAGCAAAGAGCTTAAGGCCGAATGGGCATGATGTTTGGAGGTTCAAATCTGAGTCTCCAGTCTATATGCTGATTCGGTTTTTTTTTTGATTAAAAACCTGAAAATGGCAAACCACTCTAAAGGGTGGGACGCAAAAGTATTGACCTAAGTCCTGTCTCGGGACATGGTTGCAATACTGCCAGGCAAATACATTACCTCTGAGGCTGTGTTTTGCATGGCTAAATCAGGGAGGTACTGTTGTGATTTCAAAACTTCAATTAAATAAATCAAGTATAATAGCAAAGGCTGAGAACGAAAAGGGCATAGTCCTTATTGGCGCTATCGCGTTAATAGCTATTTTAGCGTTATTGGGGACAGTGGGTGTTGTCACTACCAGCACTGAGATTATAATAAGCAGAAATTACAAGGCAAGTGTTCAGGCATCGTATGCAACACAAGCAGGCATCGAAGAAGCAAGGTTACGGCTTAGAGGGTCGTTATCTGACCCTAATTATGCAGGGGATCCTGCTGCAAGCCCTGACCCAACGTGGTCTTCTTACATCTTGACATCAAGCTCGTGGCAGACATCCTATGATCCAGATTATGTCGGTACCTATACAAATTATATTCCTACAACCAGCTCTCACACAAATACTGCCATAGGAACCAATACAATACAAACAGCCCAGGATATCTCATACTGGGTTAAGATCAGGCATAAAAGGGAAGCCGATTTGCTGCCCAATGAGACCTATACAGACGGTGGTTCTACTGCGAACGATATAATTTATTATGGATACGCAACATCAACTTCCACAACGCTGGAACAGTTTACTACAACCGATCCTAATCCTGTTATGGCTTCACCTGTGGAGATTATTACCTCTTACGGTAGTAATGGTAAAAGTTCAAGTA
>JBHHYH010000024.1:0-39869 GCA_046757465.1 Candidatus Scalinduaceae bacterium | reverse complement strand
TATCTTCCTGAAGTGTTGAAAACATAGGCAACTTGTCCCATCTTGTTAATTCCCTTGTCATTTTTACTCACCCCCTTTTAAGTATTAAAATTAATTGACGTTCATAATTTAGATTTAAAATTCTCAAAGGCGTCTATCAGAATTTTCAGAGACGAAATCATCTCTGCTTTTCCATCGTCTTCCACCCTATCTCTAATTGAGTCAAAGTATCTATCCCTGAATTCTTTAATATCTTTCGTTATTTTCTTGCCCTTACTGGTTAACCCCACAACCACCATTCGTCTATCGAATTGATCATGTCCTCTTTCTACAAAGCCTTCTTTGACAAGACCGTCAATCATACGCGTCGAGGTACTTGTAGTTAGAGACATCGCATCACTTAACTCACTCATCTGCATCGTCTTTTTTTCGGTAAACGCAAGTAGTGTTAAAATCCTGGCAGAAGACATACCGAAATATGATTCTATTTCCTTATTTAAAAGGATTATGCTCTTTAATACACTGTTCATTAGGTCACTGATGTTTTTATTTTCAGATTTTTTATTCATTGGTTATTCCTTTTATAATACAACTATTGTATTGTGCTTTCACTATATCAAACATATTTACTTTTAAATTTGTTCCCAAAAAAATGTTTTTTCGCTAAACGCAAAACAGTGTAAGCCGTTCTGGCATAACTTATGTATACATATATAGTTATCTCCTTTTTTGTCAAGTATGTATCTTTCACAACCGTGTACTATAGATCCTATTTTTTTATTGAGAGGCTAATACTTGACAAAATATCTTTTTTTAATAACATTCATTGCACTCTACAATTAATGTATTATACAATTATAAAAAGTCAATAGATAAAAACTATTTTTATAAGTATTTATTTGCAAACATCTGTTCATATAACATTTCGCATATTCATGCCAAATAATGATAGTGCCGAATTTCTATATCTTATTAAGTTTCAAGCCCTCGCTGACCTTTCAAGAATTTAACCTATCCATGTATCCGATTTTTTTTGGATAGGTGTAGGATGTGATTAAATCCGATGGTTATTGCTTTGAATAAGGAAAAGGGGAGTATGCTACTGCAATTGTAATTATCATCTGATTTCGTCTGATGGTTCACCAGTTGTGGCAGAGGCTAAACCGAAACTATCCTTGCAAAATTTTTTAGACATTGTACAGCAACTATTATTAGGGTTTTGGCAATAACCTATTTTGCTGAATCTCACACCCTGGATAATAGCAAATTTACCTTGATATTGGAGTTCCAAATTTATAAGCTAAATATAGTATATTTAAATCTGGAAGTTAAGAAATCCTAAAAAACGTTATAGTTTCTTAAGGAAGCTAGAAAGGTTCACCATGCCAAAAAAGACCTTGTCTCAAAAGATTTTAGAACAGCATCTGGTAACAGGAAAACCTATCCCGGGTGAAGAGGTAGGTATTAGAATCGACCATACACTTACACAAGATGCGACAGGAACCATGGTTTACCTCGAGTTTGAAAAAATGGGAATTAATAAGGTAAGAACAGAACTATCCGTTAGTTATGTCGACCACAATCTGTTGCAAACAGATTTTAAGAATATGGATGACCACCTATTTTTACAAACGTGTTCAGCGAGGTACGGTCTATATTTTTCGAAACCAGGGAACGGAATATCACATCAGGTTCATTTCGAACGGTTTGGCATTCCTGGAAAAACCATGCTCGGTTCAGATAGCCACACCTGTACAGGTGGTGGAATGGGTATGATAGCAATTGGTGCAGGTGGGTTAGATGTTGCCTTGGCCATGGCCGGGGAACCATACCTTCTCAAATACCCAAAAATATTTGGAGTAAAACTTACTGGAAAGTTACAAGATTGGGTTAGCGGAAAAGATGTAATACTTGAGATGTTGAGGCGTCATTCAGTAAAAGGTGGGCTAGGATATATCGTCGAATATTTTGGGCCTGGTGTAAAAACCCTTAGCGCAACAGATCGGGCCACCATAGCAAACATGGGGGCAGAATTGGGGGCCACAACAACCATCTTTCCTTCCGACATACAGACTAAAAGATACCTGCAATCTCAGGGTCGAGGTGATGCATGGATTGAATTAAAGGCTGACCAAGGAGCAAAATATGATAAATTGGACGGAATAAATTTATCAGAGCTCGAACCACTAATCGCCTGTCCTTCTTCTCCAGACAATGTAAAAAAGGTCAAGGACGTCGAAGGGACACCTGTCCATCAGTGTATTACAGGTTCTTCAGTCAATTCATCCTTCCGCGATCTGATGATTGTTTGTAAGGTTCTGGAAAATAAAAAGATTCACTCTCGCGTGTCTTTTGAAATCAATCCGGGCAGCATACAGGTACTTGAAAATATTGCTGCTAAAGGTGGTACTGTTTCCCTGTTAAATGCAGGTGTAAGAATTCAACAATCAGGTTGTCTGGGATGTATTGGGATGGGACAGTCTCCGGCATCAGGCGCTGTCTCTCTGCGCACATTTCCAAGAAATTTTCCCGGACGCAGCGGAACAAAGGATGACAGAATATATCTGTGCAGCCCTGAGACAGCAATAGCTGCCGGTATATTCGGAGAAATCAGAGACCCAAGAAATCTAGGAACTTACCCCAGGGTATCAATTCCAAAAAAATTTATCATAAATGATTCTATGATAATTCCACCTGCATCCCATCCGGAAAAGGTAGAAATCATACGTGGACCAAACATTGCTCCATTTCCCGATTTTGAAGAACTACCTGAGTCCCTGGAGTGTAAGGTAATCCTCAAGGCAGGCGATAATATCACGACTGATCATATTATGCCAGCAGGTAATACGGTATTGCCATTACGAAGCAATATCCCCGAAATAAGCAAATTTGTATATAATCAAGTTGACCCTGAATTTCCAGATAAGGCAAAGAGGGCTGGTAATGCAGCGGTAATCGGTGGTGAGAATTATGGTCAGGGTTCTTCACGGGAACACGCTGCAATTGCTCCCAGGTATTTGGGTATTAGGGTAAAAATCGTAAAGAGTTTTGCAAGGATCCATTATTCCAATCTGGTTAACTTCGGAATTATTCCACTTCTTTTCGAGGATTGGGAAGACTACAATTCTATAAAAGAGGGAGACGTAATAAAGCTTCCAAAAGTAAGAGAAGAAATCTTGAAGGAGAATCATGTAACCGTCGAAATCAATGGCAGAACGATCAGGACGAAAATCGATTTAAGCGAAGGAGAGCGAAATGCAATAGCCAGTGGTGGTTTAGTAAATTATGCGAGCAAAAAGTCAAGAAAGGTTACGACATAGTGGAGGCTGAAAATTCCATTAAAGCGGCCAAAGAACACAGCCTTCCTATTGTGTTCTGAAAAAGTATCTTAACATACCGTTTCTTAAAAGGATAAAATCTATGAATGCAGTAATCCTTGCTGGTGGTAAAAGTAGCAGAATGGGTTCTAACAAGGCGTTTCTCAAATTAAAGGGCAAGACTTTTATAGAACACCAGATAGATTTGCTTCGGGAAATATTTAATGAAATTATCATTTCGGCCAATACACCATCAGATTATAAACACCTGAATATACCAATTATTAAAGACATCTACCCTAACAAGGGACCACTGGGTGGCATCCACGCTAGCCTTATTAATACAAGCAGTTTTTATACCTTTGTACTTGCCTGTGACATGCCATTTGTTGAAATAGACTTAATAAAACATCTTAAAAGCTTTATAAAAGGACACGATGTTGTCGTCCCTCAAATCAATAGAGGATTAGAGCCACTTCATGCATTTTACTCAAAAAATTGTATTGCACCAATTAAGAGAGAGCTTGATAATAATAACCTGAAAATCATTGACTTCTTTCCACAAGTTAATGTTAAAGTAGTAAAGTTGGATAGCTTGGATTCATCGGATAAGTTTAAAAAGGCAATAAAGAATCTGAATACTACAGAAGAATATAATAGTGTAAAAAAGAAATAAGGTAGGTACTAGAAATCAGATTCGGTAAATTAAGACGTATGACTTTTTATCAATCACCATGTCACGTTTATAACACCCTGAAATCATGAGCGCCAAACCTCTATAGATTCCCCCGATCAAGTCGAGAGTCTATTCTGAGAAAATTTCGCAACTGGACATAAAGAGATTGATCCTTGTAATTCGTTGCACTATAGAATGCACCTGGTGATACATTCATCATAAACCCAGGTCATCGATTATTTCTTGCATAGCTTTTATTGAAATCTCTATGAATCTTTCTAAGGCAATGCCAAGATTTTCACACTCTCTTATTATTTCTCTATTAACACTTTTGGCAAATGCCTTTTCTTTCATCCTTTTTAGTACTGATTTAGCCTTCACACTTTTTAACTTTTTATCAGGGTAGACCAATGCCGTAGCAATAATCAACCCTGTAACAGTCTCTGCAGCAGCCAATGCGAAGTCAAGTTTACTTTCCCTATTTATGCCCAGGGCTTCCGCATTGTGACCTTTTATCGCCTTAATTATTTCGTCATCTATACCATGACCTTCTAAGATATTAGCTGAAACTAATGTATGATTGGCAGGATCGTCTTTTGTCTTTTCAAAATCGAGATCATGAAGGAGTCCTGCTACGCCCCATTTTTCAATATCTTCATTTAATTCTTTTGCAAGACTCCTCATTATAGCTTCGCTTGCCAAACAATGTTTTAATAGATTTTCCGTTTTGAGATGGCTTGATAATAGTTGTAATGCTTTTTCTCTATCCATTTTCATAAATTGGCCACACCCGCCAAACTATCCCGACTGTAGGGCCTTGAAATTAACCCAAGGTGGCCTTGTGTGGCCGTCGGGCAGGGAGGGCTTAAAGAAGATATTGAAATGAAACGTAATTAAATAAAACAATTATAATAAAGCATTACTCAACTTGCTTTGCAATATCCATTTCTCTTTTTTTTGTATAATTGTTATATTTCATTTGGGATTACGCTGGATTCATAACCACCCCTAATTCCCCTCCTTGCGAAGGAGGGGATGAAGGGGAGGTGTTTCATTTAATATTGAGAAATTCATCAGTCTCTTGTTAACATTGTGACTAAATTAATAACTAGTATTCTAATATTTAAGGATTATTAAAATTATAAGACAAAGGATCGGTGTTGTACTTGAATCCTTTCGATTAAGGATCAAAGAGGGTATTAAAACTGCCTCAACTCTAGGATTCAGTGGCATTCAAATAGACGCAACACAAAAAGATATAACCCCGGAAAACTTGTCCCTGACAGGCCGCCGAGAATTAAAACGTATTATTGATTTAAACAGGCTAAGACTCTGTGCTCTGGGTGGAGAAATTGGCATAGGTTTTATCAATGAAAACGAATTTGACTTCCTTATCAAAAGAACAAAAGAAATTATAAATCTTGCACTAGATTTACAAACCAATATTATAACTATACAGATAGGCAATATTCCAACAGACACTGATTCTACACACTCGCATGCAGTAAGTGCGGCGCTTAACGAGATCGGTATACATGCTGAAAACTATGGATGCAACCTTGCTGCAAAAATTACATATGATAATTACTCAACACTGAAAACTTTTTTAACATCATTACAAACTCAAGGTATTAAATTAATCTACGACCCTGCGTCACTTATGCTGAACAACTTAGACCCAATTAAGTATATATATGAATTACATGAATACATAGTCCACACTAATATTTGGGATACCGGGCAAACAGGAGAAGGTCGACGCATAGAAGTACCCATTGGAGAAGGAATAGTACCAGTGCAAGAATTCATCTCCACGCTTGAATCAATAGGATACCACGGATTTTACGTTATCAATTCTAAGACAATACAACAACCTATTAAAAATATCAAGAAAGGCAAAGAATTCCTGGATAGATTTTAAATCCTTTATTGTTTCTGTGAATTAAAGATAAAATTTCTTTCTTGCATCATGAGTAGTATCACCTTATTTGTAAACATGTTAGGTAGTCCCAATCATTGATCTGTTGATGGCATTAGATTGCATTCTATATTAATGTATCAAGTCAAGACCTGACACTGTTCTTCTGTTCCTGTTAAGCTTTTTTAACATCACAACACCCGTCCGATCCGGCACGGGCGGGCGAGTATAAACCATGCTCCCTTATATATGCCTCAACACATGGTGGTACGAGACCACTTACGTCAGCTCCTTCTCTCAACCTTTTTCGAATATCTGTAGATGAGATCCCAATAGGTGAAATTTGCACCTTCAGTCTTTCCATATCTAATACTTTATCTTTGCCAATAACATCAGCAAGGCTGCCTGACACATCAGTCGGGTACCCGGGTCTATTTACGATAACGAAATGGCATAATTCCGAAAGTTTTTTAATATCCTTCCATAATTCCAATTCATTTAATGAATCAGCACCAATAATCAAAAATATTTCACAATTCTTTCCATAGGAACGCAGAACATCTTGAACAGTATCTATAGTATAAGATTTACCCTCACGTTTGATTTCAAAGTCAGATACTTCGAGTTTGTCATTACCCCTGATTGCCTCTTCCACCATTTTGTAACGATGATGGGCATCGATCAAGTCTTCAGCATATTTATGAGGAGGTATATTGGCAGGTATAAAGAGAACCTTTGATAAATGGTGGTATTTGTAAACCTCTTCGGCAATGACCAGATGTCCTTTATGAATTGGATTAAAGGTTCCGCCGAATACTCCAATCCTTCTCTGGTGCGTCAAATCAGAAACATTGTCTCTATTTTTCAAATTCAATCAACACTTTCTCAATTTGTGGATAAAGTTTATCGATTTTCTTCTGAATTTCTATTGTCTTCTTCAAGGCGGTTACTATCTTGCAGTAATGACGAATATCATCAAGGGTTAGTCTTCTGCCTTTTCTATCTTTCAGCCATTTATCCAGTATCTGATAACCACCGATTTGATATTCCCATACATCTTTCACTATCCCCTCAAAATATCGTTCTTTATTAATGAAGACTTTCTTTTCCTTCTCATTATATTTTGGCTTTTCGACGATGTTTGTGCCATCACCTTGGAATTTTGATATCGGATTGCTCAACGCCTTTGACTTTAGTAAGTGTAGTTCCGTAAGCTCTTTTCCTAAATCAGACATCTTGTGAAAAAGTTTAAAATCCTTTGTGAATGGAACCTTCGGGAACTCTATCTTCAGAAATTCAGAATATTTAGTGCGGTAAATGTTTGAATAAAGCACAGCATAAATATAGAAAAATATTTGTTCAGGGATTGGTTCTTGCTTAAAAGCGGTTGTTAGTTGTTCAAGTAATACATTAGATAGGTTTGGTTTTTTTATGATGTAATCTGCTTTTGGTTCAAAAAGCATCATATTACTACCAAGAGATCCTTTTTTAGAATCACTTTTTTTTGGATAAAGATATAGGGGAAATACGAAGCCAGCACCTCTATTACTGATAAAAAGCCTTCTATCTGAAATTTCGTTTGCACAAAGAACATAGTTGTATATTTTGACAGGATCATAAAGATATTGACGCATTACAACCAAACTAAGGTTGTCTTTAAGGAAATGTTGCATTACCTCATAACGATTTCTGTCTATTAGTTCTTCAAGATAGCAAATATATCTATTATCAAAAGGTCGATAAGAATATGGAATTATTGATTTTTGCCAATCTTTCTTCTTCATTTTATCCCTTGCTTGCTTTATATTGAAGTCGCTAGTACCCTTTAATGTTAAACTCTGTCTTACTAATTCATCAGGTAGGTTACTGGTAAATGTTCTCATCCTTTGTTTAACTTCCTCTTTTGTAAAACCAACTACAAAATGATCACGATGTGTTGTTACACCACTTGAAGAATTATTAAATATTTTTTGAATAGATGTAAACTGATTATAGTTTTCTTGTAACGAAAAATCTTTTTCCACAAAGAAATAATGAGGTTCTGATGGTTTTAGTTCCTTCCATTTTGTTGAATCAATATCATGTTTATCTAAATATACGTATTTCTTTTCTCTCAAACCGTAAACATCTTCATAAAAGACCTTCCCCAAACCTTTGTGTTTTTTGTTTTTGATAAATAAAGCAATAGAGACTCCCTGCTGTATATCAAAAACATTTTCATCACTACTTCCATCAGGAGATTTCTCTCCAATACGGCTATTGCCATGTAGATTTAAAACGTAAATTTCATTGAAACTTTCTAATAATTTCTTGCGCACACCACGATGAATTAATCCTGAAAGGTAGGAATTATTAGTAATCATGCCTATAATGCCTTTCCCCTCTTTTTCAATTTTCCAGTGTGCAAAACGAATAAACTTAATGTAATCATCAGAAAGAGGTTGTATATTTCTTTCATCGCGAACATCTTTCTTATAAAGTTCCATTTCTTTTTCAATAAAACGGGATTTATTGATAGAGCTTACAGAATACGGAGGATTGCCCATTATTACCAATACGGGCGTTTTCTTTTTTACATTTCCTGCAAGTCGCGATTCCTCGGCCAAAGATGACATGCCTGGAAATTCAGATTGGGCGAGATCTTCCATCTCCAGGGTATTTGTTAGATACAACTTGAATCTATCATCCTTTCTTAATTTGTAACCAAATTCTTCCATCAGAAACGACATCTTCAAATGACCTACTGCATAAGGCGCCATCATGAGTTCAAATGCGTAGAAATTCTTCAAAATATGTTCTTTAATTAAGTCCTTTTTGCCCGCCTCTCCATATTTTTTGGTAAATTCTTCTATAGCCAATTTGCTTGCCTCTGCTAGAAATGTCAAAGTCCCTGCAGCAGGATCAAGTACAGTTACAGAGCTTGATGCAAAGCCTTCATCTTTATCAAATCTTTGTTTTAAGACGTAATGCAGTGAACTAACAATATATGATACTACAGGTTCCGGAGTGTAATAGACACCCCTTTGCGCCCGTTCTTTTGGATCATATTCAGCAAGGAACGTTTCGTAAAAGTGAACTATTGGATCTTTGCCCTTTCCTTTATGATAAAAATCGTGAAGGATTTTTTGTACATCTACCGCTGCCAACATATCTGAAATGTCATCAACAATCCATTCCATTTGAGTCGGCAAGTCCCCCAAGGAAATAAACTTAAAGACCTCCCTTAAGATTCCTATTGTGCGTGGGATACTATCATAGGCAAGTTTACGGTTAAAACCGTTTTCTGTACGAGTTCTTGCAGCAAAAAGACCATACGTAATAGTCTGTGAATATAAATCTGCAAAATCATCCTGCGTAAGAGTACCGATAAGATGAGTTTGAAATGCCTTGTAAAATTCAAGGATAAGGCCTTTTCCTTTTTCGCTTTCCTCTTTTAATTCTTCAGCAATTACCTGCTCTTTTAAAAATCTCGTCCTTTTTGCCAGTTCAATGGCTAGTGATTTTGCTGTATATTTTTTTGGAAGTGAAAAGGAAAAGAATTTTTCAAGTAGTTTCAAAAATTCTGATTCCTTTTCAACTGGTGGAATAGATTTAAGTTTATGTAGATGGTACGGTCTGCCTATAACAACCTTATCTATTAATATTTCATCTCGATAAAGTCTGAATTCAAAGAAGTTGGTCAGTATTAAATTAGGGAAGGTATGTAAATAACGCTTTAATTGCTCTGTGGTTTCTATCTGGTCTAGATACTCAACTGTGGGGGCTTTTGCCTCGATATATCCAACTATGTGTTGTTTTCCATCCCATACTCTGAAATCTGGGTTGCCTGCTTCAGTCTTTTTTGGAATTGTTGTAACATGGGTATTTTTCTTATTTATAGAGGCAGCATAATCTTTGAGTAGTTCTTCTAGGCTTGAATAATAACTTTCCTCTGTTGCATCCTCTCTCTTTGCTACTTCAAATATCCTTTTTAGATATGTTTTTAACATAGGCAAAAAACCTCAGGAACTTGGACATAATTATAGGTTACCCATAAGCTATGTCAATATAAATGGAATTGGTTTTTGTTTGACTCTATAAAAGGCGTGTGCTAATATTTTTAAACTGACTTATTTCAATAACTTTATATAATAAAAGAACTTGTAATATTTTGAATTGAAGCTATCTATGAAGATTGCGTATTTTGATTGTTTCTCTGGCGCCAGTGGCGATATGATCCTGGGAGCCTTGATAGACTCTGGATTTAGTCTGGATAAGCTGAACGAAGAGCTGAAGAAGCTTGAACTAAAAGACTATAAACTTGATTTAAAGAGAGTACCTCGTTCTGGGATTACGGGGACAAAATTCGATGTGATAATACCCGATGAGAAAACAGACAAGGAAAATAATTATAGAAGGACTCTCAAGGATATAACTAAAATCATTAACGGAAGCACATTAAGTGAAGATGTTAAAAGAGATAGTGTTAAGATTTTTGAAAATCTTGCAAAGGCAGAGGCAAAGGTACATAATGCTTCACCAGATGACGTTCATTTTCATGAAGTTGGCGCTATTGATTCAATTATAGACATTGTAGGATCCGTAATCGCCATTTACGACCTTAAGATTGAAAAGATATACTTTTCACCGATAAGGACCGGTACTGGATTTGTAAAATGTCATGATGGAGAGTTCCCTATACCGGCTCCTGCAACCATTGAACTCTTGAAAGGGTATCGCGTAATAGGAACAAATATAAAACATGAGCTTATTACACCCACCGGAGCCGCAATCCTGACAACGTTAGGAGAAAACGTTGAAATGTGCCCGGAGATTTCATTGTTACAAGTCGGATATGGCGCAGGGAGTTATAAGATTCCTCAAATACCCAACCTCCTGAGGGTAATGATTGGGGAAACAATTTCCGTATGTGAACAAGATGAGGTTTGGATGGTAGAGACGAATATTGACGATATGCCTGGAGAGCATTTTGGTTATCTGCTTGAAAAGGTCTTGGAGAGTGGGGCATTGGATGGATATATAACACCGGTTCAAATGAAAAAATCTCGTCCTGGAATACTTATTAGCATTATTGTGGATAATGCAAATCTATCAAAGGTAGAAGATGTTATATTCGATCAATCTACAACGTTTGGTATCAGGAAGTATAAAGTAAGCCGTAATAAACTCTCCCGGAAGTTAGTTGACGTACAGACTGAATTCGGCATAATCAAGGTAAAGATGGGAATGCTTAACGGATGCATAAAAAATATTACACCTGAACATGAGGATTGCAAAAAAATTGCAGATGACAGGGGTCTTCCCCTAAAAATGGTTTACAATGCTGCCCTGAAGGCTGCTCAGCTAGTTAAGAAATAATGAAGACAAGATTAAAAACAAATTTCTCTAAAACTCCTTTACAAAAACGATCATAAATTAGTGACTGAAAGGAGCTAATTTACTATGAAGCACGTAATATCTGTTTTGGTTGAAAATAAGGTTGGCGTCCTCGCACGCATCACCGGTCTATTTAGCGGTAGAGGGTTCAACATAGAAAGCCTGGCTGTTGGTGAAACTGAAAACATGGACATATCCAGAATGACTATCGTCGTTAGCGGTGATGAAGCAATACTAGAACAGGTTCGAAAACAACTTGGAAAAGTTATAGATACAATCAAAGTAACAGATTTTACCGGCACTGACTATGTAGAGCGCGATCTGATGCTTATCAAGGTAAGTGCTGCACCAGGGAAAAGGAGTGAGGTTGTGGAATTAGTAGATGTCTTTAGAGGAAAGATCATAGATGTTGGACAAAAAGACATGGTTATAGAAATATCAGGTCCAGAGGACAGGCTTGAAGCAATGTTAGATTTGCTCCGCCCGTATGGCATAAAGGAGGTAGCGCGAACAGGTAGAATTGCAATGAACCGTGGGCCAAAGTAATATTTTTAACAATATAGAAAGGCAGTAATAATAATGACAAAGATATATTCGGACAAAGACGCTAAGCTCAGTTTGTTAAAAGGTAAAAAAATTGCCGTAATAGGCTATGGCAGCCAGGGACACGCTCATGCGCAAAATCTTCGCGACAGTGGTCTCAATGTTATAGTTGCGCAGAGAAAGGGGTCTCCAAACTATGATTTAGCAGTTAAACATGGTTTCAAACCTGTATCTGCCGGCAAAGCCACACAGCAGTGTGATTTAATTGCAATATTGATACCAGACGAATTACAAACAGACACCTATGAAACAGAAATCATGCCTTATTTAAAAAAAGGCAAGACACTCTTATTTTCTCATGGCTTCAACATCCACTTTGGACAAATAGTACCTCCAAAAAACGTTGACACAATTATGGTCGCTCCAAAAGGACCAGGACATCTGGTCAGAAGTGAATACGTCAAAGGTGGTGGTGTGCCATGCCTATTAGCCATTCACCAGGATAATTCAAAGAAGGCGAAGAAAACTGCCTTAGCATATGCCAGGGGTATTGGTGGAGCAAGAGCGGGTGTACTGGAGACAACCTTTGCGGAAGAAACAGAAACAGACCTTTTTGGTGAGCAGGCCGTATTATGCGGTGGGGCTTCTGCCTTAGTCAAGGCAGGGTTCGAAACGCTTGTCGAGGCAGGATATCAACCAGAACTGGCATATTTTGAATGTATGCATGAGTTAAAGCTTATCGTCGATCTTTTTTACCAGGGTGGCTTGACATACATGAGACATTCGATAAGTAATACTGCCGAGTACGGCGACCTGACGAGGGGACCAAGAATAATTAATGAAGAAACAAAAAAAGAAATGAAGAAAATGCTTTCTGAGATACAAAATGGCAGTTTTGCCAAGGAATGGATACTCGAAAATAAGGCAGGGCGTCCAATATTTAATGCTCTTGCTATGAAGGATAAGAATTCTCAGATTGAAAAGGTCGGTGCAAAACTACGTAAGCTTATGAAATGGATACAGGTGAAATAATATGGCAAGAATCAAAATTTTTGACACTACTTTAAGAGATGGAGAACAATCTCCGGGTGCAAGTCTTGACCCAAAAGAAAAACTCCAGATAGCAAGGCAGCTCTCCAATTTGAACGTTGACATAATAGAAGCAGGATTCCCTATAACATCAGAAGGTGATTTTAAATCTGTAAGTAACATTGCGAAGGAGATACGAGGCGTAAGCATTGCTGCACTCGCACGGGCCGTTGAGAAGGATATAGAATGTGCGGCCAAGGCACTCAAACATGCTGAGTCACCCAGGATTCACGTCTTTCTTGCAACATCGAAAATTCACCGAAAATTCAAATTGGCTAAAGCAAAAGAGGAGATTATAAAGACTGCCGTAAAAGGAGTAAAACACGCAAGAAAATATGTTGACGATGTAGAATTCTCCCCTGAAGACGCAACAAGGACCGAACCAGATTTCCTTGCAGAAGTCGTCGAATCAGTAATTGATGCAGGGGCAAAAACCGTAAACATTCCGGATACAGTCGGATACGCAGTACCTGAACAATACGCATCATTAATAAAAAGCCTGAAAGAAAATGTAAAAAACATCAGCGAGGCTGTAATCAGCGTTCACTGCCATGATGACCTTGGTTTGGCCGTTGCTAATTCGCTGTCAGCAATAAAAAAAGGTGCAACTCAAGTAGAATGTACTATAAATGGAATTGGAGAAAGAGCTGGCAATGCATCACTGGAAGAAATTGTTATGGCACTCAAAACTAGAAAAGACTTTTTTGGACATACTACACGAATAAAAACACATGAACTTCTGGCCACCAGCAAGATTGTTAGCGGCTTAACAGGATTATGGGTACAAAGGAATAAGGCAGTAGTAGGAGAAAATGCGTTTGCACATGAATCCGGTGTGCATCAGGATGGGATTTTAAAAGAACGGACAACCTATGAGATTATGAGGCCAGAAGAGGTTGGCTTACCAAAGACTAAAATCGTTCTGGGTAAACTTTCTGGCCGACACGCATTTAAAAAACGTATCATGGAGCTGGGCTATGAACTCTCTGATGAAGAACTTGAGCATACTTTCAATCAATTTAAAATTCTGGCTGACAAAAAAAAAGATATTTATGATCAGGATATCGAAGCTTTAATACAGGACGAAAAATCAGAAGTTCCGCATATTTACGAACTCGACAGCCTAAGCATAAGTTGCGGACCCAATACCGTACCGACTGCAGGCGTAAGACTCCGTGTTGGAAAGAACAAGATTGCAGACGATGCGACAATAGGTGACGGGCCAATTGATGCCCTTTTCAAAACAATTGATTTAATAACTGGAACAAAAGGGACACTCCTCGATTACAATATAAGGGCAATAACGAGTGGAAAGGACGCCATGGGAGAGGTTATTGTTGAGGTGGATGTTGAAGGTAAAAGCTATAGAGGTCGCGCCGTAAGTACAGACATAATCGAAGCGAGTGCTAAAGCATATCTCAATGCTATAAATAAAGTAAAAATTAAACGCTCCAAGAAATGAGTTATTTTAAAAACGTTTGTTTATTAAAAGCCCCCCAGAAAGTAGACATACCTTATGGGTTGATACTTTCCGATATTACCGAAGTATGCTACCTTGCTGGAATGGTAAAGAACGACGTTGATTCAATAACCATTCCCGTAAACACATACGCATCTAATCCTCTACACGACTTTGAAAGATATTTAAAAAACCACCCAGCCGATATGATAGGCATATCCTCCATGACAGGAGCTTATACGAATGCGCTGGAATTTGCGAAGATTGCCAAAAAGTATAATTTATACGTAGTTCTGGGAGGGTACCACCCTACAGCACTACCAGATGAAGTGCTTAAATCCCCCTACGTTGATGCCGTAATTAGAGGTGAGGGAGAATTTACCTTTAAGGAGCTTGTCAATGAAGGTCCCTCAGAAGGTGTTTTAGGTCTATCATTCAAAGATAATGGCAATGTCATACACAATCCAGACAGGGGTGTCATTGAAAACCTTGATGTGCTTCCTCAACCCCTGCGCGAGATAAGGCCAAAGCGATTTGGAAATAAGGGCGCCGATTATTTGTTTGATACCGTATTTACCTCAAGAGGTTGCAGGATAAAGTGTTCTTTCTGTTCAAATGACATGGTGAATAAAAACTGGCGGCATAGAAGTCCCTTAAACGTGATTGAAGAACTGAAGATGATACACACCACCAAGAAGCGTAAGATACTCAAGATATGGGATGCAAACGTGTTAACAGATGTGGACAGGATGGAGAAGATTGTCGACTTAATGTCTGAGAACAATTTAACTAATTTCAAGATATGGACGGAAAGCAGAACCACAGACATTATCCGGGCCGAACACATAATGCAAAAGCTGCATAATATTGGTCTCAGGCATGTGAGTCTTGGGATTGAGAGTCCTAATATGGAAACCTTAAAAAGAATAAGAAAAGGCACAAACCCAAAAACCTGCGAAAAGGCCATTGAAATATTGAATGATTATAAGATAAAGGTACAAGGATATTTTATAATCGGCCACCTCAATGAATCAGTAGAAGACATAAAGAGATACCCGGAATACGCTAAAGTAGTAGGCCTGAAGCAAGCCGTATTTATGGTAATGACCCCATATCCCGGCACCCAAATTTTTCAGGAGTATAAAAAAGCAAACTCCATAAACAGTTATAGATGGGATATGTACAACAACTTCGGAACTGTAATAGAACCCAACAATATAGACCTTAAGACGCTCAAGAAGATGCTGGCTTATTGTAACGGTAAATTTTATGGTATAGACTCGTCTTCCCGTCAGCGAACTATTCTTGGTACAGTCCTTGAAGCTATATATCGCTTAATAAACGTAGCGGTTATCGAAAAAAATGACGACAGAAACAGTCTCAGTGACTTGAAGAACTATATGTACGAATACTTACATGCCCTTGTGGGAGGCAACATAAAGAACGCCAAATTTAGAGATGCCAAGTTATTAAAGAATCTTGGCGGCAAAGTTATATTTAGATTCTTTCATTCAAAGGGCAATAGTGTTGACTTTAAGTTTACGATGAATGGAAGCTCAGCAGATCTATCAATAACGGACAGTAAAAAAGCAGATGGCTATCGATGCATATCTTTTTATCTGGATGACATCCTGAATTTTGAGGAACATACGCCTCTTAAAAGGATTGTTGCCCTCTCCAGCAGGTACGATATAGCGAGAGCAAATAAGATAAAGAAACCCATTATCTTCTTAAAACTTGCCCTAAATAGAAATTTCATCGCAACATTATACCATCTTACAATCTTTCTAGCAAAAACCATCATCAGAAGCATATTTCAAAACTACAGGAGATAAAATGAGACGAAGAATCTGGACCTTAACAAAAATATTAATTAAGATCAGTATAATGTTTATTGTAATGGGGGGGTTGATTCTACTTAATGGATACCTGAGTAAGGCTAACGGTAGCGAAAAAGAAGGTGAAGGCGTAACCGTTAAAAAAGGTGATAAGGTTAAGATCCATTATACCGTAAGTCTTAAGGATGGTACTGTATTTGATAAATCAAAAGAAGGAAAACCACTGGAATTTACAGTCGGGAGTGAGCAAATGCCGCGCGGACTTGATCGAGCTGTAAGAAGGATGAAATTAAACGAAGAAAAGAAGGTAACAATAAAGGCAAAAGACGCATACGGCAAGAGAAATGAGGACCTGGTAATGAAATTTATCAAAGCTGATCTACCCGAAAGTTTTGAACCCAGGATAGGTATGGTAGTAAAACTACAAGGGATAGGGGGAACAATAGTAAATATAGACGAAACTCATGTATTTCTTGACGGCAACCACCCCCTGGCAGGAAAGGATGTCGTTTTCGACATAAAGGTTGTTGGTATTGAGTGATTTTTGCCCTCCCGCGCCAGAATGCCCTCCCGGCAACACCGTTCGGACGGGCATTCTGGCTGGCGTACGACAAAAGACGGGCGGGTAGCCGCAATCTTCATTTTTCACGCTTGAGTAGCTTTCGTTTCAGATATAGTTCATAAATGCGATAGAAGGTCTCCATCGTTGAAATATCAATCCACTCTCTTTCAGAATGCAATTCGCCAACGATAGGTCTGGATACGATCACGGGGATATTTAGACGTCCAACAAAACGAGCATCGCTTCCACCATCTTCCTTCCCAAGGTTAGCAGATTTTCCTGTTATTTCCTCAGTGACTGAAAGATAAAGCGAGTCCGGTGAGAGGCGTGTTGGTTCTGCACTGATTAATGTGTGTATGTCGATTCCTTCACCCAGCACATTACAAATGTGGTTTGACATTTCATTTACGGTGTATGGAGCGGGAAATCGTATATCAAGAATACCTTCAGCCTCAGATGGTATGCGGTTTATGGACTGGTTTGGCGTTCGGATATTCGTAAGCGCACAAGTAGGATACCAATGGTCTCCATCTTGTTTCAATGATTCAAAGTTATTTCGTAGACGGGCTGTAGCGTCAACAAGACGTTCCAGTGGGTTGTTCCCCAACCATGGACGTGCAGCATGTGCTGAATGCCCATTGCACTGAATCTTTAGATGAAGTATACCTTTTTCTTCCACGATTATCTCATTTAAAGAACCCCCGTCTGGGATCATGGCCACATCACACCGAAGCCCTATCTCATCAAAAAGAAATCGGATCCCTGACTCTCCGCCACGCTCTTCGTCAGATGTTATAACAAGTCCGAGTGGAAGGTTCTCATATTGCGTGTGTAAATTCCTGAAAATCTCAAGAAGAATTGCCAGAGGACCTTTCATATCAGCAGACCCGGGCCCATAGATTCTGCCATCAGCAATATGTGAACGATATATTTGTACATCAGAATGTGTGATAACATCAAGATGACCGCAGAGTAGGACTTTCGGCTTTCTCATATTTTTGGGAAGGGCAACAAACGATGGAACATCGCAATGGCAATACTTTTTTACTGTAATATTATCAAGAGCCTCTACGTGGTTGATAATAAATTCAAAACAGCGTGTAATGTCTTCAAGATGTGAGGCATCACTGGGAATCAAGATTAAGTCCCTTGTCAGGGCTACGAGTCTTCTTTGTAGATCTTTTGAAGATTGTATCATGGTTCACCCAACCTGGACGAGTTATGTCCACCTGGCTTAATAGTTCATCGTTTCGGTAACAAAATTCAATTTATGGCAATTCCGGTCAAACCTTCATGCCCTTTCAGGGCACAACGAAGTGTGAAAATTGGACTCCTTGCGAAAGCAAGGTACCTCCCTTTCGGGAGGCGTCCACGTCCGCCCTGGCGGGAATCCAATCTATTTTCGGATCAAAGGACGGAATTGCCTTAGTCCCTATCATAATACCAGCTTAAAGGAAGAATCGATTCTATTCGTTTAAACATGTTTAGACAATCATCTACATTTTTTCCGAGGCATAGAAACTGTCCTTTTTGTACACCACCTTTTTCATCAAGATTGAAATTTACGGGTAAAATACCTTCCTGCAAGTCAGGGTAATAAAGATAACCCTTTTTATCCAACGTCTTCAGTAAATTCGTATCTCTTAGTGGTTTTATAAAATGTATATTTCGCATCAACCAGGCATCATGCGGCAAGAAATGCCGTGCTATAACGGATGGATAAGTAGCACCCGTAACCCGTGCATTTATTTCACACACTCTGACTTCCGTAGTACCGAGGCGATCAATAACAAGAAAGTCAACACTTGCCGTACCTCTGTACCCCTGGTCATGGAGCCAGGAGCCAGCAGTTGCCGCCTGACGAAGCAGTTCTTCATAGACATAATCTCCCTGTGAAAAGTAAGATGGAGGTGAAAGGTTACCCTCATGAACACTCTTTGAGTTAAGAATCTGCTCTGTAATATCATAAAGGGAAACTGTTTTATCATCCAGAAACATTTGAACACTGGGTGATCCCAGATGACGTATATTTGTAATTGCTTCATCAAGCCAGCCTTGTACCATACAGGGACCCTCAAAAAAAAAGTGCTCAGGAATATTGTTTGCATCACAAGAAGTAGTTGGCAAAGTGATCATACCGATGCCGGAAGCACCGATTTGAGCTTTGACTACTGCTTTTTTATACCCACTTTTACGGAGCGTGGTAATACAAACTGGAATATCATCAGGTGATGATGCGGACATTGTATCAAACACAGGAAATCCCTTTTCAGAAAGATGATTATGAAGTAGAAATTTATTATTTCCCCTTCTGCTGCCTTCCAGACTGCTTACGGTCGGCTTGTTGAGAGCCTTTGCAATATTCATGAGTACGTTATCGCTTACAAATCCATCAACCCATGCTGCATGATGTTGGTGGATTGAGGTTAGTGTTGGGCTTATTTCATCATGGCTCAATTTATCAACTTGAGTAAGAAGACTATCGTAAATAGAATGTGACAAGATTGCAATGTTTGGAAGACTCATGCCAAGGTCTTCCTGAAAATACCGCATCAAGGTTTGGTCAGGAGACTTTTCCAATACAAGCAGATTGTTGTCTCCCCTGAATATGAGATTAATAATCGGGATGAGTCTTCCTCCATAAGTTTCAAGATTTCCTATCTGTTGTTTGAGTTTTTCCAATTCACCACAATTATCGTAAAAAATAGAGCACATATTGGCAAAGAATATAACACTTCGATTCCAAAATGTCGGTAACTGACCTGGCATACTTTTGATTTCTACTTGCATATTTTTTTTCCTACAATTTCGTCGAACTCAATAATTAGAAATTTAATCTTCTAAAAAGTGGTTCGGAAACCTGGTGGTTTTGCACTGATATTTTACTTCAGTATTGTCAAAATGAGATATTCTATTGACCTGAAAAGGTAATTCACTTAATACTCTTATATTATTAAGATTGAGGAAATTTAGCAAGGAAAGAAATTCCCGCTGGTTCATTCTTACATGTCGGTCTGACCGAAGATCAAAATAATGGCAGAAAGAATAAAGGTAAAAGGCTATAATATACGCTATAAATAAAATATGTAAGACCATTTGTTGGTTTAGGTTGTCATTTACACACAAACCCTGTAAAATGATAAAAGTATGGTTTAAACGTTAATTTGACACTGTATATTTAAATGTTTTATAGACGAAGTTCTATTATGGAATAGATGATGGATAAATCATTGGTAGATGTTTTTTGGGTCTTGATATGTGCCGGGCTGGTGTTTCTAATGCAAGCAGGGTTTACTTGCATGGAGTCAGGCCTGACGCGGTCAAAGAACAGCATAAACGTTGCCATAAAAAACATAACCGACTTTGGAATCTCTACCATCTTATTCTGGGCTTTTGGCTTCGCACTGATGTTCGGTACATCCCATGGCGCCTGGATTGGATCAACGGGGTTTTTTTTACCACTTGACGAAGGGACGTGGCCGACTACATTTTTCCTGTTTGAGCTTATGTTCTGTGCTACAGCCGTAACGATTGTTTCAGGAGCTACAGCGGAGCGAATGCGATTCAGAAGCTACATCATCATATCGATTATACTCTCCGGTCTGATATATCCGACCTTTGGCCATTGGGCCTGGAACGGCTCCCAAAATGGTACATTCTCTGGTTGGCTTGGAATGATGGGTTTTGTAGACTTCGCCGGTTCGACTGTGGTCCATAGTGTTGGGGGATGGGTTTCACTGGCAGCATTGCTGGTTATTGGCCCTCGCGAAGGACGTTTTCCTAAGGTTGGAGTTCACAAAAAGATCCATGGCAGCAACCTCCCCTTATCTGTACTAGGCGTATTACTTCTGTGGATCGGCTGGTTTGGGTTCAATGGAGGCAGCACTCTTGCCTTGAATGACAAGGTTGCGGGAATCGTCACAAACACGTTTTTGGCCGGCGCCGCAGGTTCTATGGCTACGCTTGCGATAGGTTGGCCACTTCGTAGACGCGCCGATGTAGAACTACTTATATTCGGATCTGTGGCAGGTCTTGTGGCCATTACTGCCCCGGCACATGCGGTAAATGCAACATCGGCCCTAGTTATCGGAGGAGTTGGAGGCATCGTGATGCTAGGCGTAGAATATCTTTTAGAATATTTCCATATTGATGATGCAGTTGGCGCTATCCCGGTTCACTTAGGTGCTGGGATCTGGGGTACACTTGCGGTTGCTATCTTTGGCGAAACTGAACTCCTGAACACAGGACTCAACCGTTGGGCTCAACTCCTGACTCAAGTCATAGGCATAGGGGTATGTTTTCTATGGGTCTTCGGAACATCATATATATTTTTTAGAATCATAAATCGCCTCTTTCCCTTACGCGTTACTCCTGAGGACGAATATATCGGCCTTAATGTCTCTGAACATGGAGCTACCACAGAACTTCTGGATATGTTCAGGGCTATGGATGCACAGGCTAGGACGGGAGATATGAGCCTCCGTGTGCCGGTGGAACCGTTCACAGAGGTTGGACAGATTGCTGCACGATACAACTGGGTGATGGATGCTCTTCAGAAAGTTACAGCCAAGACTGAAGCCTCCCTCAAAGAAAAAGAGGTGCTTCTGCGAGAGATTCATCATCGGGTTAAGAACAATATGCAGGTTATTTCCAGCCTGATTCGGCTTCAGTCCAGAAATGTTAAAGATGAACAACAAATCGAAATGCTCAAAGAAAGCCAGAACCGGATAAAAGCGATGGCCCTTATTCACGAGAAACTTTACAGGTCCAAAGACCTGGCAAATATTGATTTCAACGATTACATTAAAAATCTTGTAAATGACTTGTTTTTGTCATATAAAGCAAGTACTGGCAAGGTCACACTAAAGATGAATATCGAAACTGTTTCCTTTGGAATTGATACTGCTATACCCTGTGGATTGATCATTAATGAACTGGTATCTAATTCACTGAAATACGCCTTTCCAGAAGGAAAGGATGGTGAAATCAAAATATCCCTTCGCACACTGGATGAAGGTGATATCGAACTAATAGTCAGTGATAACGGTGTTGGCATACCAAAAGATTTGGATTTCAGAAATACAGAATCACTAGGTTTGCGGCTGATAACCAATTTAGCGGAGACTCAACTTCAGGGCAAAGTAGAACTAAATAGGAATAAGGGTACAGAATTTCAAATTAAATATAAGGAAGTAAAATACAAAGAAAGGGTATAAGATATGGCAAAGTCAAAGATAATGATTGTTGAAGATGAATGGATCACGGCTGACGATATAAGAATGAGTTTGCAGAGCTTAGGATATACTGTAACTTCCATGGTGACTTCAGGAGAGGAGGCTATTCAAAATGCAGAGAAGGATAGGCCTGATTTAGTGTTAATGGATATTATGTTAAAGGGTGAAATGGATGGGATTGAAGCGGCTAGTCAAATCCGCTCTTGCTATAATATTCCCATTATCTATCTCACCGCTTATGCCGATGAAAAGATACTGGAGCGGGCAAGAATAACAGAACCGTTTGGATATATTGTTAAGCCTTTCGTAAACGAAGATTTAAAAATAGCAATCGAGATAGCTCTTTACAAGCATAGAGTAGAAAAAGAAAGAAAGAAACTCATTGAAGAACTTCAGGGTGCACTCCCCAAGATCACAACATTATCCGGCTTGCTCCCCATCTGCCCGTCCTGCAAAAAGATACGAGATGCCGAAGGCCATTGGAAGTAAATATATATGTGTTTCTTAAAAATTGCGACTTAAGGTGGATCCTCTATGGAAATGGAGTTCAATTTTTAATTGGTGTGGCCAAATCAATGCTGTCTCTAGAAACAATGGCCTCATATCGAGCAATAAGGGCATTTGCATATTCTACGTGAGACCACATAAGTGGAACGGCAAAATGGATTACATCTTTCTTACTTTCAGCAATTTCTTTTTTGATCTGATCGTAAGATTTTTTCATAAAAAAGAGTTCTTCTACGATAAAGTCATAGGAAAGATTAGGGAGCACGATCTCTGGGTGAAATTCTTTCTTAGCATCAAGCCCAACTTCCCATTCTAAACGAATGAACTCTTCAAACCTTCTTTTTGTACTCAGATGCTCCGGAATATATCCTTCACTAGTTCGGTATCGGTCAATGTGATTTAAAATGGTATCTCCTCTCTCAATCGCTCCTTCTTTATAGTAATATTTGGCCAGCATAGCAGTGTATTGAATCCAGGGCCCATTTCCAGCATGAAGATGAGTTTCAATGTCTTCTGTAAAAGGAAGATATCTTTGTAACATCCCAAGTTCAGGGTCCCAGAGGTTCTCCACCATAAAGTTGATAGAATTAGTAATAATACTAGGATTTTCTTCCAAAAAACAGGATTCACATAGTTCTTCTTTACACTGGAAGTATGTGGGGCTTATCATTGTGACATCAGGGCGTAAATCAAACGTTCCATCCTTTGTTATACGCCTAACAAACCTATCGCTCAGGATAAAACGCCGGTGCGCAGCGTGACAAAAACGGGTTTTAAAGGAAAGTTCATCAGCAAAAAGATCTTTCAGTTGAAATTTTTTAGTTAATAGAGAAATAAGATTAAAGAAGAGTATGTAAACGTGATTTACCCAGACGCTATATCCTTTTTCAATCGCTGATTCGTGTACGCCAGTTGTTGAGAAAAAAAGGTAAATCTCCTGCCGATAAAAATGTTTGAGTGCATACTGTATTGCCCTTTTTATTCTTTTAAGGTAATCCTCCAATTCAGGGAGTTTCTCCTGACGGTAGAAAGAAGCCAGTAAGTAATTGGCCAGTATGATGGCTCCATAGGCAGTATTGTCCTCTTGAACGTAAATAGCCTTGTTCTGGCCGTTCAATCCATAACGCTGTACCCATTGCCCATTCTCATCCTGTACAGAAGCCATGAACTTAGTTACTCCCTTCAAGAGCTTAAATGCGTCTTCACTGGGTCCCAAATCTTTTTCCACCATTTGTCTGAACAACATGGTGGCACATGCACAATCCCTCGTGTATACATATGGGTAACGGGAATCTAATAAGGTTGCTAACAGAACCGTTCCTTGCTTGGAGGGAATCGAGCATTTACTGATCACACTGAAATGTTCAGACAATTTCTCATCAAGGTCATTTTTGTCCATAATTTGAATCTTTTCAAACTTCAAAAAGTATAAATGGGATCACTTCTTTTTCTGAACTACCAATGCCTGATAACACCATTCACATAGAATGCGAGGAAGCGGCAAAGGTAAGGTAACCTTCTCCTCTCCCAGTCCCCATTTGTAAGTTTCAGTTACAGGTATTTGCTCCCGAACTGAATGTTCCTTGCAAACTGCAATCCCGCAAACAATGCATATTGCTATGGCATCTGTTTCTTTCCCTGCCTGGTCACAAATGTAACACTTCAAAATGATCCTCCTTGTTTAAGATTTTACAATAATATCAACAAGCCAAGAATCTCTCTTCTTTTATTATCGGCTGATATCTATATAATACTAAGCTTAATTTTATCAGATTAAAGGGATTTAAAAGGGATTGAAAGAATAATGGATAAGCTTCGTTGGGAATGAAGAGCCAATCTACGAGCTTTTTGGTAAGTATATATCAAATCAACAACTCTTATTCTTTTTAATAACCCTTTTTACGATATTAAATTATTAAGCACTTTTTCGAAGTTTTTGCGGTATAAGACGACATTTCCCATTTACGACCTCTGGCGTAACGGTGTAGATGGACCGTTTTCCGCTTGTAGGTAAATCATACATAACGTCCAACATAAAATCTTCGAATATTGAGCGCAATGCCCTCGCCCCTGTCTTTCGTTCCAAAGCCTTTTTACTTATCTCTATCAGGGTCTCCCTTGAAAATTCTAAGATAGCATTCTCCATCTCAAAGATTTTTTGATACTGTTTAACGGTAGCATTCTTAGGCTCTAGCATAATTTTAATCAAATCGTCCTGGTCAAGCGGCATCAGCGTCGCAATTACATGGAGCCTGCCGACAAATTCGTGTATTAAACCATATTCGATCAAGTCATCTATTTTAACTTTAGACATGATTTCACCGGCCGATTTGTCGTCTATAAAATCAGCCTTTGCATCAAATCCTATTGCCTTTTTGCCCACCCTTTTTCTTATTATGCTCTCTACGCCACTAAAAGTTCCGCCACAAATAAATAAAATATCCTTGGTATCTATTTGGATGTACTGTTGCTCCGGATGTTTTCTGCCTCCCTGTGGTGGCACATTGACAATAGAGTGCTCGAACATCTTAAGCAGCGCCTGCTGTACTCCTTCACCAGATACGTCTCGCGTTATCGATGCATTTGGCCCTTTTCTGGAAATTTTGTCTACTTCGTCTATGTATACAATTCCCTGCTGAGCACGGGCTACGTTGAAATCCGCATTTCTAAGCAATCTTAAAAGAACATTTTCTACATCTTCACCGACATAACCAGCTTCCGTAAAGGTAGTAGCATCAGCTATGGCAAAAGGTACGTCAAGAATCTTTGCAAGTACTCGAGCCAATAAGGTCTTTCCCGAACCAGTGGGCCCTATAAGAAGGACATTACTCTTTTCAAGTTCCACATCGTCTGACACATCTGAAACCAACCTTTTATAATGATTATGAACAGCTACGGCCAATACCTTCTTTGCCCTTTCCTGTCCTACAACATATTCGTCTAAATGCTTCTTTATATTCGCTGGAGTTGGTATCTTTTTTGAGAAATGTTTGGTACTATCTGTTCTATCTTTTTGAATGAGGGTATAACAAGCTTCAACACACTCGTTACAAATATATACGCTGCGGTCACCCTGTATTAATCTTTTAACAGCATTATAATTCCTACCGCAAAAAGAGCACGACATAGCTTTTTCTTTCTTATCTCGACTTTTCTTATCCATCTCTATACTTTTTTATAGGTATTGTCCTGACAATGGAAGCTTCTTATAATACCTTTGAGTTTAAATGTTGACCGAAAAAAATAATATTAACACAATATATTAACAAAAATACACTTATAAATCCAGTTTTTTTGATAGGCGCAGCTAAGTATTACCTAAATTGCTGATGCATCCACAATTAGTTCACAAATATCCATAATCTTTATTTTCGACTCTTCTTCTTTCTTGCCGGTTAAAGACATCCTCATACATTGTGGACAGGCCGTTATTAAAGTGTCTGCTCCGCTCTTTTCAGTTGACCTGATTAGCTTTCTGTTTATCGACTTTCCTAAATCAGGATTATGAGGTTCAAGCACACCTCCACCACCACAGCAAAATCCCTTATCTCGGTTATGTTCAAATTCTCTGTAATTAATCCCCGGTATGCTATTAATTACCTCCCGTGGTGGTTCATAGACACCCAAGTTTCTGGCAAGGTCACAAGGGTCGTGATAAACAAATCTGCCTTCAACAGCTTTCAAATTTATTTGCCCCTGCCTTATCAAGACATTTATATATTCCGTGGAATGAAGCAATTCTATACCTTCTATATTATAAAACTGTTTCCATGTGAGATAGCATGAAGGACAATTAAATACGATCTTCTTTACTCCTAATCTTTTTACCTCATTTATATTATGTTCACGAAATTTAAAGGCCATGTCTCTCATACCACCTGCTATTAGGGGAAAACCGCAGCACCATTCCCTCTCTCCCAGGACTGCTACGTCTTCACCGCTACTCAAAATAATCTGTAGAAAGGATTGAGGTATATTCTGTATAGCAGGTGAGAATGACGACATGCAACCTACATAGTACAATACCTCAGCCTTTTCCTTCTCACAGATATCATCTGGTACATCATCCATAAAATCAACCCACAACGCCCTTTCCTCATTTGGGTAACCCAGTATATTGTGTTCCTCTTCATCTGCATCTCTCATAAGATCAAGCTTTTTGGGATGTTCGTTTCTAAGATAAAGATCTTCCCTCATCTTCTTCATTATACTTACAGTATCTATATTCACAGGGCACACCGGATTGCACCTGCCACAAAGCGTGCAGTCAAATACACCCTTTGAATACTCCTGCATCAAGCCTTCATCAGGTCTACGGTTATTAAAAATGCTATTCTCTTTTTTCAATATCTTTTTCAAGTTGTTCATCTTACCCCTTGGTGTAACGTGTTCCATATGTACCTCGTCATGGGCTTCACACCACACCAGACATTCGCCACAATTAGTACAGGCATCCATCTCTATCAATTCCTTTACGGAAAAACGATTAATAGATCTCTCATTGGCAAGACTTCCTTGTGGTGAATTAGTAAAAGGATTTGAATTACTTAAGAATATCGAAATTGGGCTTGAGAACATATGGAAAAACTTACCATATGGTATATATGCAATAAAGCCAAATGTCATAAGCATATGAGTCCACCACACCACTGAATGAGACTTAGACCAATTAAGGCCAAAGGGTGTTAAAATTGCACTGCAGATGTTTCCCATAAACGCAAAACTTGCACTGTCCTGTAGTGATATTTCCTTGTGCAACCTCAATCCCTCTACAAAATAGCCCGTTATAACGATAACCAGCAACCACAACAATGGAACGATCTCTTTTCCCGTATTTACTAATTGTGGATTCTTAAAGACCAGCCTTCTCAGTAACATAAGTGTTAATCCGCACAATATCACCAAACCACAGAAGTCATTGAGAAATGCAAACCAGGCAGTGTCCTTTGTTACTGACCATATACCCATCTTCGTTAGCTTATTTCCGATACTTCCGATAAAGAATAATTCAAGAAAGCTGAAAAAGAATAGTACATGTACCAACCACCTGAATGGATCAAGCTTGATTAATTTTTTCTGTAAAAAAACATCAGAAACTAACTTCAGCCATTTTTTCCCATTACATAGCTCCTTGATTAAGAATAGCAATTTACCTTTTTTTGTCTTAGCACTCCCATAGAATATATTTCCGTTTAACCAGAATGAAATTCTTAGAAAAATGCCTACAAAAAAGGCTCCTAACGCAATTACTATAAATACAGGAAAAATATGCATGAATAACCTTTCAATATTTTCGAGTTCGTTAGTCTTATAACTTCACAAGACAAACATATTATTATAAAGGTATAAATATGAATTTACAAATGAAGAATTAGAGTATGATATTATCTATAGTTATTAGGAAAGAAGACCTAGAAATATGACTATATACTTGTCACAACTAATCATTCTGTGTATTATGTTAACCTGTTGGCAAAAGACTCAGTCTAATGGTTATACAAACCAACAACTTTAAAAGAAAAAGAATAAGGGCATAAGGAGAGGGCTTATCAAATGAATTGTTTGGTAACAGGGGTGGCTGGTTTCATAGGTTTTCATCTTTCGAAACGTCTCCTCGAGCAAGGAGATAACGTTATTGGGCTAGATAACCTTAACGAATACTATGATGTTAACCTGAAAAAGGCACGATTAGGTCAACTTGAAGGGAAGCCGGGATTCACTTTTATCCAATTGGACCTGGCTGACCGTAAAGGAATGGAAAAAGTCTTTTCCGAAGAAAAATTTGATTACGTTATAAATATGGCTGCACAAGCTGGTGTAAGATATTCGCTAACAAACCCTCATGCCTACGTAGACAGCAATATAGTTGGATTTATCAATATCCTCGAAGGCTGCAGACATGCTAAGGTGAAGCACCTCGTATTTGCCTCATCAAGCTCTGTTTATGGGGCCAACACAAAGATGCCGTTTTCGGTACATCATAATGTAGACCATCCTGTGTCTCTTTATGCCGCTACCAAAAAGGCAAATGAACTCATGGCCCACACATATTCAAGCTTATACAACTTGCCGTGCACAGGGCTCAGGTTTTTCACTGTCTATGGCCCATGGGGACGCCCTGATATGGCATTATTCCTGTTTACAAAGGCCATATTAGAAGGAAAACCAATAGATGTGTTTAACTACGGCAAGATGAAAAGAGACTTCACCTATATTGATGACATTATAGAGGGTGTAGTGAGGACTACCGGCAAAATCCCTGAACCAGATTCTCAGTGGAATGGTAATAATCCTGATTCTGCAACAAGTTATGCGCCGTATAAATTATACAATATTGGAAACAACAATTCTGTGGAGCTTATGAAGTTTATTAAGGTATTAGAAGACTGCCTGGGGAAAGAGGCAAAGAAGAATCTCTTGCCTATGCAATTAGGCGATGTCCCTGCAACATATGCGGACGTGGATGATCTGACAAAGGCCGTTGGCTTTAAGCCAAGCACACCAATTGAAAAAGGGATTAAGTTATTTGTAGATTGGTACCGAGGATATTACGGATAGGCCGGTTTGTCAAAGAACAACCTTTTCATCTTCATGTTTTTTATGAAGGTTCAAGATGGTAAAAATAACACGATTGGTTCCTAAAGAAAAGAAAGGGCTCGTAGTGGTGATTACTGGCTACGGCAAGGGAAAGACCACAACCGCTCTTGGGATTATGGTTAGAGCATGTGGCCACAATATGAGGGTCTGTATTATTCAATTCATGAAGGGTGACCTTTATGCCGGTGAGTGGGATGGTATAAAGAAGATGGATTGTCAGGTGGAGTTGATTAGCACTGGTAAAGGATTCTGTGGTATTCAGGGAAACCCATACACTCATGAGGAACATAGAAAAAATGCCCAGGATGCTATTGCACTAGCCAATCAAAAGATGGAATCAGACCGGTTTGATATACTCATTCTGGACGAGATCAACAATGCACTTAAACTACGACTGGTTGATTTAGAACAAGTATTAGATATCATTAAGCGTAAACCTGCCCTTATGCATCTCGTTCTAACGGGTCGGGACGCTCACCCTCAAGTGATTGAGTTGGCAGATACGGTGAGCGAAATTAAGGAAGTAAAGCATGCTTACAGGAAGGGGATTGAACCTCAACCGGGGATTGATTACTAAAAATACTAACCATTGTCTCATTCTTGTCCGTAGTTTATCAGTTCTTCCAATGTCTCAAACTTAATCTGTTTTTCCCCACGCGATTGGGCAAGGGACTCAATCTCCTTGGAGGCAGAAAAGAGGTTGCGGCTCATCTCTGTGATTTGTTCGTGGTTGAGTGGCTCCAGTTCCCAGAGAAAATCAAAGCACTCTTTCCTTAGTTCCATACTTAATTCTGGATAGCATTCCTTCATTTCCTCCTCTCTGTCTTCTTGAGTGTCATATGCGGGTTTTCCACTCCTTTCAAGACGACTGTCAATGTACACGTTCCACAGGTACTTGTACCTCCTATAATCGCCAGTGCCTTCTGTCGGTATATTACTTTCTTTGAACTTAAAACCCTCGTCCAATTGATCTGCCACATGCATGAGTTCATGCCTGATTCGTCCCTCCAGATTAACCATAGAATCTACTATTTCTAAATCCAACGATTTATTATCCGAGCTGAGATAGTTCATATCTACGGGAGAACCAGAAGGGGGGTGTTTAATTACAATGTGTTCCAGTTTTTGATTTATACCCAGTTCCCTGACAACATCCTCAACCATCTTACAAATCTGTTCACTATTTTCGAAACCTTCAACAATCTTAATCATATAGACAAATGCCTTTCTATAAGTCTTATCCTAATCTCACGTGTAATAAAAATTACTTTTTAAGTCGGCATATTATTAAAACAATCATCCAAATTCAACTTTTTTTATCAAATGAGATTTGAACGTATATATAATTAGGACAATTGAAAATAGCTTAAATGATTGACTAATTAGCGATTAAGATGTAAATTTACAAAATTAATAGATTGTCGTCGGGTAATAAATTCGACCTGCATTTTTAATACCATTCCCGGCAGTGGATCGGGAATATATTTCGTGTTAAACTCTCATGCCCTTTCAGGGCACCACGAAGGATGAAAATTAAAAACTTTTGGATTCCCTGCGAAAGCGGGGCTAATTGCTGTACCTTCCTTTCGGAAGGAATCCAGAGTTATTTTCGGATCAAAGTATTCAATTTAGGTTTAAATTAACTGAAAATGGTTGATTTGTTTGACGCAAGAGCAAAGACTGCTAAAAAATCCCCACTCGCCGATAGGATGAGACCACGAAACCTGGATGAGTTTGTCGGCCAGGAACATCTTGTTGGATCTGATAAGATTCTCGGGGGGTTTGTGGAAAATAAGGAATTGGTTTCCCTGATCTTTTGGGGACCACCCGGTGTGGGAAAGACCACGCTTGCCATAATTATTGCGAAGGCGATGGATGCTCACTTTATTTCGTTTTCGGCCGTGTTATCAGGCGTCAAGGATATTCGTGCTGTCATTGCAGAAGCAAAAGAACAGCTTAAATTTTATGGCAGAAGAACCATCCTGTTCGTGGACGAGATACATAGATTTAATAAGGCTCAGCAGGATGCCTTTCTTCATCATGTGGAAGATGGTACTATTACGTTAATTGGCGCCACGACAGAGAACCCTTCATTCGAGGTCAATGCGCCACTCCTCTCACGTTGTAAGGTACTGGTACTGGAACAACTTACTAAAGATAACATCAAGACTATTATGAACAATGCCTTATCGGACAAGGAACGAGGACTTGGTAATCTGAAGCTTGAGATACAGGAAGATGCCTTCAAATTCATTGAGGAGCTCTCTCATGGAGAGGCAAGAGTAGCCTTAAATACGCTCGAATCGGCCGTATTGCTTGCGAAACCCAATAAGGAACACAAGCAGGTTGTTACTTTAAAGATTGCACAGGAAGCCATGCAACGCAAAGCGCTTCTTTATGATAAAGGTGGAGAGGAACATTACAATGTGATTTCGGCCTTTATCAAATCCATGCGTGGCAGTGATCCCGATGCAGCCCTTTACTGGCTGGCGCGTATGTTAGAAGCAGGAGAAGATCCTCTCTTTATTGCACGGCGTATGGTTATATTTGCCTCTGAGGATATTGGCAATGCTGATCCCGATGCTATCCGGGTAGCCGTAGCAGTGAAAGATGCCTTTCATTTTGTTGGGATGCCGGAGGGATGGATACCTCTGGCACAGGGTGTAACATATCTTGCCTCCGCGCCAAAGAGCAACGCATCTTACATGGCTTATCAAAGTGCATTGCAGGATGTTAAAGAAAAAGGGGCCCTAGAGGTACCGTTACACGTAAGAAATGCACCTACGTCACTGATGAAAGATCTTGGTTATGCGAAGGGATACAAATACCCCCATAGTTATGGCGGGTATACAGAACAGTCTTATTTACCCAAAGAGTTACAGGGAAAAGAATACTATAAACCTACAGACAATGGCTTTGATAAGGAGATTAAGAAACGACTGGCATCTTATAAAGAAAAACGAAAGCAGCAAAAGTAGTTAGATATTATAATATTGCAAAACAAAGATACAAATTTATAATATTAGACGGAAAGGAACATCAAGCCTCTTTCATCACAGTTTAAAACCATCAAACCAAATATAATTGCTCGTTTATACGAATGAGCTTTTACATATACTTGTTTTTGCGGGCCTGTCCCTAATTACCCTGTTACTCTTTCAATTATCCTTGTTTATTTAGAGGGTATATATGTCCAAAAATGAAGCGCAAACAAGAAAAGAGATAATTGATAAACGGCTTAAGTTTGCCGGCTGGGATGTTATGGATCCGTCACAGGTAACACAGGAACTTGATATCTGGGTTGGTCTACCACAGGGAGTAAGAGAACCGCAGACTCCTTATCAAGGTCATCTTTTTGCAGATTATGCTCTTCTCTCTAAAGAAGGCAGGCCGGTAGCGGTTGTTGAAGCAAAGAAGACGTCAGTTGATGCTGAAGCCGGAAAAGAACAGGCACGCAATTATGCCGAGAAAATCCAAAAAGCAAAGGGTGGCCCCATGCCGTTTGTTTTTTACACAAATGGTTATGATATCTTTTTCTGGGATACCGAGCGATACCCACCGCGAAATGTATTTGGCTTTCCCACAATTGCTGATCTTGATCGCATGCAGTTTCTGCGGAAAAACAGCAAGATACTATCAAGTGAGTTAATTAATACAGATATCGCAGGGCGTCCCTATCAGATTCAGGCAATTCGTTCTGTGCTCGAACGTGTTGAGAAAAAGCACCGGAAGTTTCTTCTGGTTATGGCGACAGGTACAGGAAAAACACGCACCTGCATGGGGCTCTTAGATGTTCTTATGCGTTCCAACTGGGTTCAGAAAGTTCTGTTTCTTGTTGACCGTATTGCCCTTAGAGAACAGGCATTAGAGACTTTTAAGGAACACCTTCCCAATGCACCGATATGGCCTAAAACCGGTGAGATAAAATTTGCTTCTGACAGGCGCATTTATTGTGCGACATATCCTACTATGCTCAATCTGATACAGCAGGAAGATTGCCCCCTCAATCCTCATTATTTTGACATGATTGTTGCGGATGAAAGCCACCGGTCAATTTATAACGTCTATAAGAATATCTTTGATTATTTTGACGCGATACAGCTTGGTCTTACCGCCACACCGAAAGACGCTATAGAACACAACACCTTTAAATTGTTTGACTGCGAAGATGGCTTGCCGACATTTGCCTATTCTTATGAAGAAGCTATTAACAATATCCCTCCCTATTTATCCGACTTTGAAGTCTTAAAACTACGCACAAGATTTCAACAGGAAGGCATTAACAGCGAAACCATAGCTGAGGCAGAAAAGAACAGGCTGATTCAGGAGGGAGAAGATCCCGATGAATTTAATTTTGAAGGGACAGAACTTGAAAAGAAAGTTACCAACAAAGGGACGAATGCGCTTATTGTGCGCGAATTTATGGAGGAGTGCATAAAGGATTTAAACGGCGTTCTCCCCGGTAAAACGATATTTTTTGCTATCTCAAAGAAACACGCTTACAGGTTATGCGAAGTTTTTGATGCACTTTATCCTGAATACAGGGGCCAGCTTGCAGAAGTTATTATTTCAGGCTTTAAAGGCGTTCATGGCAAAGGAGGTATTCTTGATCGTTTTAAAACCAAAGACATGCCACGCATTGCCATCAGTGTGGATATGCTGGATACCGGCATTGATGTGCTTGAAATTGTAAACCTTGTTTTTGCCAAACCGGTATTCTCTTACACAAAATTCTGGCAGATGATTGGACGTGGCACACGCGTACTCGATCCTGACAATATAAAACCGTGGTGTCCTGAAAAAGATAAGTTTCTCATAATAGACTGCTGGGAGAATTTTGAATATTTCCAAATGACGCCGAGAGGAAGAGAGTCAGGAGGAACACTTCCGCTTCCGGTCAGGCTTTTTGAAGCTCGACTTGATAAATTATTTGTTTCTCAACAAAAAAAAGATGAAGCGATTGAACAGAAAACAGTTAGTACAATCAGAGAAAATATTACCGCATTGCCGAGGAACTCTGTTGTCATTTTAGAAAATCAGGAGCGCCTGGAAAAGGTAACGGATGACAACTTCTGGATAAATGTAACAGACGAGAAACTTGATTATCTGCGCATGCACATTGGCCCGCTTATGCGTGTGCTGTCAGATACAGACTTTAAGGCCATGCGTTTTGAGCTGGATGGGATTGAAGCTCAGACGGCTCGACTGGCCGGAGACGATGAAAGATATGAAGCACTTAAAGAAACAATCATAGAAAAGGTCAGTGAGTTGCCACTGACTGTGAATGTTGTTAATCGTGAGCGGGAATGGATTGAAAAAGTCCAGTCAAACCATTTCTGGGTAATTGTATCAGACAATAATCTTGATGAGATGATTGAGCGTCTTGCACCTCTTATGAAATACAGGCAGACTAAGAAAGTTTCAGAGAAAAAGATCAATATTCAGGACCTTATAACAGTGAAAGAGACAATTGAGTTTGGTCCTCAGCATGAACGCATGACAGTAGATAAATACCGGCGTAAGGTAGAAGAATTTATTCGTGAACTTGTAAAAACAAACATTGTGCTTCAGAAAATTATCCAGGGAGATGAAGTAGCAGATGATGAAATTGGGGAATTAGCCGGTATTTTAAAGGAACATTATCCTCATGTAACAGAGTATATATTGCAGGAAATTTATGATAACAAGAGCGCTAAGTTCATTCAGTTTATTAGGCATATTTTAGGCATTGAAGAGATAGCCACATATACTGAGATCGTATGTGTTGCCTTCGATGACTTTTTACGTGAACATAACACCTTTGGCGAAAAGCAGATACAATTTATTCTGACCCTTAAAACATTTATTCTTCAACGTGGCACTGTAGAGAAGAAAGACCTTATACAGGCACCATTTACGCAACTACATCCACAGGGTATCCGCGGTATTTTCCCCCCAGCCGAAATCGAAGAAATCCTTGGTTTTGTACAGAAAATAGGGGTATAAACACATTAAATAGGGTAATATGTGCTTGACATTACCCCATTTAATTTCCGTACGGAAACCAGAGATTTTGCTCATGAGTTAACAAAACGAGCAGAGTAAAGCTGAAACTGAAGTGATAATAGACTTTCTTCATATTATCATATATACTGTAAAATGATAATAAGAAAGTTTATATTATTACCTAGAGGAAATACATTTAAAACAAGGGCCAATTAATAATAAAAATATATTTATTGACATTATGTGCGATAAATGATAATATGGCTTCCTTGTGTAGGATGTAAAGCCTATAACACGAGGATGCTTTGCTGACAGTCTATTGAGGTGTAACAATGTATAACTCCGGAAAACACAAACAACAATATGAATACAAAAGTTTTTTGCCGTCTTTTATTAATCAAGATTATAAGTGGAAAGATAGGCAAATAGTACTTTTGCTTGAGGAAGCTATGCGGTACTTAGGTGAACTTAACGCCTATTCGACACTCGTACCTGATGTGGATTTCTTTATTCAAATGCATGTCGCTAAAGAAGCAACGACTTCGAGCAGAATTGAAGGTACAAGAACAGATATTGATGAAGTCGTCCTGCCGGAAAGTGAAATTAATCCGGAAAAAAGAGATGACTGGGTTGAGGTGCGAAACTATATTAATGCCATGAATTACTCTATTAGAGAACTTGAGAAACTTCCGTTATCTATGCGGCTTTTAAAAGAAGCCCATAGAGAGCTGATGTCAGGTGTGCGTGGTCAGAGTAAATTACCCGGAGAAATTCGGCATAGTCAAAACTGGATTGGTGGATCAAGTTTACAAGATGCTTTTTTCGTTCCACCCCATCATGAAGACTTACCAGATTTATTGACCGATATTGAAAAGTTTTGGCACAATAGAGAACTTAATATTCCAAACCTCATAAAGGTTGCTATCAGCCATTATCAATTTGAAACAATTCATCCCTTTTTAGACGGTAACGGCCGAATAGGAAGGCTTCTTATCACTTTACAGCTTGTTGACATGAACATATTAAGTAAGCCTTGTTTGTATCTTTCAGACTTTTTTGAAAGGAACAAGGGATCGTATTACGACGCGCTTACTGTGGTAAGAAGTTCTCATGATCTGGATCAGTGGATAAAGTTTTTCTTATCAGGAGTGATTGCAACAGCCAAGAACGGAAAGGAGACCCTGGAAGCAATTGTAAAGCTAAGAAAACGATATGAAGAAAAAATCATAACATTAGGGAGAAAAGCCAAGACAGCGCAGAAGTTCCTGCTTTTTCTCTTTTCATGTCCGGTTATTTCAATCAATCAAACGGCGGAATATCTCAATGTAGGTTTTGCCGCCGGCTCAAGGATAATCACTGATTTTCAGCGGTTTGGTTTTTTAAAAGAAGTAACGGGTTTTTCAAGAAACAGATTGTTTGCTTTATCTGAATATTTAGGATTGTTTAAGTAGAGGTACCTACGATTAGAAATTTAGTATTGCAATGCCGTAAAAGCACGGGTTGGAGAATTAAGAAGCTATCGGGTTGATATGAAAAAGAGTATCAAGGTTACAACAAAGACACTTCGGCCAAGATATGAGATCGAATTTTCTGTCTCAGGAAGTATCCCAACCCCAACGTTATAAAATGATTTAAAAAGGACTGATTATGTTAACACCAAAGATGAAATCATTGATCAATCAGCTCTGGGATAATTTCTGGAGCGGCGGGATTGCGAATCCCCTAACGGCAATTGAACAGATATCGTACCTGTTATTTATGAGACGGCTCGACGAGCTGGATTTAAAGCTTAAGAAAGATGCGGAATGGACTGGCGAGAAATACACTTCTGTCTTTAAGGGCAAATTTACATCGTTACAAACAAAAGAGAAAATTGATAAGCAGACATTGCGCTGGAGTCATTTTAAACAACTCGAAGGCGGTGAAATGCTTACGCATGTACAGACCAATGTCTTCCCCTTTATCAAACAGGTTAACGGAGAAGAAAGTGTATTTGCGAAATACATGGCTGATGCTGTGTTTATCATTCCCAAGCCTTCTCTGCTTGTTGAGGCCGTAAGCATTATTGATGCTCTGTATGCTGAGATCGAAAAACAGACACAATCCGGACAGACATTCCATGACACTCAGGGAGATATGTACGAATTTCTACTTTCAGAGATTTCCACATCAGGCAAAAACGGGCAGTTCCGTACGCCAAGGCATATTATTAAACTCATGTGTGAACTGGTAGGCCCGAAGATTGGCGAGACAATCGGAGACCCAGCCTGTGGTACCGGCGGGTTTCTGCTTGGCGCTTATCAATATATCCTGACAACCCATACCACCAAAAAACTTATCACAAGAGATGAAGATAGTTTTGCGCGCGGTTTTGGCGATAAGCTTACGGATGAACGTTTGTGGACGGCGCTCAGGGAAAAGACATTTTTCGGGTACGACTTTGATACCACTATGGTGCGTATCGGCTTAATGAACCTTCTGCTCCATGGGATCACCCACCCGAATATAGAACGTGTTGACACGCTCTCAAAAAAATACAATGAAGATAATCAGTATAACGTGATCCTTGCCAATCCACCCTTTAAGGGCAATATAGATAAAGGCGATATAAACGAAAATCTTTCACTTAAGACGACAAAGACGGAACTCCTTTTCGTTAACTGCATGATCAATTCACTCAAGATCGGCGGACGTGCGACCGTGATCGTGCCGGACGGAGTGTTATTTGGTTCTTCAAACGCGCATAAGGGTTTGCGGAAGATGCTGATTGAAGATTGCGAACTGCAAGGTGTTGTCTCCATGCCTTCAGGTGTATTTAGACCATATGCGGGAGTCAGCACAGCGATTCTTGTTTTTGTCAAAGGAGGTACGACAGAACGTGTGTGGTTCTATGATATGCAGGCGGATGGTTATTCACTGGATGATAAACGTGACAGGATTGAAGCAAATGATCTTCCGGATATCGTAAAGGAATGGAAATTCCGAAATAAAAATGCAAACGACAACCGCAAAGCCAAACACTTCTTTGTACCGGTGAGTGAAATCATAGACTACAAATATGATCTTAGTATCAATCGCTATAAAGAAATCGACTATGCTCCACCTAAGTATGATAAACCCGAAATTATTTTGGAGAAAATTGAAGTTCTTGAGAACGATATTCAAAGCTTGATCAAGAATATGCGGGGAAATATATGAGAGTGTTACATCTGGAAGATTTAGTTGATAATCGACCATGTTCGTATGGCGATGATCTTGGCCAACATGACCATGAATTTCCTGTTGTCAAAGTAAGTAATATTGACGGAAATGGCCATTTTAAAAATGCTTTTGAAGAACGATCATTTGAACATAAAAATCTTAAAAAGTTATTAGCCCAAGAGGGAGATCTTCTAGTTGTTAAGTCAAGCGGTTCTAAAAGAAATATATTGTCTGGAAAAACAGCATTGGTCGATAGTGAGTTATCAAACAAGATTGTATCGTCAAATTTCTTGTTACGTCTTGTGCCTAAAAAAGAAAAAGTTGTTTCTAAATATTTATGGTACTTATTGAATAGCCCTTTTTCTCATAATTTTATTAAGACTATAGTTGGAACAACGACATATCCCAATCTTAAATGGGAGTTATATTCAAAGCATCCTGTTCCTTATGTTGAGGTTCCTCGGCAGCAACAAATCGTCCAAATCCTCGACACAGCCGAAAGCCTCTGCGAAAAACGCAAAGAACAGCTCAATCTTTTTGATTATTATCTTGAATCTGTCTTTCTTGAAATGTTCGGAGATCCGGTAATTAATGATAAGGAATGGGAAACTACATATTTGGGTTCTGTAATTGATAGTATAGAGAGTGGATGGAGTCCCGTTTGTCTTGATACTCAGAGACAATTGAATGAAATCCCTGTTATTTTAAAATTAGGCGCTGTTACTTACTGCTATTTTAACCCGAAAAACCACAAAGTCATTCCTACAAATATAAAAATAGAAAAAAAAGTAGAAGTAAAAAAACAGGATTTATTATTTACGAGAAAGAATACAAAAGAGCTTGTTGCCGCCTCAGCATTTGTTTTTGATTGTAAAAGAAACTTGTTATTGCCAGATACAATCTTTCGATTGAATTATAAGAAAGAATTAGTGAATGGGATTTTTTTGTGGAAATTGCTTGTTGAAAAAGGGTTTCGCAGGGTTATACAAAATCTTGCAACGGGTAGTGCAGGTTCAATGCCGAATATATCTAAGGAAAAATTGAGAAGATTATTAATCCCGTTTCCTCCAATTGAATTACAAAACAAATTCGCTTCAGTCGTCGAGCAGGTCGAACAAACAAAACAAAAAATGCGCGCGTCACTAGACGAAATGGACAACCACTTCAACGCCCTTATGCAGAGGCATTTTGGATAAATGAAAATTAAAGAAGAGATTCCAGATGGTGATGATTCTAAGCGAAATGTTAAATGGGAACACTTTATGGTTCTTGATTCCATATATCTTGGATATGAAATGCCTGAACATCATCGTGACACAATCAAAAATTTGTTTAAGTAAGACAGTAGTATAAAGATCATTGAGATGGAACAAGTGCCTGGTCAGCTACAGGTAAAACCAAAAGATTGATAAAGTTAAAAACTAGAATGTGGTCTAAGATATCATGAAAGACAATACTCTTTATATGTTTATAGACGAGGGTGGTAATTTTGATTTTTCACCCAAAGGCACAAAGTATTTCACATTTTCATGCCTTACAGAAACGAGACCTTTTCCTTCCTATAGATTTACAAAACAAATTCGCTTCA
>JBHHYH010000023.1:0-40826 GCA_046757465.1 Candidatus Scalinduaceae bacterium | reverse complement strand
TGCTATATTGTTAAAAATTTGTAAATAAAATGTGCTGTTCTAGTCTAGACCCATTAATAAATACGTATAATATCTGAACAAATGTACAATTCTGCAACATTACAACGTCTTAGAAAGATACGTAAATACCCCATAATAGTGGATATAAAGACTATATAATATAGAAAGTATTATATTTTTGCTTCGGACTTTTTTATTTAGATTTTAATTGGGACTCAAATTTGTGAGGATAGATTATATTTTAATATCCACTTAATCTGGCTCATTCGATTAGATAATTTGGTCTTATCGCCTAAGTCCTATGAAAACTATAGAATATGATTAATCTGAAAATACTAAGCTACAGTATGAATCATTGCTTATGTCCATTTGAATAAATGTGAGATGACATGTCTACGACACGCCGTAGGCATGAAAATGTTTGCAAATCACCATCACACGTCACAAGGCTATAGTACTAAGAGAAAGACGGCATTGATTTTGCGAATAATTTAGTGCGAAAACTTACAAGAATAGCATAACCTACGTAAAAAACATGACTTACAAAAACAAGTGAAAGTAACGAGAAAAGGAAAGTTTAAATGCTAGTTTACTTAGTCTTTGCTGTAAGATGTGACTCAGAAAGGACTTCCAGACCTGAGAGAGACCAGCACAGGCAAAAATTGTTTGCCAACCCCACATGCATAAATTTCCAACAAAAGGGAAAATATTTCTATGTCAAAAAATAGTTTTTCGCGGCAGATACCTATTATTATTCCTTTTTATATAAATTTCTCGCGTAGTATTGTTGAAATAAGAGACATAATAGGTAATGTTTATGGAAATTAACCGATAAATAGATAGTTACGTAAGAGTAGGCATTTGTACATGTTAGTCAAGTTTATGTGCACATTTTATTCCTGAGGAATTGTTTTTTTTAAGGAATATCACAATGATAGAAAGCAAAATCAGTGAAAGGTTAAGAGAATTACTCTCATATTTACCCCGTAGGAACGCATCGAGCGAAAGCAGGGGGATGATAAAATTAGATAACATCCGCCCCGCCGCCTCCCCAAGTCGTACGCCTACGTGCCGAAGCACTTTGGTACACCAGCCCGCCCGGCACTGCCGTTCGGACGGGTCAGGCAGGGTTCTGGCGGGCAGGTACGGAGGGCAGGTAAAATTCCAACGGGGGTTACTAACTTGTTTATTATTCTTTGCTATAGTTGGATGTACTGAATATACAAAGATTAGTAGTACGGGTAATTATCATAACCTGAATAATGTTAAAATAGAAAAGTACTTAGTTGATACTAACGATATATTGGACATTACGGTGTTTGATGAACCTAAGTTAAGCGCGAAGGCAAGGGTATCAGAAGAAGGAATACTCTCTTATCCGCTTATTGAAGATATAAAAGTAAAAGGATTAACTATTCAAGCAGTGGAAGGGATTCTGGAAGAACGGTTAAGAGATGGTTATTTAAAAGATCCAAAGGTTACGGTAATGCTCGATATTGCACTCATGGAGCGGCACAGGGATAAAGAAATCTTTGTTATGGGAGAGGTAAGGAGACCTGGAGCAATACAAATATTAGGCAAAAACTTATCTGTGCTTGAAGTTGTTACTAAAGCAGGTGGATTTACAGAATTTGCAGCGCCAAATAGGACCAGGGTTATCAGGATTGAAGAAGGAGAAGAGAAGGCCATAATGGTTAATCTAAATAAGGTAAAAAAAGGTAATAGATCATTAGATATTATATTAAAGCCTGGAGATGTTGTTGTTGTACCGGAAAGTTATATGTAAATTATTTGAAATACAATGGAAAAAAATGGCAATAAAGTAGAAGAACATCATGTTTTTGACCTGCAAGATTATTTGCAGATTATTATTAGACGCAAGTGGATTATCATAGGGTGCCTCGTTACAGCGTTTATGTTTGGCGTAATCCATAATTTCAAAGCCATCTCTGTTTATAGAGTTACAGCACAGGTGTTGATTGGCAAGGATAATCCAAAGGTTATTTCGATCGAAGAAGTAGTGACGCCGGACAGGGGAGATCTTCAATGGAATCAAACAGAGATTAAGATCTTATCGAGTCGTTCCCTTGCACTGAGGGTTATTAAGGCATTAAACTTAAGAGACAGTCCTGAGTTTAAGGCTGATGAAAAAAGAAGGAGGTTTAGCATAAGAGGTTCAATAAGATCACTAGCACGAAGGGTTATTAGAGGATTCATATCACAGGAGAAAGTATATACGTCTAAGGGAATAGGAAAAAAAGATATCAAGAGAAATGACAGTCCTGAGTTTAAGGCTGATGAAAAAAGAAAGAGTTTTAGCATAAGAGGTTTTTTAAGTTCACTAGAACGTAGATTAGACTCTAAGAAGGAATCACTAATACGAAGGCTAGACTCTAAGAAGGAATCCCGGAAACCTGACAAAAACGATGTAGATTCTGGATTAATTGGTAGTTACCTTTCCAAATTAAAGGTTGAACCAATTAAGTATAGTCGTCTCGTTAATATAAGTTTTGAAGGTACTCACCCAGATATCATAACGACAATAGTCAATAGGCACGCCCAGGAATATATCGAGCAAAAACGTGAAACGAAATTTGGCGCCACCCGAGATGCTGCCGGGTGGTTACAGGGACAGCTCTACGAAAAAAAGAAGACGGTGAAGAAAGCTGAAACTGCCTTGCAAGAATATAAGGAAAACGTAAAAATTGTTTCTCTTGAAGACAGGCAAAATATCATAGTCCAAAAACTTGAGGATCTAAATAAAGCCTTAACAAAAGCCAGAACAGAAAGAATAAGTGTAGAAACGCTCTATAAGCAGATACAAAATCTCTCTAAAAATCCCGATATGATTGAATCCATTCCGTATGTTTTGGAAGAAGAGTCCCTTATTCAAACTTTGAAGAGAGATTATATAAATACGATAGAAGAGATTTCTAAATTACGTGGTAAATACGGTGAAAAATTCCCTACCATGGTAAAGCTTGTTTCACAGGCTGAAGAACAAAAAAAGAGAATAAATTCTGAGGTAAATAAGATAATAAAAAGCCTAGAGACAAAATATAAAGTGGCGCTGTCAAAAGAAGAAAGTCTTTCTCAAGCCCTTGAAAAACAAAAGAAAGTGGCCTTAGACCTTAATAGAAAGGCGATTTCATATGGTACGTTAAAGAGAGAAGCTGAAAGTGAAAAGGCTATGTATGATATGCTACTAAATAGAATGAAAGAAACTGACATAGCTGAACAGTTGAGGACAAGTAATATACGAATTATTGATCTCGCTGAGGTCCCTGAGTCTCCTTTCAAACCCAGGAAAGGATTTAATATTCTCTTGTCAATAATAATTGGGCTAATACTGGGAGTTGGCGTGTCATTTTTGGTGGAAAACTTTGACAATACCGTAAAAAGTCCTGAAGACATTGAGCGTTATTTAGGTCTTTCAATCTTAAGTGCACTTGAGAAAGTGAAAGCTCCAAAGGATAAAAAATTACCTTCTATTGATATAATTACTCATAAGAGGCCTAAATCAAATATTGCAGAGGCCTTCCGAAGCATGAGAACAAACATAATGTTCTCAGCTGCTGAGAATGGCAAACGCGGAAAAACGAGAAAATTAATGCTGATTACGAGCGTATCTGAAGCTGAGGGTAAAACGTTTGTTGCTTCTAATCTTGCCGTTACATTAGCGCAGACAGGCAAGAAAACATTAGTTGTGGATACAGATTTCCATCATCCCAGGTTAAATAAAGTGTTTACTGTTAAGGGTAAACCAGGTTTAAGTGACTATCTTTTTGGAGAGGGCGAATTAAGTTCAGTTACAAAGCCTACGAGGGTGCCTAATCTTAGCATTGTTACGAGTGGAAGGACTATTTCTAATCCTTCAGAGATGCTGGGTTCGGAAAGAATGAAAAATTTCTGCAAGGCTGTAAGAAGACAGTATGATGTAGTTATTTTCGATACACCACCTTCAATGGCTGTTACTGATGCAGTTATCCTGTCAAATATTTTAGAAGGAGTGATATTTGTAATCAAATCTGGTGCACACGAGAGGAAAGTGGTCGAGAGAGCAATATCACAGATCACAGACAAAGATCAAGAAGTTTTGGGTGTTGTTATGAATTATATAGACGTTTCCAGAGCCGGCTATTTCTATTTTTATCCCTCTTCTTATAAGTATGGATATTATGGTAATGGCAATGGGAATAGGAATGGGAAATCAAAGATGGACGCAAACAAGTTCGCAAGGACGTTCGCAAACAAGTTCGCAAGGACGTTCGCAAACAAGTTCGCAAGGACGGACGCAAAGAAGAACGCAAAGACAGACGCGGAGACGATTATACGGAATACTAATGCTTGAAAATGGCACATATCTTAATTGTGACAAAGATGAAATTGAAGGTTCAGTAACAATATCCGTACCGGATATTAGGGGAGAAATGACCTTTCCAGGTTAGATGCAAAAGAGAAATACAATGCAGACAATACGAAAATGGATATTCAATACAACGTCTTAAGAAAATAATAGTTTTGTGAATACTGTTCGGAGTAAGCTAAATAGTCAGTTAAAAATTTCATACCGGTAAGTTAGTACAATGAAAAGCAAAACAAATCCTCTATCTTCATATAAAGGTGAGAAGATAGGGGATTTTTAATAACATTATGTTACCCAAAAAAGATATGCAAGAAAAAGAGCTTCGTCTAACGGATTATGTGCATATCGTTCAAAGGCGCAAGTGGATTATCATAGCGTTGTTGGTCACATCAGTTGCAATTGCCACAATACGTACTTTCAAAGCCACCCCTGTTTATCAAGCTACAACACAAGTGATGATTGACAGAGAAAATCCGAATGTTGTTGCGTTCAAAGAGGTAATGTCGATAGACAGTTCAGAAAAAATGTTTTATCAAACTCAATATAGGGTAATGGCTAGTCGTTCCATTGCCCTAAGGGTTATAAATTCGCTAAACTTAAAGGATAACCCAGAATTTAAATCTGATGAAAAAAGAAAGAGTTTTATCATAAGAGGTCCAATAAGGTCACTAGCACTATGGGTTGTTAAAGCCTTAATCTCACAGGAGAAAGTATATACGTCAGAGGGAATAAAAAAAAGAGGTGTCAAGAGAAATGACAGTCCTGAGTTCAAATCTGATGAAAAAAGAAAGAGTTTTAACATAAGAGGTTTTTTGAGTTCACTAGTACGAAGACTAGACTCTAAGAAACAATCACTACTACGAAAACTAGACTCTAAGGAGGAATATCGGAGACCTGACAAAGACTATGAAAACTCCAAATTAATTAGTAGTTATCTTGGTAAATTAAAGATCAGGCCAATAAAGGACACTCGCCTCGTTAACATAAGCTTTGAAGGAGTTCACCCAGACATTATAACGACAATTGTTAATAAGCATGCCGAAGAATATATAGCAAGAAATCTTGAGATAAGATATGCTGCATCACGAGATGCAGCTGAGTGGCTTAGGAATCAACTTCATGAAAAAAGGGAAATGGTAGATAATACAGAAAATGCCTTGCAATTATATAAAGAAAGGGAAAAAATTGTCTCTCTTGAAGGCAGACAAAATATAATAGTCCAAAAACTTGAAGAATTAAATACGACCTTAACAAATGCCAGGACAGAAAGAATGGGTCTGGAAACACTCTACAATCTATCAAAAAAATATTCTGAAATGCCAGAAATGATTGAATCCATCCCGGAAGTTATGAAAAACCCACTTATTCAAAACTTGAAGATAAAATATGTAGATTTATCCTCGGAAATTACAAAATTATCTAATAAATATGGGGGAAAATTTCCTACCATGGTAAAGCTTACTTCAAAAGCAAAAGGCATAAAAACTAAAATAGACATTGAGGTGAACAAGATAATAAAAAGTATTGAGGCAGATTATAAAGTGGCATTAGCAAAGGAAGAAAATCTTTCTAAGGCCTTTGAAGATCAAAAGAAAAAGGCCCTGGAACTTAACAGGAAGGCGATTGCATATGGTACGTTAAAGAGAGAGTCTGAAAGCGAAAGGGATTTGTACGGAATATTACTAAAAAGGTTGAAAGAAACTGACATTACTGGAGAGCTGCAGACAAGTAATATAAGAATTGTTGATCCCGCTGAGATCCCTAGATCTCCTATCAGACCTAGGAAACAATTTAATATTCTCCTTGGACTAGTAATTGGACTGCTCCTGGGAGTTGGTGTGGCATTATTGATGGAACACCTTGACCATACCGTAAAAAGCCCTGAAGACGTTGAACGTTATTTAGGCCTTTCACTCTTAAGTGCATTTGGGAAAATGAAAGCTCAAAATGGAAATGGTAAAAAAGCGCCTTCTTTTGACATAATTACTCATGAGATGCCTAGATCACATATTGCAGAGGCCTTTAGAAACATGAGAACAAACTTAGCATGTTCATCTAATGGAAGTCGCAGAAGGTTAAGAAAATTAATGCTGGTTACGAGCACAGATGAGGGTGAGGGTAAAACGTTTGTTGCTTCTAATCTTGCCATTACAATAGCCCAGACAGGCAAGAAAACATTAATTGTGGATACAGATTTCCGTAATCCCAGGCTGAATAAAGTGTTTAATGTTGATAGGAGGCTAGGTTTAAGTGGTCATCTCATTGAAAAAAGGGCATTAAGTTCTGTTATTAAGCCTACGAAGGTGCCTAATCTTAGCATTATTACGAGTGGAAGGATTCCTGATAATCCTTCAGAGCTATTGAGTTCGGACAGAATGGAAAAGTTCTGTATGGCTGTAAGAAGAAAGTTTGATGTGGTTATTTTCGATACACCACCTTCAATAGCTGTTACTGATGCAGTTGTCCTGTCAGATATTTTAGAAGGAGTGATATTTGTAGTCAAATATGGTGTACACGAGAGGGAAGTAGTCGAGAGAGTTATATCACGAATAGCAAACAAAAAGTATAAAGTTATGGGTGTTGTCATGAATCATATCGCCGTTTCTAGTGGAGGCTATTACTATCCTTATTATGCTTCTTATTACAAGTATGCATATAATGGTCATGACAATGGGAAATCAAAGAAGACCGGTTATGGGTATAGATATCGTGGCGATGAGAAATCAAAGACGAACGCAGAGACGGAAGCGGAGGCGATTTGATAATAAATGAAAATTATTGTTTCTACGTATGATGGAAATTATGCCGGTTATATCGTGAGGGCTGATATGACTATAAGAGGAATGTCTATTGATTTAGAAAAAGTACGTGAAATTGATATTACTACGGACCACGGATCTAATGGTAACCATAAATTCAATGGTAAAAGATATGGAACACTAATGCTTGAAAATGGCACATATCTTAATTATGACAAAGATGAAATTGAAGGTTCAGTAACAATATCCGTACCGGGTATTAGGGGAGAAATGACCTTTAATTGGAATGATGATAAAATTACACATATCAATAGTGATTGGTGGTAAATCTAAAATATCACACCTCCTCCTTGCTCTTGACTCTCTCCACTTCAATTTAAACTGGGTATGAGCTTTGGGCGCAAAAGGTCCAATAGTTACATTTACATTTCCATACAAACCATTAACTTCTTTTCTAAGGCTTGAAACCTCATAAACTAAATCTGTTATTTCCTCAACATCTACATTCTTCTTCACTAAAGAAGACAAATTTTTGCTTTTAGTTTCTGGCTCTTAAAAGCCCTCCACGTTGTACCATTCCCACAACAGGAGCTTTTTTTGTCCCACGAGGTCGTGGGACAAAACCTTGTTTTCTCGGTTCGCCACCAATATAAGTTTCTTCTACTTCAACTACACCAGTTAACAGCTCACGATGATCTTTATCGAACATGGCTCCTCTTATTTTCATCGAGATTCTTTGGGAATTGGTGTGGAATTTTGAGATTTACAATAAAGGCATTTTGGGATATTATTCCAACGTACTTTCTCAAGATAGTTTAAACAATCATTTTCGGTAGGAAATAATTTCTAAAGAGGTGATTATTGAATATTTTGATTCCGGCGTTAGCCATTAAGAAGAGTGGCGGCGCTACCAGACTTTTGAGGAATTTTCTTTCAGCCATTGGACGGATTGACAAAGAGAACAAGTATATCGTTTGTGTGAATAAGGATTATAAACTAAACATTGAGGATGAAAAGATTAAGGTTTTGCCTTTTTATATAAAGTCTAATCTGCATCGCTTTTACTGGGATCAATTTGAGATGAGAAAATTGGTGAAGGAACTTAAGATTGACTTGATACTGTCCCTACTTAATTTTGGTTGTATAAATCCATCTGTGAAACAGTTAAATTTTCAAGCAGGCCCGACACCATTTTGCCAGAATTACGTAAAAACCCTTAGATTAAGAGGAAAAATAGATACTTCAATCAGACGAAAACTCCTTCATATGACAATGAAGGCATCTGAGGTTATAATAACCCCTTCTAAAGCGATGCGAGATATGATAAGAGATTTCTACTCTGATATAAAAGAGAGCAAATTCAAGGTGATACATCATGCGTTTGATAAAGAAAGATTCTTAAATTCAAATCCACTTCCATCGGATGTGGAAAAAAGGCTCATAAATATTGAGCCAGATACTATAAAGATACTTTATGTTAGCCATCTTATACCATATAAAGGTTATGATGTTATTATAAAGGCGGCGAAGAGACTTAGAGAATGGAAGACGCGGTTTAAATTCATTGTTACCATGGATCGGGTTGATTGGCCTGAAGGCTATGATCTTTATCTTTCTATGATAGAAAAATTTGGACTCAGCAAGAATCTCCTCATTTTGAATCGAGTGCCAGAAGATGCAGTAGCTAACCTTTACAAGCAGTGTGATATTTTTATGTTTCCATCCCTCTGCGAGTCCTTTGGTTTTCCAATGGTTGAGGCCATGGGTTCTGGCTTACCTATAGTAGCTGCAGGCACTCCTGTAAATAAGGAAATATGCGGTAAGGGCGCTTTATATTATGATCCATTAGATGCGGAAGAGGCGGTCCAAAAAGTACGGTTGCTGATTGAAGATAATGCGGTTGCGGAGAAGCTCAAGCAAAATGCGATTACTCAACTGGCTAATGCTCATATAAATTGGGATGTATATGTGAAAGAGTACCTACACCTTTTCAACGAGGTTCTTAATGGATAAGACTATTTTTGTGTAAAGAGAAATGACAGATGAACTAAAGCCTCCTCTCACTATCGTAATTTTAACCTTTAATGAAGAAATAAATCTGCCTGGCGCTCTTGAGAGTGTGATTACATGGGGAGATCAGGTATTTGTGGTTGATTCATTTAGTACTGATAAGACATTAGAAATTGCGAGAAAATATGAGGCTAATATTTATCAAAATATATGGGTAGATTGGGCAACTCAACGCAATTGGGCGCTTGATAATCTTCCAATTAAAAACGAATGGGTTTTGTTTTTAGATGCTGACGAACGGGTCAGTCCTGAACTTGCAGAGGAAATAAGAGAAACATTAATAAATGTCCCAAATGAGGTTTGTGGTTTTTATGTCAAACGTAAATTTGTTTTTCTTGGCAGATGGTTAAGGCACGGTGGGCTTTTCCCGAATTTTATATTACGTATAGTGCGAAAAGATAAAACGCGAGTGACAATGATAGGGGCGTGGGAATATTTCCGGGTACATGGGAAAACTTTGAAGATGAACAATAGTGTTATCCATAAGGACAATAAACCATTGACTCATTGGATAAATAAGCATAATCAATATGCTGATAACGAAGCAAAAGCAATTAGTGAGAATAACAAATATATAGAAATTGGATCAGACGGCGAATTGGAGCGCAGGCAAAAGGTGAAATTACGTGGATACATTTGGAATCGGTTACCGTTATTACAGCGTTCTTTTTTCCCCTTTTTCACACGATATGTAATCCAAAGAGGTTTTTTAGACGGAATAGAAGGGTTCATATACTATTTCCTTCATGATTTTTGGTATCCATTTCTCGTAGATACAAAAGTGTTGGAACTAAAGAAGAGGAAGTAGATTAATTTTAGACTTGATGATGGCTTAAAAGGTGTTCGATATGGCTAAAAACCTTGCACCTTATATAAAAGCGTATATAGCTAAAAAGCTTAAGAAGCGTAAGCTGCACTATCTACCTGTTCAAGTAGCTATTGAACCGACAAATATTTGCAATTTGAAGTGTTGTTTTTGTAACCAGAATGCCCCTGATCATTTCAGTGAAAGACAAGCTGGAAGAATGGATATACAAGATTATGAAATCATTTTGGATAAGATAAAAAATAGTTGTTTGAATTTAAGAGTCTTAAGTTTAACGTTAGATGGGGAACCAACTTTACATAGGGATTTGCCAAAGTTAATAGAGAAGGCTAATCAAAAGGGGTTCTTTGTCAGATTTTCCTCAAATGGTACAAAGATTGATCGTGCCTTTCTTGAAAAAACAAAATATCTTTCGTATTTGATATCAGTTGATTTTTCTATTGATACAGACGGCTTTGAAAAATACAGGGGAAGCAATGGCAATTGGTCTTTGGTCAATAAGAATTTAGAAGTGATGGTTGATTATCTAAACGTAAATAAAAACCTTTATTTGGAAATATTTGAGAACTCAGCATATTATGAGGGTTTAGATAAAGCTCGCTCCAATCTCAAACTTATGAAGGTACACTTTGGTAAGATACCCAGATTAATTTACGAACTTCGCAGGTATCACAAGATATTAGACGGGCATGCAAAAGTTTACCCTAATAATAACTATCACGGTTGCTTTTATCCTTGGACATCCTTAAACATTACATGGAATGGTGACGTTGTTACCTGTTGTAGAGACTTGGATGGGAAATATAACCTGGGAAATATTCTCCAGTCTTCGATTGAAGAGGTATGGAATGGACGAAAGTACTTGCATTTGCGAGATGCGATCTTAGAACAGAAATTACAATCAATTCCTTCATGTAGGTCTTGTGACTTACCTTATGATAGTCAAAGAAATAGATGGGATTATGCAATACAGAAGATATTTCGAAGGTGGTAGATAATAGTATAGATTATGCCTGTTCATGACATAATTTACACATTTATGGGAAATACCATGTTGGATAAAATCGCATATCATTTTTAATGCAGTAATTATTATGTATATTCTTGGTCTCAATACCTATCACGGTGACTCGTCGGCTTGTATTCTCAAGAATGGTGAATTAGTCACAGCAGTAGAAGAGGAACGCTTCCGCCGTATAAAACATTGGGCTGGATTTCCTTCAGAGGCAATACGATATTGCTTGAAAGAGGTTAAGATTGGGGTTAAGGACCTTGATCACATTGCTGTTAATCGAAATCCAACCTCCAATATTCTCAAGAAAGCAATCTTTTCTTTTTGCAAGAATAATTCCTTTAACTTAGTCAAAGACCGTCTAAAGAATGCTCACAGGGTCAAGGGCATCAAATCTAAATTAGCTGAGCAGTTTAAGATGGATTCTTCGAAACTTAAAGCAAAGCTTTACCATGTAGAACACCATGTGGCACATCTGAGTAGCACGTTCTTTGTTTCACCATTTGATAAAGCAGCGGTAGTCTCGATGGACGGTTTTGGTGATTTTGTTGGAGCAATGTGGGGGGTTGGACGAGGTGAGAAAATTGAGGTTAAAGAAAGAATATTTTTCCCACATTCTTTGGGTCTCTTTTATCAATCCATAACGCAGTATTTGGGTTTTAACAAGTATGGTGATGAATATAAGGTCATGGGATTAGCCCCTTATGGTGAACCTGTTTATTTAGACAAAATGAGGCAAATTATCCATTCGGATCGAAATGGAATGTTTAAGCTGAATTTGGAATATTTCAACCATCACACAGAAGGTGTTCCCATGACATGGGAGGCGGGAGAACCCCAAATTCCACCGGTATTTTCTCAAAAACTTGTAGAGCTATTGGGACCTGCACGAAAGAATGATGAAGATATAAGCGAAAGGCACAAAAATATTGCTTCATCTCTACAAGCCATATATGAGGAGGTATTCTTTCATTTGTTAAATTATGTTTTTGAAAAGACCAAAATACGCACTCTCTGCTTGTCTGGTGGCTGTGCGATGAATAGCGTTGCAAATGGCAAGATCTTTGACAACACTCAATTTCAGGAAGTATATATCCAGCCTGCTGCGGGTGATGCAGGCGGTGCTATTGGATCGGCTTTTTATGTGTGGCACCAGGTGCTCAATCAATCCCGTTCTTTTGTCCTTGAAAAACCGTATTTAGGTCCTGAATTTAGCGATTACGAAATCAAACACGTTCTTGAAGATCATGAGATTGTGTTTGAGAAAGAAGGGTACATGATAGATAAGTTCGAAGACAGCAATATACTATGCCAGAAAACAGCCAGGTCTATATCTGAAGGCAAGGTAGTTGGTTGGTTTCAGGGGAGAATGGAGTGGGGTTCAAGGGCATTGGGAAACAGGAGTATTATTGTAGATCCTAGATACGCCAGAATGAAAGACGTTTTAAATTCCAGTATCAAGCGAAGAGAGCCATTCCGACCATTTGCACTATCGGTTCTCCTTGAAAAAACAGGAGAGTATTTCGAAGTAGATTATCCAGATCCTTTTATGCTCAAGGTATATCACATCTGCCCTGAAAAGCGAACTATCATACCTGCAGTAACTCATGTTGACGGAACTGGAAGGCTTCAGACAGTGAAAAGAGAAGACAACATTCTATACTGGCAACTCATCAAAGAGTTTGAAAAATTGACAGGTGTACCTGTTGTCCTTAATACATCGTTCAACGAAAACGAGCCTATTGTCTGTACACCCAGTGAGGCCTTAAACTGCTTTTTGAGAACAGAAATGGATGTGCTGGTGATAGGGAAGTATATTGTACGGAGAAGTGATGGAAAGGAAAGCCTGAAGACTATAGATAAGAGGGCATGATATAAAATGAAGAAAGTACTTGTAACGGGAGCTGGTGGTTTCATCGGTTATCATCTGGTCAATTACCTTAAGAAAAAAGGCCTTTGGGTTAGGGGAGTTGATATTAAGCATCCTGAATTCGAGCCAGGTAATGCCGATGATTTCAAGATACTGGATCTGCGAGAATATGAAAACTGCATGAAGGCATGTAAGGGTGTTGATGAGGTTTTTCAACTTGCAGCCGATACGGGAGGTGTAGGTTATATTACAGCTTATCATGCAGTTGTATATAGAAACAATGCCTTAATTAATTTGCATATGCTTGAGTCATCTGTAAAAAGCAAGGTTAAAAAATTTCTTGTCACAAGTAGCGCTTGCGTTTATCCACAGTACTTACAGGATAAACCAAATGTAACACCTTTGAAAGAGGAAGATGCTTATCCAGCAGATGCTGAACCTGGGTACGGATGGGAAAAATTATTTGCAGAACTTACATGCCAGTATTATATGGAAGACTATGGTATTAAATGTTACGCTGTTCGCTTCCATAATATCTTCGGACCCCTGGGAACTTATGACGGTGGTAAAGAAAAATCACCGGCGGCTATTTGCCGTAAAATTGCTCTTTCAAAAGATGAGGGAGAGATTGAGATATGGGGGGATGGGAAGCAAACTCGTTCATACTGCTATATCAGTGACTGTGTTGAAGGTATTTATAGATTAATGCAATCTGATTATCACAAACCAATCAATCTTGGTCAAGATAGGATGATTACAATTGACGAACTTATAAATATCGTAGCAGGTATTGCTCGTAAAAAGGTAAAAAAGAGGTACGATTTGACAAAACCTCAGGGCGTAAAGGGAAGAAACAGTGATAATACAAGATTGCGTGAAGTGCTTAAGTGGGAACCACAGGTTTCTCTTGAGGAAGGATTAGGAATTACTTATAAGTGGATTTATGATCAGCTTGAGAAAAATGGAAAGATAGATAATAAAGGGTAAATATTGATGAGCCAGCACCGACCTTCAGTAATAATCCTATATCATTTCTTTTATCCAGATGATGTAGTTAGCGCGCGACATTTTTCACAGTTTGCAGAAGAATTGGTAAAGCATGGTTGGCATGTCACAGTATTAACCAGTAATCGGTATTGTCGCAATACAAAGAAAAAAATACATAAAAGAAATGAGTTGTGGCAGGGCATTCGAATAATCCGAATAAGACGACCTGCTTGGGACCAAGCGAAAAAGTTTTTACGTCTTGCAAACTCTGCGTGGATGACAATCGCCTGGGGTTTAAAACTTTATAAATTGCCACGTGCTGATGTAATCATTATTGGTAGTGATCCTCAATTTTCTGCCTTACTATTCCCAATTTTACGTATCTTGAAGCGCGGAACACTTCTAGTGCACTGGTGTTATGATCTTTATCCAGAGGCAATTATTGCCGATGGGGCAAAGGGTTTTGTTAAGTGGATTGCTGATAAATTAACTATTTTGATGCGATGGGCATATCGTTCAGTAGACTTAATGGTAGACATCGGAGAGTGTATGAAAAAAAGGTTGAGTACTTACCACCACAATGCTCATTCTGCTACACTTGTACCCTGGGCATTAGTTGAGTTAGATTCTATACAGAAACCTGATGATGTTACACGTTACGAATTATTTAATGATGCAAAGTTAGCATTACTATATTCAGGAAACATGGGAAAGGCACATGATTTTTCGCTTATCCTGCAACTTGCAAGAAGACTTTACAGAGAAGATCCCAAAATTGTGTTCTGTTTTGCATGCCGAGGGAATAGATTAAGGGAATTGACCAAGGCAGTCAGGCCAGATGATTACAACATACGTTTTGCTGCATTTGCTGAAGAACATGAGATATCAAAAAGACTTGTTTCTGCTGATATTCACTTATTAAGTTTACGACCGGAATGGGAGGGCATAGTTGTTCCATCCAAATTTTTTGGTTCTTTAGCTGTAGGAAGACCAGTTCTTTATACAGGGCCGGAAGGTTCCGCTATTTACAAATGGATACAAGAGTTTAATATTGGTATGGTCTTAAATAAGGACAATATGGAAGATGTTGTTAAAGAATTATTAAATATAGCGAATCAACCTGAAAAAATGAGAGTTTGGCAGGAAAATGCATTTCAAGCTTATAAATATTTCTCTAAGACACGCGTTGTTAATCAATGGGACAAACTTTTACAGGATTTGATGAGCAACAAGGAAGTTGTTTTAAACTAAAATTTCGAGAACCTGTTAGACATTTTCCAATTGATTTTAATATATGCAACTTGCAGTAAACCCCGTGCTTCCCTGCCCGTACCGAACGGTACCTGCCCGAAAGACAATCAGACTGTGTCACAATTGTCATCCCGCCTCCACAGCTTGCTCGCTTGCGCTTCGTAAGCTAGCAGTGGGGGCGGGACCTCTTAGGTTGCTAAGTTATTGGAATCATTAGATTCTGAATCAAGTTCAGAATGACAAAATGCCCTTTTTCTGGATTATGGCACAGTCTGCATTCTGGCGGGGGTGAATGCGCCGGACATTCTTACGGGTTTAACAGGCCTTTACATAATGCCTTGACCTTGTACAGGCGCCGCAGTCCGGACAGCCGTTATCAAAACAGTCAGGTGTATACTTTTGCTCAAAGGCCCTTTTCCTTTCATTTATCAGGAATTGCTTCATAGTGCCACTGCTTATATGATCCCAGGGAAGGTTTTCATCTTCATTTCTGTTTCTAAATAGGTAAAATTGCACATCTATGCCTGTTCTTTTAAAGGCGCCATTCCATTTGTGATAATCAAAATATTCATCCCATGCATCGAACTTGCAACCACCTCGCCATGCCTCCAGGATTACGCTTCCCAGCCTTCTATCTCCCCGTGCAAATATACCTTCCAGTATACTCCTCTCAGGTTTATGGAATTTAATGCGAATATTTCTACGCCTTTTCTTGCTCATTACTATTCGTTTAATATCATTGATCCTCTCTAATGTAACCATTGGTTCCCATTGGAACGGGGTATGAGCCTTGGGCACAAAAGGAGCGATAGCTACATTCACATTACCATACGAACCGTTAACCTCTTTCCTGAGACTTGAAACCTTATAAGCTAAGTCTGCTATCTCTTCAACATCATCATCTGTCTCTGTAGGAAGCCCAATCATAAAGTATAACTTAACGAGATTCCATCCCTCCTTGTATGCTTCTCTAACTCCATCAAAGAGATCTTCGTTAGATATATCTTTATTAATTACCTTTCTAAGTCTTGTAGTTGCAGCCTCAGGCGCTAATGTTAAACTGGATTTGCGTACGGTATTTAGATGAGAAGGAAAATTAGCTAACTGATCTGAGATTCTCAGGGAAGGAAATGATATATTTACGTTATTTTTATTGAAGATTACTCCCATACGCCTCATCAGCTCTTTGAGATGAGGATAATCACTTATGGATAGGGCTCCAAGAGATATTTCTTCATGTCCCGTATTAAGATAACAGCCTTCAGACAACTTTAAGTTTGTATCTACAGAACGGATTCTATTTGGACGTTTTGTCATACCGGCCTGACAAAACCTGCATCCCTGGGTACAACCTCGCATAACTTCAACGGATATGCGGTCGTGTATGGTCTTCACAAATGGCACAACCAGATTTTCTGGGAAATAAGCCTTGTCAAGATTGCTGACTGATGCGCCACGTACGACTGAAGGAACTCCTGCCATTTTGGGTTCAACTCTCTTTATAATTCCGTCAGAGTCATAAGTTACGTGATAAAGAGAAGGGGCATAAAGATTGTTTAGGCCTTTGACAAGTTCAATAATCCTCTCTTCTCTCGACAATCTTTTCGTTTGTTTGATTGCCTTAAAACACTCGATAAACTGGGGTAACTTATCTTCTCCATCACCTACAAAGAATATATCTATAAAGTCAGACATTGGTTCAGGAGTAAATGCTAATGGACCACCTGCGATGATTAAAGGATCTTCTTCTGTTCTTTCTTGTCTTCTTAACGGTATCTTCGCAAGGTCGAGCATGTTGAGCACATTTGTGTATGACATCTCATACTGGAGTGAAAAGCCAACAATATCGAAGTTCTTCAAAGACTTAAATGTTTCCAGGGAATATAATGGGATATTGTGTCTTCTTAATGCATCTTCCATGTCTGGCCATGGAGCAAATACCCTTTCACAAGCTGTATCATCACGCTCGTTCAAAAGACCGTATATAATTTGCATACCCAGGTGAGACATTCCAATTGCATAAGTGTCAGGAAAGGCCAATGCAAATGTAACAGCCACATCACCATTTTTCTTTGTAACGGAATTCCATTCTCCGCCTATGTACTGTCCGGGTGTTTCTACAAAAGATAATATTCTATCTTCAATATAATTTCGAATATCATTCATGGAAAGCTTGCTTTGACCAGACTTCTCTGGTTCTCAACCTTACATTCATAATAAATGATAATGCTATGAAAGATGATAGTAAAGAGGAGCCTCCATAGCTAATAAAAGGCAATGTTAAGCCCGTAATTGGGGCAAGTCCTATTGTCATAGCAACATTTATAAATATTTGAGTAGCGAACATAGCTGTAAAACCTGTTACTATTAGTCTGCCATAAGCTTCTCTGGTTTTTAGAGCAATACCTATACAACATGCAAGAAAAAGCACATAAAGACAAAGGATTGCACAGCTCCTAATGAAGCCCCATTCTTCTGCTATGACTGAAAAAATAAAATCTGTATGCCCTTGAGGGAGGAAATGAAGTTGACTTTGTACACCAGTACCCCATCCACTCCCATAAACCCCTCCAGAACCAATTGCTATTAATGATTGTATCTTATGATAACCCTCGCCAAGCTCGCTCACTTTTTCAGGCCAGAATAAACTTATTACTCTCGCCTTCTGATAGCTCTTAAGTACAAAAAACCAGAAAAGAGGCATCGAGGCTATACCAATAGTTATGATAGAAAAAATATATTTAAGCCTGGCGCCGGCAATGTATATAATTGTAAAGAGAATAGGCAATAGAGTTAAGCCAGTACCTAAATCCGGTTGTTTAATAATTAAAACCATTGGGATGATAGTCAAAAATAAAGGTATAATAATATTACTAATTTTAGAAACATTATCTTTGTACATAAAATATCTTGAAAGCGCCAGGATAAGGGCTATTTTCATAAATTCAGAAGGTTGTATAGTGAGAGGACCCAAAATTAACCACCTTTGTGCTCCATATACTGTTTTGCCAAACGATAAAACTAAAAGCAAACCAATGAGCATTATGGAGTAAATAATGTACGAGAACCTGGCAATCAAAAAATAATCAAATATTAAAAAAATAAAAAACGCTCCCATCCCTATGCCAACCCAAATTATTTGCTTATAAGCGAACTGCTCTGACGACGCGCTCAACACAAAGAAAAAACTTAAAGTTGAAAAGAGACAGACTATCAGAAGCAGTGCCCAATCAAATTTTTTAAAATCAACTGATCTAGGCATGTAAATTAGTTCCTTTCAGATGCTAATTTATCCTTTTAAACTGTCCGTGAACTACTTAAATCTCAAGTTCAGATAGAAGTTTTCGAATAACTGGTCCAGCTTCACTGGCGCCATAACCCTCGGTATACTCTATTACGGCAGCAAAGCAATACTTTGGATTTTCAAATGGAACATACCCGGAAAACCATGCATGGTTCTTATCTTCATGCACCGTTTGTGCGGTTCCTGTCTTTCCTGCCACACGAAATTTTTTTAAACCGATGTTCCTTCCGGTACCCGCTTCCACCACTTTTCGTAATGCACGTCTAATGATATCTAGGTTTTTTGCTGATATATCTATTCTTTCTGTAGGCTTAAGATTATTGTTTAGTATCACATTACCCTTATAATCCGTTATCTTTTGAAGAATATGTGGTTTGATGTACCAGCCACCATTTGCAATAATGGCCATTACCCTGGCAAACTGTATGGGTGTGACTAACAGTGCTCCCTGACCGATTGATAAATTCAAGGTTTCGTACATAGCCCTGGATTTTGGTATATTTCCCTTTTTTTCATAAGGAAGCTCAATACCTGTAACACTTCCCAGGCCAAATCTTCTAGCCCACTCTTTTAATAAAGGGCCACCTAACCTTTTTGCTGTTTCAAAGAAAAAGACGTTGCATGAATATTGTATGCCTTCCTCGACGTTCATTAAGCCATGACCATGCTTAGAATGGCATCGGAATATGCCTGTTCCTAATCTTATTGATCCGTGGCACGTAAAGTGGGTCTTTTCATTTATTTTATTTTCTTGCAGTGCGGCAAGAGCTGTAACTACCTTGAAAGACGATCCTGGAGGCAGTGCACTCTGAATAGGTCGATTGATAAAAGGTTTATCAGGATTCTTGATATTAGTCTCATAGTCATTGTTAAAGGTATTTAGGTTATATCTAGGGGATGTTGCCATCGCAATAATTTCACCGTTCCTTGGGTCCATCAACACAACTGAGCCCTTCTTATCGCCAAGGGCTTTTTCTGCAATACCTTGTATCCTGCTATCAATGGTTAAAAAAATACTATTTCCAGGTATGGGAGGTTTTTCCAAAATGATTTTGTCAACCACGAGATTGTCAAGTGTTATTTCTTCAAATCTCTCGCCGGGTATACCCATTAGTCTGGAGTTATATACCTTTTCAATCCCACTTTTTCCAACTAAGGTATCCGTTAAAAGCGCTTTATAAATAAAATAATCTGATTCAAATTTATTGTCTTTCCCCAGACTATTAAACCATCTTTTCTTGAAATTATGACTATCTGTTTCTTTTTCGTCCAATTTACCGACATAGCCGATTATGTGAGGCGCTAAATCACCCTGTGAGTACCATCTTACGGGTTTTGTAGTTACACGTATGTCCGATTGACAAGACTTGTCAGTCTCGATTCTTGCAACACTTTCCCATGGTACATCTGTTGCTATTGAATACGGAATTGTTTCCTCCTTAATATGTACCTTCTTCTTGTTTCTCCTTTCAACTGCATGTTTAATTCTTTCTACTCTTTGTACTATCTGTGCGGCTCTTTCGAAGATATCTGCATATGGAACTTCAAGATATTTGGCTATTTTTACTACCCACAGCGTATTATCGACATGACATTCTTTGCATAATTCTTGAGTAAGCTCCTGATTCTCAACTTTAGACAGTTTAGGTGATATATTAAGCTTAAAACATGAGTGGGCATTAAATAGTTTTTTATATGAAACCATAAGTTCAAAAGAATGTTTATCTGAGGCTAACATCAAACCATTTCTGTCATATATAGTTCCTCTCAGTGTGTCTATGCCAACAGTCCTTATTCTTTTACTATCAGATATGCCGCTATACTTTCCACCTTCAATTATCTGGATATAAAATAATCTGCAAAAAATTATGACGAAAAGAATTAATATTATCCCAAAAAATATCTTAAAACGTTTTTTGTTCATTATCTTCTATCTATCGATGAGAGTCTTAATGACGAATAAAGCCTGTTTAATAACAAGAATACAGGAATAGCAATTATCGAACTATAGACTGCAATTACTGGACATTTCCATATCATAGCTAATAAATTTGTCGAGCTTAACAATACTGACAATGTAATAAGGTAAATTAAATTATATATCATTGAAATTACAAATGTAACCATAATCTGTGTTATCAAATGCCTTCTAAAAATATTACCCCTAATTACTGAAATAAGGTAGCCTAAAATAACAAAAATAACGGTAATTAAACCAAAGGGACCCTCGGAAAAAAAATTTTTGGCAAGACCAATTGCCCAATTTGCATGAAATGTTTGTTTGAGGTCTGAGTTCAGATAATGATAAACAAGGAAAACTATAAAGAGGTCAGGTTGAGCACCCAGCACGCTAATGTGGGGTAATAAGGTCGTTTGAATTAGGGAGGTGCATAAGGTAATGCTTATTATTATAATCCATGGCATGAGGATATCTTATATTTTCAAAACAATATCTATGGCTGGTAAAACTCAACAGAATTTTGAGTGGCCATCGATGTTTTTAAACCGATGTATTCAGTTATGAATATTTTGTACTTTGCTTTTTTTAATTACTGATACATGCTCTATTTTTGAAAAGTCAATTCTTGGTTTAAGCATGATATCCTTAAAAAGTTTTGCACCGCTGTCTTTAACCTCAACAACATCACCAATGTATATAGATTTTGGAAATAGATCGCCAATACCAGATGAAATTACTTTATTGCCTTCTTTAACCTCTGCATGTCTGGGTATGTATTTTATTATGCAAGTCTCATTACCAGTTCCTTGAACTATTCCTTGCGTCCTTGACTTCAGAAATCGTGAGGGAACACTTGATGCGGGATCAGTAATCAAAATGGCCCTACTAGACGAATTCCCAACAGCTGAGATTCTACCCACCAGGGCGCTTCCGAAAACTACTGTATCATCAACCGAAATTCCCTGTTTCCTCCCGATATTAATTAAAATGCTCTTTCTAAAGTTTGAAGTATCATATCCAATGATGTCTGCAATTGATGGCTTTCCAATGCCATCTATATCCTTTCTAAGTTCTGATACCGTTTCAAGTTTCTTGTTAAGCATGTTTATGGTATTTTGATGTTCGATTAGCTTATTCTGGAGAAGGAAAACCTCTTCTTCCAGCTTTTCTTTATTATCAGCAGCTTTTATCATTAAAGCAATCTTTCTAATTCTATTTCTAAAATAGTTCACCGTTTTGGAAGTTATCTTTTGTACTGGAGCGAGCGGCGATGTAACTGTTAATTTGATATGATTTGAGATATTTTCCGGTATGGCCAAAAGGGAAACGGATACTGCGATAAGAATGTAGATTGCAAATCTTTTAAAAAATCTGCTAAAGTTACGTCTCAAGTTCCTTATCCCATAATACATCCCTGTATAAATCAAGATCCTCTAAAAGAATACCCGTTCCTCTTGCAACAGCTGTTATAGGTTCATCTGCTATATTTACTGGAAGCCCTGTTTCTTCGGCAATTAATTTATCCAGACCTCTAAGCATTGCGCCACCACCAACCAAAAGCATACCCTTGGTTAACAGGTCAGAAGATAATTCCGGGGATGTATTTTCTAACGTTTTCTTTACGGCATCAAGAATATTATCTATTGTTGGACGAATCGCTTCTCTTATTTCTTCCGAAGTAATGGATGCAGACCTTGGCAGCCCAGCCACGGCATCACGTCCTCTGACTTCTGTAGTTATTTCCTCTGCCAATGCGTGAGCTGAACCAATCTCAAACTTAATGTTTTCAGCAGTTCTATAGCCAATATCAAGACTGTAAGTACGACGAATATATTGAACAATTGCCGTATCTAACGCATCACCAGCAACTCTCAGACTCTCATGTGTAAAAATATCTCCTAATGATATAACGGCTACTTCTGTGGTGCCTCCTCCGATGTCAACAACCATACTTGCAACTGGATCTCCAACAGGAAGACCTGCTCCAATCGCAGCAGCCTTGGGTTCAGATATTAAGAAAACCTCTCTAGCGCCTGCTCTTTCAGCGGAATTCACAACTGCACGTTTTTCTACTGCTGTAATTCCAGATGGAATAGCAATAACGACTCTTGGCCTGACCCCCCATTTTCTTTTATGAACCTTTAAAATAAAGTACTTTAGCATCGCCTCTGTAATGTCAAAATCGGCAATAACACCATTCTTCATCGGCCTGGTAACAGTAATACTACTAGGCGCTTTTTCTAACATAGATTTGGCGGTTTGCCCTACGGCGTTTCCATTTAGTAGAACTTGGTTTGTTCCAGGTTTTGTGGCTACTACAGATGGCTCAAATAATACGATCCCTTCACCAGGAATACATACTAATGTATTTGCCGTTCCCAAATCAATACCCATATCTGTAGAAGCTAGTCCTAAAAACCAGTCAAAGGGATGCATAATTTTTTTATGAACCTCACTGAATTTTGAATATAAGCTACAATTTTACATATATTTACGAAAGGATTATACGGCTACCTATTTAAAAGTCAAGCGAAAATTCTCCTTGTTAACGTTATTAGTAATAACATCGTGGTTATTACTAAACATGAAATGGCAAATACATCACCATGGTTTGTATACCAGGTGTTAGTTGTGTCTACAAACCTGATTTTATTATTTAATACGCCATCGATCTCTCTGTATTTCCCATTCCTGACTAAATAGTCATATATTTCACCACCTGGTGCAACGAAGGAGGAGATGCCGGTATTGGCAGCACGCGTAATACAAATCCGATTTTCGACAGCCCTGAAAACCATTACGGCAAGGTGTTGATCTAACTCAGAACTATCACAAAACCAGGCATCATTTGTAATATTCACCATGAAGTCAACTCCGTCTTTCCGAAACTTTCTTACTAGAGATGCGACTGTATCCTCGTAACATATTATTACTCCAAATTTAAAAACTTCATGCGTATTGTCGGTGACAAGTTCAAATACGGTTCTTCTTTTGCCACTGCTCAAACTAACCTCGTAAGGTACTAAGTGGCCAAGAAACCGAAGGTAGTCTTCAAAGGGAATAAATTCTCCAAAAGGGACTAGATGTATCTTGTCATAACGGTCTATAAGCTTCCCCTTTCTGTTGAAATAGAAAGCTGTATTAAAGTATTGAGGGTATTTATTGTTTATATCAATAGCCGTGCCACCAACAAGTAAATTAGCACTTGTGGCATTTGCCAACATTTGAATCGATTTTTTAGACAATCTGTCGATATTTCTGTCAAGAATCAATGGGTCGATATTAAGGATACCTGGTACCATAGTTTCTGGCCAGATAAACAGATCGATATTTTTCTTAGTATTATTCAGGGATAGACTTACGTATTTCCTCAGTATTTCTTCCTGTCGTTTCTCGCCTGGATCAATCTTAATATCTTGAGGGATGTTTCCTTGAATAACGCAAATGTTGGGCCCATTCTGTAAAGACTTATACCTCTTTAAACTGAAGTAACCATAAAGTAAAGCTAGACATACCAAAAGAATCGGGATAATTATGGTGAAATAGTAAAAGTTTCTCTTTTTCCCAAAGGAAATAATTGAATCTATGCCTAGCTTGAATTTTCCTTTCACTAACGATTGTCCTATTAAGTCTGCGATTGCGGCATTAAATGTGATAACAAGAAACGATACGCCATAAACGCCTGTAATGTCCGCAAATTGTATTAGAGGGAGATTTAGATATTGACTGTGTCCCATAAAAAACCATGGGAAACCAGAAAGTGGAAACGATCTTAAGTACTCGAGGGCAACCCAAGCAAATGGGGCAATAATAATATGGGGTAGTTTTAACCTCTTGCGCAAATAATGCGAGATTACACCAAAAGCAAGCAGGTAAGCTGCCAAATAAAGACTTAACAAAAGCCAACCGGGATATGTAACAAATCGAAGCCATGACAAATTTAAGGCGAAAAATGATGCGCCTATGATATATGAAAACAAACCCACTTTATATCCACTTGAAATGATTATGAACCATGGGACTAAGGCAATCCACGCCAGAAAACTTATACTGGGTGATGGAAATGAGAATGAAAAAAGGAGGACTGTGAGAAAAGAAAGAAGGAGGTTTATGTAAAAGGCTTTTTTATCCAATAGATTTTTTCCTTGCAATAAATTTCACGTTGTGATTATATCTAAATCAAACTGAGCGAGTTAGATATCTTTAGTTCTTAAGTAGTTAAGGTTAATATTGTTAGTTGGAAAATGATAGTTAGTATTATAAACAATAAAGGTGGTGTTGGGAAGACCACTACGAGCATTAATCTGTCAAATTGTCTTGTTATTAACGGTAAGACGGTCTTGCTAGTTGATGCAGATCCCCAAGCACATTCAAGCCGTGGACTTGGTGTTCGTATTAAGTCAGAACAAGAAACCTTAAAGGATGTTCTTAGTATAAAAGCAGATCAATTATACAAGTTGTTTTATGAAAAAAATATCAGAGATATTATCATTCACGCAAAAAGACATGGTCTGGATTTAGTACCTTCGGACACGAAACTATCAGATGTCATAGAGAAACTCTATAGAACCTACAGATCCTATAGAGAGGACATTTTACTAAGATGCATGGAACCTGTTAAGTTCGATTATGATTATATAATAATTGACTGTCCTCCGGGATTGGGAGTTTTGGCAATAAATGCTATAAAGGCGTCTGACTTTGTCTTAATCCCATGCGAAATGTCAAAGGGATCATTGGATGGGATCGCAGACTTATTGAGAATTATTCCTAAGGTAAAGGGTGAACCTTTTAACAAATTTAGAATATTTATGACCCTTGTTGATACAAGGTATAAATCTAGCAATAAATATGTGATGAAACTACTATCATCGCGTAAAGATAAGATATTAAATACGAAAATAAACCGGAATGAGCCATTGAATCGGTCGCAACTATCAAACAAAGATATTTTTACATTTTCTCCACAATCAAAGGGTGCAAGGGATTATTCTGCTCTAACAAAAGAGCTTCTCAAATTGTGGGATAAAGACGATAAACCACCATCTTGAATCTCCGCATCAAAATTTTATAACTTCTACCGATTTTCCGATATTTAATCTTCCGATAGACTTCTTGATAACAAGTAAACAATTCGCCTTTGTAGTTGAAAATAGATCACCAGAACCATGCCATTCGATAGGAGAAACCATCCATTTACAACCTGCTTGCCTTAAGAATGCTGGCCGATATTCTCTGCGCTTTTTCCTGACCGTGACCTCCTTTTCTAATTCTGCATGCAATACAGGGTTTTCATAAAATGTAAATCCCATCATCTTTTTAATACACGGCCTTACAAATAACTCAAATGTAACTAAAGTAGATACGGGATTACCCGGAAGCCCAAATATCAATTTATCATCCTTTTTACCGAAAACCGTTGGTTTGCCTGGCCTGAGGGCTACTTTTTCAAAAAATATCCTGACACCAAAATCCTTTAACACATCTCCGACAAAGTCGTATTCTCCCATTGAGACTCCACCGGATAAAATTAAGATATCCTTTTTAAGACCCTTCTTAACCAGGTTTCGTATTTCATCTTTATCATCATTAGCCATACCTAAAATTTCAACATCTTCGGTAAGTTGCCTGGCCTGGGCAGCCAGAGAATGGCTATTAGTATTACGTATCTGCCATGGTTTTGGTTTGCGAAATATTTCCACTAACTCATCACCTGTAGAGATAATTCCGATGCTAGGAACAGAAAATACTTTAATAGTGTCTGCACCAACTGCCGCCAGAATACCAACTTCTTGAGGCCTTATCTTTGTTCCTTTACGAAGAAGTAGCTTTCCTGCTCGCATATCTTCACCCTTTTTAGCGATATGGCTTCCTCTTTCTGTTTTATTGAGGATGCGTACTCTTGTGCCGCCGTCTAATGATAATGTTTCTTCCACCTTTATAACTGCATCAGCACCATTGGGCACGACTGAACCAGTCATAATCTTAGCCGCTTTCCCCTCTTCAATTTTTTTCTTTGGGTTGTATCCAGCGCGTATATTTTCGATGACGACGAGATCTACCGGTGGATTGACTGTATCTTTTGCAATTACAGCGTATCCATCCATTGCAGACCTGTTAAATGGAGGCATGTCTGTATCTGATTTTATATCCTCCACCAGGCAAAGTCCTTGAGCGCTTTCCAATCTTATTTTTTTTGGCGGCAACCTCTTCGCTTTTTTTAAAACAATCTGTACTGCTTCATCAACGCTTATCATAATTTCCCCTTTTTACATATAAATTTAATTTACAAGGTATTTTAATTAAAAACCTGAATTGCTATATTTTCGCATTAAATCGTACAGTTTTCAAGAATCAAGATGATAATTAGCTGCAAGATCCCATAACCGCGGACTTGTATCCGTAGTTCTTGAGGCATGTTCCCATAGGTATTTTTAGATCATACAACTTCAAACTGATATCCATGGCTTCTGGTAACGAGGTAAAAACACAAATCTTTTTATTTGACATAAAAAAATCAAATTGTAATACTTTAGATTTACGGCACTTAAATACATTGTGGTGCGAAGTGGGACAAAGTACAAATGGGCATTTTATAAATAAGGAAACAAAGTGAAAGGCAAAACATGGATAATAACATTTTATCTTATTTTGACATTCAATGGCTGTCAATATACACAAATAGTCAATAATGAATATTCAAATCTTCAAAGTTTTTACAGGGTAACACTTCCCGGTGAATCATGGGAGAAGGTTAAGATTAATAATGAAGGACTGGCTATGCGGAATAAAGAAAACAACGCCAACTTCGCAATCATCTCACACAATATAAAAACTAATAAAGCGACGCTAGACACATTATACAAACAACTCTTTATTGGTATAAAAGGAAGGAATATTTTGAAAAAGCAATATGTTTATATCGACAAACAAAGAGTTTTGCATATAGTATTGGAAGGTGAATTGGATAACCTCAAACTAAGGATTAGCGCTTATATTATTAAGACAAAAGACTTAATTTACGATATAGTATATTGGTCGTCTCCGGGTAAGTTCGATATCTCTTTAGATGATTTTGAGAGAGTTATCAATAGTTTTAAATTTATTAACGATCAAAGAAGCAAAGTATAATTTATTATGATATTATGAAAGAACTTTTATTAAATTTAGACGATGTCGGAAAAAAGTTCATCATAGCCGTTGGAGATGCGTCTATATTAGCCTATAAAGGACTTCGTGGAATATTTACACCACCCTTCAATTTTAATCTTATAATAAAAGAAGCTGACAACATAGGTGTGAAGTCGTTAATGGTGGTATGCACAATCGCTCTCTTTGCCGGTATGGTGTTAGCGCTGCAAACTATTTATGGATTGCGCTATTATGGTGCTGAATTATATGTAGGTTCTGTTGTCTCTTTATCAATGGTACGTGAGATGGCCCCTGTCCTCGCATCGATCATGGTAGGAGGGAGAATGGGATCAGGAATTGCTGCTGAAATCGGGTCGATGAAGGTTACTGAACAAATAGATGCTATAAGGGCGCTGGGAGCAGATCCAATTAAGAAACTCGTATCTCCAAAAATCTTTGCAGCGATATTTATGGTGCCATTATTAACGGTTGCTGCTGATATTGTCGGAGTTTTTGGTGGAATGGTAATAGCAATGGCTGAGTTAAATATAGGGTATCAGTATTACCTTAATACGGTGTGGTGGACTATCAGTATCTCTGACTTCTGCAGTGGTATAGGTAAAACGACTGTTTTTGGATTCATAATTACTTTGATCGGATGCTACTTTGGCCTCGGTACACGTGGTGGCACTACGGGAGTTGGGAGGTCAACGACTATTGCCGTCGTAACTATTGCCTTGCTCATAATCGTCTCTGATTTCTTTTTGACAAAGTTATTCTTTCTGGTCTTTTAATGAATAAAGCTATTATCGAGCTGAAAGACATACATACGTCGTTTAATGGCAACTTAGTACATGCAGGTATAAACCTGTGTATTAATGAGGGAGAGGTGATGTCCCTTATTGGAAGCAGCGGCGTTGGTAAAAGTGTGCTTCTTAAGGAACTAATTGGAATACTCAAGCCTGATAAAGGTGAAATATTTATCATGGGCAAAAACATCGTTCCATTAAAAGAAGAAGAGCTGACAAGAATTCGCAGGGATATAGGAATATTGTTTCAGGGTTCGGCGCTCTTTGATTCGCTGACCGTTTATGAGAACATAGCATATCCACTTCGAGAACATATGAACTTGACAGAAAAAGAAATTAAAGAGAAAATAGAAGAAAAGCTCAGCCTGGTAGGACTAGAAGGAGTCGAAGAAAAAATACCTGATGAGCTCAGTGGCGGGATGAAAAAAAGAGTCGGTCTGGCAAGGGCAATAGCGATAGAGCCAAGGATTATCTTATATGATGAACCTACCACCGGAATCGACCCCATTACGGCTGAAAAGATAAATGAATTAATACTCAGTCTTCAAAGCAAATTACGTATAACTACTATTGTAGTTACACATGACCTTCATTGTGTCAAAAAGGTTTCAGACAGAATGGCGATGCTTTTTGAGGGAAAGATTATTACGGAAGGTACATGGGATGAATTTGAAAATTCTGAACAAAAAGTGATAAGAGACTTTATTGCGGGAAGTCGCTACTAGTGATTAATTAGCTCGTTTTAGTTGCCCGCTTAGATGAGTGGCTAATTTATTGGAGTAATTAAATTATGAAAAAGGAACAAGCCATTGCTCTTCGCGCTGGATTATTCGTTCTCTTTATGTTGATAGCACTTGCTATCGTAATCTTCGTACTTGGAACAGAAAAAGGATATTTCAAAAAGCAGTTTACTATCTATACGACATTTTCAAACGTAGTAGGATTGCAGCCAGGTGCGCCCATAAGGCTGGCCGGCGTTACAGTAGGAAAGGTTGTTGACGTAAATATACCTCATAATTTAATGGAAAAAAAACTTATGGTAACAATGCAGATTGAAAGAAAGGTTCAGAATCGAATAAGAACAGACTCTACCGCATCAATAAAATGGCTAAGTTATGTTACAGGAGACCCTTACGTGGAGATATCCATTGGAAGTAGTAATAATGTTATGGTCAAGGAAGGGGAGTTTATAGAAGGCGTTGATTCTCAGGATTATTCTAAGATCTTTGAAGATGGAGTGAATGTTGTTGGGTCTCTTTACAGAAATCTAAAAAAACTTGAGGACACAAAACTCATAGACACATTAAGTCAGTCTGCCAAATCATTGAAGGGCGTCGTTGAGGAAATAGAGGTTGGTAACGGAATACTTCATAGCTTAATTTACAAGCCCGACGGCAAAAATTTAATAAACAACCTGTTAGATAGCAGCGAAAACTTAAAAAATATTACACAGGATATTGCTGGTCTGGCAAAGGAAATTGACAAGATAACAGATCAAATAAAGACAGGTGATGGGCTTTTGCATGCGATTATATATGATAAAGAAAAGGGAAAGATACTCGATAACCTGGCACAAGTCACAGAAGACTTGAAGAGTGTTTCCGAAAGGATTGTCGAAGGTGAAGGTTCGCTTGGAGCAATTATCAACGACCCTGATCTTTATGATAATTTGAATCAACTCCTGGGAGGGGCGAACAGAAGTTTTATTTTACGCACACTAATTCGCCGCAGCATTAAAAAGGATACTTCAGGGGAAGTAGAATAGAAAAGCTTACGCCTCATTTCCTCCTCTGTCATCTTTCAAGAGCTTGTAGAATTTTCAAGATGTACTATGAGGTACTCATCGGTTGCTCGGATTATTTTATATTTATCCTTCAGATAATCCAGCACACTACTATCAATCTCCTCCTGTGCGGTTGTAACAAAATAGTTCGCACCTTTCTGCCTGAGAGTTTCTATAGCTTCTGACGAACAGCCATGTGCAACCATAAACCAGCCTCTTCTGTTGGAATAGTACAAGATTTCTGGGCCACCCCATAAGCATCCTATTATAAGGTCATTTTTTGGTATTACTTCATCAACTATCTTGCCAACATTATAGATGGGATAGTCCTTTTCCAGTCTTTTGGTTTTATACCTGCCAGTTATTTTGTGATAGCTAATCATTGGAAGAGAAGCGATCAAGAATATAAATAGTAATAGTAATACAATTTTTTTTATTCCTGTTATTTTGTATGTATTTATCAATTTGATGGTGTTACTTATGGCATATCCGATCAATATAGAGGCAGGTGCTACAATCGGTATGGTATAGTACGTATGATGAGCAGTTTTCTCTGCTCCTATAAAGAAGAATGCGATTATGGCAAGCAGCCAATAATGTATAAACCTGAATTCCTTCTCCTTAAATGTAAATATTATCCCTAAAACGAGAAATACACCTCCAACATATATCAGGTCCTTTTCAAATATTTCAGTAAAGAATACTCTCATATAAAAATGAGGATCCAAATAAGTTGAATAGCTGCTTAGGTAGAAGTTGCTCCAGGATAAACCGTTTATGCTTTTAAGGTAGGAAGAATGTTTGCACCATAAGATGATAGGCACAAGGCTTATAATAGCAAAAAGCCATAACCTCCATTGTATTATGAAATTAATCTTGTACTTTCTTAAACAAAGATATAAAAGAGGCAGGCCTAAACAAATTGTAGGAATTTTTGTGAGAAATGCAAGAGTGGCACATAATGTCATTAGAGTGAATCGCCACCATCCTTCTCTGTCTATCCACTCCGAGAAGAAATAAAGCATGGCGATAGAAAAAAACAACATTGTTGATTCTGGTTGGAATGACCTTGAGTAGAAGAATATATAAGGGTTGAATGTATAAAAGAGTAAGGCAATGATTGCTGTCATTTCGTCTGTATATTTTCTTGACAATTTATATAAAAAGAACGCTCCACCACAGAAAGCAATTATTGATACTAGTCTACCCATGTACTCATGCACACCAAAGAGTTTGTATAATATTGCAATAACGAACGGATATAAATGAAATTCTGTTTCTCCAATATAACCTTCAGTAGCGCCACCCCATAATACCTGAGGATAAAAGATGTTCATTCCATTATAATAAAAGTTACGCGTTATAGATGCAGTCTCGCATTGCCTCCACATGGCAACCTCGAGTATGGGCTGCTTTATGTTTATCAACCTCGCTATAAAACCTGAAATTATAATAAGAATTGCAAATTTAGAATGTTTGTCTAGCATGTTAGATACTATTCCTCTCTAAAACTATTTATTATACTGACTATTAACCGGCAATAGTTTACTCTTTAAGAGTTTTAATTTGTAGCTAATCAATCTTTTTATGTGCACCAAATAATTCAATTGCTCTTTAAGGGTTAACTTGCTTTTACCATATTTGCGTTCTGAGAAATGAATTGGCACTTCTAATACTTTCACACATCTGCACCTTACAATCAGTTCGAGCGCAATCTTATAGCCTATCGGATTAAAGCTGTTTCCACGCTTGTAAACCCTTTCAGGTATAGCAAAAAACCCACTCATTGGATCTTTTGCAGTTGTAAAAGGTTTTGCAATTAGCGTGGCTATTTTGCTGTTTATCCTGCGATAAATTGTCCATTTATAATCGGTGCTTGCACCATTTACATACCTGCTGCCTATTACAAATTCAGCATTATCTTTCAGGATTTTATTTATCATCACATGTATGGCTTCAGGAGGATGACTCAAATCGGCATCCATGCAAACCAGAATCCCTCCTTCTGCTTCTGAAAAGCCACGAAGAACAGCTGACGAAAGTCCACGCTCATCTTTTCGTTGTATGAGCCTCACATTAAAACCCTCAGCGGAGAGATTTGAGATTATTTTTTCGATGTCGTCCTGGCTATCATCATCCACGAATATTATTTCATAAGATATATTACATTCTGTCATAGTCTTATGAATGCGTCTTGTCAATATGTCGACATTTTGTGCTTCTCTATATGTTGGAACTACTATTGATATTTTATTACATCGCATTGTTTTTAATGTATTGGTCATGTTCTTAATATGGCAAAATTGTCTATCAATATGAAGTCCCGTCTGTTGGCTGGCTAAACAGGCAGGTAATAATCATGTAAATAACTCATGAATACGAACTGCAACACGGGAGTATTTTTGGAAATTTATGAGATAGCATTATAATATTTTATAATTTTACAATAATGTATTGATCAGTTAATTCCATTACCTCATAGTTGTTTTGGAGATGTGAAATGACGTTTTTGTTGATCTCCATAACCCTGGTTGACACAAACCATGTTGCACCTGATTCTCTGAAGCTTTCGATAGATTCAATTGTGCAATATCTGGATTCCATTCTCCACCCTCTTCTATCAGAATAATAGAGGAGCTCGGGGCCTCCCCAATGTGCCGTAATAATCAGCGCATCTTTGGGACTCATTTCTCTTACCTTGTTTCCAGCAATATAAATTGGCATATCCTTTTCCAGCCTTTCAGGTTTATACTTAGCCTTAATCTTGTGAAAACAAATTATCGGCAAAAGGATAATGCTTAATATAAAGAAAGGCATAATCAGATATCTCTCCAATGCAGGCAGGTGTTTTATTCTGAAATTCTTGATTCTATGAAAATAGGTCACTATCGTCCATGCAATGAATATGGAAGAAGGCACAGTGATAGGCATAGACCAATGAGAGTGATGGCCGGTTGTCTCAGGACTAACAAAGAAGAAGATTATCAGACACAGGATCCAGAAGTGGAAGAGATATAAATCCTTATTCCTAATTGCAGAAAAAAACCCAACAATGGTAAGCACAGCACCAATGTATATCAAGTTCCTCTCGAATATGTACACATAAAAAACAGTCTTATACCAGTCTAAACTGGCAATATACTCTGATCCAAACATTGTGCCGACATGATACGAATGAAATGAAACCCCATTTAAGGAATTTAATTTATACGAAAAAATATACCATAGGGCAGCAGGAAGAAGTGTAAGAAATGCAAAAAGCCACAGTTTCCATTCCAGAAAAAGCTTCCATCTATACTTCACTATACATAGATACAACAAAGGTAGGCCAAGGCAGGCTGTTGGCAACTTAACTAAGAACGCACATGCCCCACAAAGCGTCATGAGAATAAAGTCTTTACGTCTTTCAGTATCTATCCACTGTGAAAAGAAATAGACCAATGCTATAGAGAAGAAGAGCATTGTCGACTCCGGCTGAAAAGACCTTGAATAGAAAAATATGTGTGGATTAAATGTGTAAAAGAGCAAGGCTACTATTGCCCCTTGTGCCCCAATGTATCTTCGTGCCAACTTATATAAAAAGAATGCCCCTCCACAGAAAGCAAATATAGAAACCAACCTCCCGAAATACTCATGAACACCAAATATCTTATACAATAATGCTACAACAAAAGTATACAATTGGAATTCAGTCTCTCCAACGTAGCCTTCAGTGGCACCACCCCACAATACCTGAGGGTAGAATATGTTCATTCCGTTGTAATAAAAGTTACGTGCTATGGCAGCGGTATCAGTCTGCCTCCACATTGTAACGTCAAACAAAGGCTGGCCTATATTTATCAGCCTTGCAAGAAAGCCTGAAATTATAATAAAAATTGCGTATTTGGAATTTTTATCTGGCATTATTAATAGTCAGTTTATACCCTGTAAATCTATACTTCAGTACGTATTTGACTATCTTGATCAGGAATTTATATGCTTCAATTCCTGAGTTAAAGTCCTCGCTTAGGAAGCAGCCGATTTATTTACTTGGCCGTATTTTTTTATTTTATAAAGTCGTGTCATAAGTCTGACGTAATCGACAATAGTGTTGCTAATGCGCATTTTTGACACACCCTTCGTTCTCACGAGGAAGCAAATTGGCACTTCAACAACGTTGAGGCCCCTCATCCACATGCGAAAGAGAAACTCAATGTAAAAGTCAAAACCCTTCCCGGCAACCTGTTTGGCTATTTCAGGGGTGTCTGAATATGCAATGAGACGATATCCTGAAGTTTTGTCTCTAACGGGGATTTTAAGGATGAACGAAGTAAGATGATTGAATATCACGGAGAAGACTAGCTTCCAGGTGGGTAGCCCAACAGTCTTACCCCCTGGGCAGAATCGAGACCCAACAACGACCGTATTCTTTTCTATCTTTTCCAGGAAAATAGGTAACTCCTCTGGTTGGTGATTGCAGTCGCAATCCATCATCAGATACGCATCTGGCAACCCATGAACTTGTTCAAAGGCTTTCACACAAGCCATCCCAACACCTAGAGGCTGTTCCGTGTGATAAATATAGACCTTGGCCTCAGCGTCTACTTCCTTCGAAAACAACTTGGCTTCATCCAATGTTCCGTCTGTACCCTGCACACAGATGGCGTATTGGAGTTGAGAGTCAGGAATTATTTGTTTCAGTGTATTGTGAATACGACGCAGTAAACGTAGGAGGTTATCTCTTTCGTCGTAACTGAAAAGCACCACTGCGATATGCCTAATTAGGTACTTTGGTACTTTTGAATTCATTTCGTAATGCGAATTTAAGTATTTAAAACCTTCTTGATCGTTTCAAGATTATCTTCAATCCAGTTAATCATCTGTCGAATCCCTTCTTGTACAGCAATCTTCGGTTTCCAATCGATACCATACTCCAGTGTCCAAGAGAGGTCTGCTACAAAATAGGGCTGGTCGCCAGAGCGTTCCTTATCATGTTTTATATCCAGAAACTCTTTCCCTGTTATTTGAGCAATAATATCCAAACCCTGTTGTATATTGATAGTGTTTTCTGATCCGCCGCCGACCGGAAAAACGCCAGTTTGGCGTTTTTCCAAGCAATTAAGATACAATTCAATAAGGTCATCTACAAAGAGAAGGTCGCGAACCTGCTTTCCATCGCCGTAGATTGTGACAGGCAACCTCAATAAATTAGCGATGGCAAACCAGGATAACCATCCCTGATCCTCCACCCCAAATTGATGGTGTCCGTAGATACAGGATTGTCGAAGGGAACAGGTCGTAAGACCTATCTCTTTGCGACCGTACTCAGTGAAGTACAGCTCACCAACACTTTTGCTTACCCCATAAGGGGTATACGGATTCAGAGGCTGTTCTAGTCCCACAGGCTTTGACACTTCAATGTGGCCATAAACTTTGTTGGTGGATGCATATAAACAATAAGCATCAGGAGTATAACGTTTCGCGGCTTCAATTACATTAAAGCTTGCAACAGCATTATCAAGGAAATCAGTCTGTCGATTAAGATAGCTATTGGTCACCGCTACCTGCGCTGCAAGATGGAAAACTGCATCAACAGGCGCAACTTGTGCAAACAAATCAAATGTTTTTAAAGGGTTACTGATATCAACACGATGGAGAGTAAACTGCTTACCAGACAGTTCCATCGCATGGAGTTCTGAGCCGCGTCTCGATAAATTGTCAACACCGATGACCTTGTAGCCATCGGCTATCAAACGTCGGGCCAAACAGATTCCAATGAAGCCGCACACCCCACTTATGAGCACCTTTTTCTTCATGTTTTCACACAATGCGAACTAATTGAATAAAGATTAGGAAGCATTTGATTTTCTATTAATTTGGTAATTAAGGAAATATCTTATCGAATATGTCAACTGTATATTCAAGGTCATCTTGATTAAGATGTTGATGGCAACCAATGTAAAAGGCATTCTTACCTATATATTCTGTATTAGGTATTTTACCCTAATATTCTTTTCTTAAGTGCAACTTCCTTTATCGTTCTTGTGCTTGGTTTCATGTATTTTTAGGAAAAAGATGGAAATCTTTTTTTGTAATATTATGATTTAGACAAAAAATATCAAGTTATTTGTTGAAAATTCTACCACCAAACCTAGTTAAGTATTTATTCAAGGTATTGGAATTTACTTGACAATATTCTATATTAAAGGTTATTTACCCCATTAGAAGGAAAGCTCTACCACGTTAAATTAAATTTGTTTATCAAACCATATTCACTAGATATGGACATTATCCGGCAGCGTACAACCAACTTCCAAACTTATTTTAAACATGAATATTGTAACTGTTTCCAATATCGGAACTAAGGCATAAAAGGGTCTATGGGAAATAGTGATTTTACATATGAGCAAGAAACTCAAGGGTTGATAACCCTCGCAAGGAGTGGGACTCATGAGAAGATAATTCAATTTTTACAAAATGAGAATAAAGGGAAACTCCTGGATGCACCAGCAGGGACAGGCATATTGGCAATGAAGCTTAAGGAGTTAGGGTTTGAATGCTACGGTTGTGATATAAATGAAGAAGGATTCAAGGTACAGGATATAGAATTCAAAGTAGGTAATTTGAATAAGAGGATGCCCTTTGGAACAGATTATTTTGACTACATTACATGCATTGACGGTTTGGAACATCTGGAAAACCCTCATAATGCAATAAGAGAGTTTAAAAGAATTTTAAGAAAAGGAGGAAAGCTATTTATCTCGATACCTAACTATCTGAATATTGAAAGAAGGATGAAATTTCTCTTAACAGGTTCCTTTACAAAACCCGTAAACCAGAAGATGTTTAAGGAAAGATTTGATTGCAATACAGCGATGATGCATATTAACTTAATTGGATATCCGCTCTTGAGATTCTTATTAGAAAGTAACGATTTTTGCATAACGAAACTAGATATAGATAAACCAAAGCCGAAGATGCTCTTTCTGTCTCCCATTACAGCATTGATAAAGTTATATTGCTGGTTTTGGCCAAAGAAGATGCAGGAGAGATATTGGTTAAAAGAGACACTTTCTAAAGAGATCCTTTTAGGTGGAAATACATTGATTATTGTTGCTAGCAAAAAATAAAGTAGCGGAGGTCTTTAGACCTCCAATAAACATAGCATACATATTCATGTTTATTAATACTATTTATATTCAATACGATTGAAACGGCCTTGGTGGAAACCTGCCCGCTAAAATGCACTACTGGTAAAAAGGTTTCCGCTACGAAATTGCAGCTTTTAATTTGATAGTATAGGGACTCCCATTGTAATTTTAAATATATTGGAGTTAAGGTCGCGCCTTGATAGAAATTCCCTTCCTTTCGGGAGGAATCCAGCACTGGATTCCTCCCGAAAGGAAGGTTTGCTTTGTACTGGAATATTTGATCAAGAAATATAAGTTTTGTTTTGCGAAGCAATAATTAATAAATTAGCGTATAAAAGGAGCTAATTTATCTATGAAAGATTATTTCAAAGACAAGAAGATATTGATAACGGGAGGCCTGGGCTTTATTGGAAGCACTCTTGCTCATCGACTTGTGAAGATGGGAGCAGATATATACCTTATAGACTCCTTGATACCAGAATATGGAGGGAACAATTTTAATATTGATGGCATTGAGGATAAGGTAAAGGTTAATATTGCTGATGTTAGAGATAAACATAGCATGGACTATTTGGTAAAAGACAAGGACGTTATCTTCAATCTTGCGGGAACATTAAGCCATATAGACAGTATGAAAGACCCTTTTACCGATCTGGAGATTAATTGTAGGAGTCAACTTTCAATCCTGGAATCATGTCGCAAGAATAACAAAGATGTCAAAATTGTCTTTGCTGGTACAAGAGGGCAATACGGTAAAGCAAATTATTTACCCGTAGACGAAAAGCACCTGATGCACCCGACTGACGTAAATGGAATTAATAATGTAGCAGGAGAATCATATCACATTTTATATAATAATATTTATGGTATAAAAGCTGTTTCTCTTAGATTAACTAATACCTACGGACCAAGGCACCAGATGAAACATCACAAACAGGGAATAATTAACTGGTTTATAAGGCAATTAATAGAGGAACAGACAATAAAGTTATACGGTGACGGTAAACAAATTAGAGACATTAATTATGTTGATGATGTTATAGAGGCGCTGCTGCTGGTTGCATGTAGTGAAAAGACCAACGGTGAAGTCTTCAACCTTGGAGGTATCCCGAAAAGCCTGATAGATTTGGTAAAGCTGATGATAAGTGTTAATGGTAAAGGCAATTACGAATTAATTCCATTCAATGAGGATCTCAAAAGGATAGAGGTAGGTGACTATGTTGCAAATTATGAAAAGATTAAGACAACCGTCAAGTGGCAGCCAAAAACTTCACTGGAGGAGGGATTGAGATTAACGTTTGACTACTATGAGAAATACAAAAAGCATTATTGGTAAAGAAAAAACTAAAAGTTCGAAAGTGCCTTTTTTCGATCTAAGAAGACAGTACGAGAGGTTGAAGGTAGAACTTGAAGGTGCATTTCGCAGAGTTTTTGAAAAGGGTAATTTCATTTTAGGTGAGAATGTTAGATTATTTGAAGAAGAGTTTGCAAATTATTCCGATACAAAATTTGCTGTAGGTGTAGGTTCAGGCACAGAGGCATTACATCTCTCCTTAAAAGCCTGTGGGGTCGGACCTGGTGATGAAGTAATTACGGTTCCAAACACAGCAGTTCCGACCGTTTCTGCTATATCTTTTGCGGGAGCCAGGCCGGTATTTGTAGATATTACACCTGATATCCATACAATAGATGTTGAAAGAATAGAGGAAATAATAACAAAAAAAACAAAGGTGGTCCTGCCCGTGCATCTTTATGGCCATCCGGCAGAAATGGGACAAATATTGAAATTAGCAAAGGCGCACAATCTAAAAGTTATAGAAGACGCCTGTCAGGCTCACGGGGCAAAATATAATGGTAAAGATGTTGGAGCCATTGGGGACATGGGCTGCTTTAGCTTTTATCCCACAAAGAACCTGGGTGCATATGGAGATGGCGGAATGGTGGTTACAAACGATGAGGAGTTGTATGAAAAACTTGTAATGCTTAGAAATTACGGTGAGGTGAAAAAGTTTACTTCAAAGATTGAGGGGTTTAATTCTCGATTGGACGAAATTCAGGCCGCTGTCCTTAGAGTAAAACTAAGATATCTGGATGAATGGAATAACAAGCGTGGAAATATAGCAGAACTCTACCAGCAGTTACTGAAGGATTCAGATATACAACTCCCTCATGAAAGAGAATGGGCAAAACACGTATATCACCTTTTTGTAATAAAGGTAAATAAAAGAGATACCCTGAGGAATTATCTTGAAGAACGCGGAATCGGCACACAAATACATTACCCCATTCCAATTCATCAACAGGAAGCATATAGGAAACTTGGATACAGAGAAGGCGATTTTCCAGTAAGCGAAAAGAATGCGGAGGAAATACTGTCTATACCCATTTATCCGGAACTAACAACGGTAGAAGTTGAAACCATTGCAGGATATATTAAGGAGTTTCATGATGGCTGATGTTAGGGTATCTGCGTGCGTAATGACATTTAATAATGATGATTTAATCGAAGATTGTTTGAAGAACATTGAATGGGCAGATGAAATCATTGTTGTAGATTCATTTAGTACAGATAAAACTGTTGATATATGCCGTAAATATACCGATAAGGTTTATCAAAGAAAGTGGCCGGGCTTTAAAGATCAGTCCAACTACACTGTGAGCCTTGCCAGTTATGAATGGATTCTTTTTATAGATGTAGATGAGAGAATTTCTCCAGAGCTTTACGATGAAATACAGTTGCATCTCAGGGATAATTCAAATAGTTGGGACGGTTTTTACTTTCCGCGTAGAACGTTTTATCTGGGGAAATGGATTAATCATGGAGAGTGGTATCCTGCGTATGACCTTCGTCTTTATAGGAAAGGCAAAGGCCATTGGGTGAATGAACCTCATGCAAGTGTCGAGTTGGATGGTAAGGCAAAATATCTTAAGAATGATATGTGGCACTATACGTATAAGAATCTGTCAGAGCAACTTGAGACTATTGATAAATATACAGGTATGAGTGCCGTGGAGATGGAGAAAGAAGGTGTAAGATTTATCACTCTTCAACTTATATTCAGACCTTTTTTCAGATTTATCAAGGGATACTTTTTTAAACGTGGTTTTCTGGATGGGATTCCTGGTTTAGTGTCAGCAATTACAACGTCATTTTACGTCTTTATGAAATATGCAAAATTGTGGGAATTACGCATGAAAAATCAGACACGAGTTGACAAGAATGAATACGAATAATCAGAACAATTTGATCAAAAGATATTGTTTTAATCCGAAAATAGATTCCCGATCAGGGTCGGGGTGTGATTATGCCTGTCCTTCGGACAGAGGGAGTAGAATTACCTGAGCAATACCGCTGTTGCGGAATTGCCAACCCGCCAGAAAGCAGGCTGTGTCATAATTATAAAAACATACTCACTGTCATTCTGAACTTGTTTCAGAATCTGATGATTTCAATAACTTAGCAACCTAAGAGATCCCGAAATAAATTCGGGATGACAATTATGACACAGCCTGAGATAGTCGGGCTGGCGACCAATTTGTCGTATTATCTGTCATTCCCGTGGCATTG
>JBHHYH010000022.1:0-42186 GCA_046757465.1 Candidatus Scalinduaceae bacterium | reverse complement strand
TACATTACCGTCAGATCACCCTGGACTATCGATTTCTCATGAAACCATATATCAGCGATACCAGCAGACAGATTTGCAAAGAAGCAGGCATAGGATGCATCGACTTTGCTGGAAATGCTTTTCTATCCTTCAAAAATATTTATATTGATAGAGGTGGTATACCAAATCCATTCCCTGTTGCACGACTTTCAAAATCTGTATTTTCACCAAAGTCAAGCCGTATTCTAAGAGTGCTTCTTTCAGACCCAATTAAAAGATGGTATGTCGAAGATATATCTCAGGAAGCCAGTATTAGCATCGGCCTTACTTCTAGAGTTAAGCGAGCACTCCTTGAGAAAGAATGGATTAAAGAAGAAAAAAAGAAATTCTATCTCGTTAAATTCGAAGAAGTACTCGATGAATGGGTTAAGAATTACTCTTATACAAAAAGCCAGAGTTTCTCATTTTATTCAAGCCTTTCAGAAGATCAGCTTGAGGGGGTAATTAAAAAGGAATGTATTAAAAGAAAATGTAAGTATGGATTAGGACTATTTTCGGGAGCAAGAAAAGTAGCTCCATTTGTGAGATTTTTGAGGTTTTTTGCTTATATTGATGGTGATATTGAAACTATAGCAAAAAGCCTCCAACTAAAGAAGGTAGAAACCGGTCTAAATGTAACTCTTTTACGGCCGTATGATGAAGGGATATTTTATGCTCTTCAGAATATAAATAGTATTAACGTCGTCTCCGACATCCAGCTTTATCTCGACCTGAAAAGTTACAAAGGTAGGGGTGAAGAAGCGGCCCAGGCAATATTTGAACAAAGGCTAAAACTCAAATGATAAGTAAAAGCTTCTACGGAGATAAAGAGGTTAATGCCTGTAAGTCAGTCCTACTGGAACTTGTTCATCTCCTTGGAGAAATAAAAGATGACATGGTTATAATAGGTGGCTGGGTACCATCGTTTTTATTCCCTCGATCTAAAGAGCCACATATTGGAAGCCTTGATATTGATATAGCCCTAAATTTTAAGAATATCCCTGATAAAACCTATCAGACAATTTTAAACACCTTTCTTAAACGAGGTTATATACAAGACAAAGCACAGCCCTTCAGGTTTTTCCGAAAATTTAAAGTAGAAGGATCTGATATTGTAAATGTTGAAGTAAACCTTATGTCTGGAGAATATGGAGGCACAGGTAAAGGACATAGAACACAAATGGTTCAGGATATTCGTGCAAGAAAGGTCAGAGGTTGTGGCCTTGCTTTTAATCACTCTATTAACGTACAGCTTGAGGGAGAGTTGCCTGAAGGTGGTAAAGACAAAGTAACATTTAAAATTGCAGGAATAGTTCCATTTCTTGTTATGAAAGGGATGGCAATATACAGCAGTAGAATGAAAGAAAAAGATGCTTATGATATTCTTTTTTGTATTGAAAATTATCCCGGGAATGTAAAAAAATTAGCCAATGAATTTATGCCGTATATAAAGAATAAGCTTGTTATTGAAGGTCTCGAAAAAATAAGGGCTAAGTTCGCATCAATAGATCATGTAGGACCTAAATGGGTAGCAGACTTTCAGGAAATAGATGTTAAAGAGGATAGGGAAATAATAATTCGTAGTGCATATGAAAAAGTAAAAGAATTTCTAGACATACTCAAAATCAATGCTTTTGAGGAAAGGTAAACACGATAACCGTGGTAATTCTATATGTTGTAGACAACCAGAAAATGGAAAAATACTGACTAATTTAGGTACATAATACTTAATTTATTCTTGCTTAGAATTTACAGTCGCCAAGTTACCTCAAGTTGATACTCTGAGAAATCCTTCTTGACATGATTGTATACTGAAAACATAATGATACCAAAATTTCTTTATCAACCTTAATAGTTAGTTAAACTTTTAAAGACTAAATGGCAAAAAAGATAACACTTGTATTAGCAATCGCCCTTTTGACATTCTTTCTAATCGTTCCATTTATAAGTTACAAAGCTTTAAAAACCGCATTAAAAGAAGAAGTCTTCAATCACCTTATTACTACCAGGGATCTCCTAAAACTTCAGATATGGAACTATTTCAACGAAAGATATGGAGATATAGACGTCCTCTCAAGAAACCCCGTAATTGCTCAAGGTTTTACTCGATTATCTGGTGCTTTTCATACTTATGGTCTCGGAGACTCCCAATTTCAAAAAATAGCAAATCTTTATCGGCCATTAATGGAATATTATGTCTCCAATTATGGTTATACAAATATATTCTTTGTTAATATAGATGGAAATGTAATATTTTCAGTAATGAAAGAGGAATTCACAGGAGCCAATTTACTTATAGGGAAATTTAAACATCTGGGCATTGCCCAGACGTTCAAACACGGTTTGGAGGAAGTAAACTTCAAGGATTACGCCTGGAATGATAGGATAAATGAATATACGGCTTACTTCGCTGCACCTGTCTACGACGCTGATAAGTTATCAGGTGTATTAATAGTAGAAATTCCTTTCCACCATTTGGATACTATGTTGACTCAAAGGACCGGCCTAGGACAAACTGGAGAAATGTATTTAGTGGGTGAGGACGGCCTCATGCGATCGAATTCAAGATTTTCTGTAGAACCTACAATACTTAAAAAAGAGGTAGATACAGAGGCAACAAGAGAGGCATTTGATGGATATGTTGGTAAAAAGATTATAGACGATTATCGGGGTGTTCCAGTACTAAGTGCATATACACCATTGAATCTTAATTTTATTAATTGGGCTCTCCTGGTTGAGATTGATAAAGAAGAGGCATTTGCGTCCATATATTCCATAGAGAATAAACTTACAATAATTGCATCTATAATCGGAGTCATAGTTGTCGGATACATTTATTTTACATATAAAAAATATAGAAGAGAAAATAAACATAGTATTACAGAATCAAAAGAAGAATCCAAATCTTATTGAAATAGAGTTGCTAAACGAAGAATGAAAACCCACCTTACTACCACAAATTTTTTCTTGCCAAATTATCATACCACGTTCATACTCTCTCTAACAACAGGCCTTAATCTTTTTCAAATAAAATTATTACAAGGAAGGAAGCTTGGCATTTGACATCACAATTATCCTTGCCTATTTTGCCGTTGTAATGGCCGTAGGAGTTTATAAAAAAGTTACTGCAAAAACGTCTGCAGTAGAATTTTTTCTTAATTCCCGTTCTCTCCGCTGGCCATCAATAGCCATATCTACCATTGCAACCAATATCCATGCCGGACACTTTCTGGGCATGGCAGGTTCGGCGTATCTTTTTGGACTTGCTCAAGCCAATCTTGAAATAAATGCCATCGCCGGTATCCTGATTGCCGCTTTTTTCTTTGTTCCTTTATATTTGAAGGAGAAAATAACAACTATCAGTGAGTTTTTTGAAATTCACCTTGGACGTAAGGTTGCGATAGCTTATTCAATACTGATGATCCTTCTGTACTCCTTTGTCTTTATCGGGAGTATATTGTTCTGGGGTGCATATGCCGTTAACGCAATTTTTTCGTCTTCGATTCAATTCATTCATCATGACCCAATGGTAAGGATTTTTATCATCGCCATAATATTAGGGGCATTCTCTGCGGTATATACCTTTCTTGGTGGGTTAGGGGCGGTTGTCAGAACCGATCTGGTTCAGTTTGTTTTACTCTCTGCCGGAGGGATTGTCTTGCTGGTATTATCTCTTCAGGACCTGGGTGGCTGGGGAATGTTATATAAAAAGTCCGGCAATTTGATGCACCTTCACTTACCTGCAGAGCATCAGTACTTGCCATGGCCGGCCCTGGCAGGAATGTTTTTGCTAAATTTGAATTACTGGGGAGCAAATCAAATCATTCTCCAGCGGGCATTAGCTGCAAAAAATCTCTTTCATGCCCAGTTAGGGCTTCTAGTTGGTGGATTTTTAAAATACCTGATGGCAGCAATTGTCATCTTACCGGCCATTGCACTTGCCGGGATACTTTTGAACAATCCGCTCGGAGACCCTGATCTGGCTTACCCGACGATGGTACATAAGCTTATTCCTGCAGGATTAAGAGGATTGATTTTATGTGGGCTATTTGCCTCGTTAATGAGTAGCGTAGGTTCCATTTCCCACTCTGTTTCGACTCTTTGGTCAATTGACATTTATAAGAAATACATTAATCCAAACGCAGATGATCATGCCGTTGTGAAATTTGGTCGAGCTACGATCTTTCTAACCTTAATCACGGGAATTATGTTTGCGTGGGTCAATGTATATGTCAAATTCGAAAATCCTGATTTTGCAGGAACAAACTTCGCAGAGCTTGCCATTTATGAAAACAGAAGAGTGACATAAAAGATAAATTGCTGCATGTTTAGTCTGTCTCACTATCATTGCACTTGATGTTGAAGATTGCACAATCAAATCACTACAAAAACAAATTATGCGTCAGTATACTTTAAAAACTAAGAGAAGAGCTGGAAAATTTATAGTTGACTACGATTCCGAATTAAACCCTGAACAATTAGATGCCGTAATGGCAAAGGGTGGTCCTATATTAGTAATTGCAGGCGCAGGAAGTGGCAAGACAAGAACCGTAACCTACAGGGTCACGCGCCTGATTGAGTCTGGAGTTGACCCGTCAAGAATACTCCTTGTAACTTTCACAAACAAGGCTTCTAAGGAGATGCTTCATCGGGTGGAGCTACTAATAGGCACCAATGTGAAAAAGCTCTGGGGTGGCACATTCCATCATATAGGTAACTTAATACTGAGGCGCCATGCAGACATAATAGGATACAATAGAAATTATTCTATACTGGACAGGGAAGACTCAAAAGTCATCCTGGAGGCATGCACTACGGACCTCCAAATAGATACTAAATCAAAGAGATTTCCTAAAGGCGCCGTTCTTTTGGATATTATCAGTTTTTCGATAAACACTGAAACAAGCATAGACAAAACCATCAACCTGAAATATCCATTCTATTATGAATTAAGTAAAGAGATCAAACGTGTCGCAAAACAATATGTTAAGAGGAAGAAAGGCTTAAATGTTATGGACTATGATGACCTGCTCCTGAACTGGAAGTTTCTTTTTGAAGAAAATGAGGATATCAGAGATAAATACTCTAACAAATTCTTACATATCCTTGTAGACGAATATCAGGATACTAATAAAATACAGGCAGACATAATAGACCTTACGGCTTCTCACCACGGAAATTTAATGGTAGTAGGTGATGATTCACAAAGCATATATTCATTCAGGGGCGCTAATTTTGCCAATATTATAGATTTCCCTAAAAGATACCCCGATACAACAATTTACAAATTAGAAACCAACTATAGAAGTACAGATGAAATACTAAACCTGGCAAATAATGTCCTCATACATAACATTAAACAATTCCCAAAAAAATTAAGGGCTGTGCGTGGTAGCGGTGTAAAGCCGGGCCTCATTGCTTTATCAGATGTTTTGCAACAGGCCGAGTTTGTTGCTGAAAGGTTACTCGAATTAAGAGATGAGGGAATATCACTCAATAGTATAGCAATCCTGTACAGGGCACATTATCAATCTATGGAACTGCAGTTGGAACTGACAAGGCGTGGAATCCCTTATACGATAAGATCAGGACTCAGGTTCTTCGAACAAGCACACATAAAGGACATAACGTCTTATCTTAAGGTTGTAGTAAATCCTCTGGATGAAATTGCATGGAAGAGGATTCTAAAGCTTCTTCCCAAGGTAGGAAATATTACGGCTGACAGGATATGGAAATACATAAGAGAACACAACGGTTCTTTGTCATGTTTAGAAACAGATAAGATAAATACTTTATTAAGCAAGGGTACAATAACAGGCTGGAAAGTTTTCGTTGAAACCATAAAAAATCTCAATCAACCTGAAATCAAATCATCCCCTACGGAAATGATTCAAACTGTTTTGAGTAATGGATATGAGGAGTATCTTCATGCAAAGTATCCAGATTATGTGGAAAGGATTGAGGATATAAAACAGATAGGAAATTATGCCTCACAGTATAAGAGTACAGAGAGTTTTTTAAACGAATTAGCGCTTCTGGGAACTGTGGAATCAGAAACCATTGTCTTTGGCGGAGAAGAGGATGAAAAGGTTGTCCTAAGTAGCGTTCATCAGGCAAAGGGTCTTGAGTGGGATGTGGTATTTATTATATGGCTGGCTGACGGCTATTTCCCCTCTTCAAGGTCTCTAAAATCGCTAGAAGGTGAGGAAGAAGAAAGAAGGCTATTCTACGTAGCCGTAACACGGGCCAAAGATGAGCTTTATTTATGCTATCCTATCATGAATGAAAAAGCATACATGGAGTCTTACATAATGAAACCTTCAAGATTTATCAAAGAACTTGAAGAGGATTGTTATGAAAGGTGGGAGGTCTTACAGGAATGAAAGTGGGAACCGCTGATTTACCATTACATTACGGTAAGGCGCCTCCATGGCTCTTCCAGAGGATGAAGAAGCTCGCAAGAGAAATTGCAATTGTTATCACGAGCGAGTTTGGGCCAGAAGAATTTCTGAGGAAGATATCAGACCCTTTCTGGTTTCAGGCGTTGGGGTGCGCATTGGGTTTTGACTGGCATTCAAGCGGTGTTACTACGACCGTGTGTGGAGCGTTAAAAGACGGCATAAAGGGGATCGAGAATGAAATTGGAATATTCATTGCCGGAGGCAAGGGCGGTGCATCCAGAAAGACTCCCTCCGAAATTGAAGGCTTTTGCAATTCCCTCTCGCGTAATCCAGCAGACCTTGTTTATGCCAGTAAAATGAGCGCTAAGGTTGATAGTAGCGCCGTTCAAGATGGATATCAGCTTTATCACCACTGCTTTTATTTTACAAAGGAAGGTTTTTGGACGGTTGTCCAGCAAGGCATGAATGAAACCAATAGGTTTGCAAGGCGCTATCACTGGTTGGGAGAGAAGGTAAATGATTTCGTTATCGAACCACATGCCGCCGTTTGCTGTGATAGGAAGGCTAAAACCCTGAACATGGCTTCTGTTGATAGTGAGGATTCAAGAAAAACATCTACTTTGATTACTCAAGAAAAACCTGAGACATTAATCAAACATATAAAAAAGATTCAAACACTTAAACTCCCATCGCATCATCCAATCCTTCCGAGTGACCTTAATCCCAATCATCTATATAGAATATTTACCAAGCTGTGCGACAGAGTACCTGAAGACTTTGAAAGACTTTTAGGAGTGCACGGAGTAGGTCCAAAGACAGTTCGTGCCCTGTCCTTAATCTCCGAACTTATTTATGGAGACAAACCAAGTTTTGAAGACCCTGCACGATATAGTTTTGCCCATGGAGGAAAGGATGGACATCCTTATCCAGTCGACAGAAAAAACTATGACACCTCGATTGAACTATTAAAGGATGCTATTTCGCACGCAAAGATGGGCAATCATGAGAAGATGGAGGCAATTAAAAGGGTTGTTTGTTTGAAATTGGCTTGACATAATCTAAGTACCAAAATACACTATAACTTATGTAGATTTACCCACGCACCATTCATCCACGGGTCTATACCAGTGGATGAATGGATTTCGGTGCGGGGTTTTGCTCTAAGAAACCACGGCTTTACAGCCATGGAGCTTCACATATCTTTTAAGAAAGATTATGCCAGAGAAAAAATTTAAATCAGAAAAAACACCTAAGAGAAGATGGCCAAAAATAGTTGGTATATCAATTGGTGGCGTAATCGGGGTTCTCGCAATAATAGTGTCATTAATCCCCACCATTGTTTCATCCGATATGGTGAAGAATGAAATCATAAGCACTCTAGAGGAAATCCTGAACCGTGAAGTACGCATTGATGATATAAATATGAGCTGGTCAAGTGGCTTTGATATAAAAAATGTATTTATTAAAGAGAGAGAGGATCTCCCAGGAGATACGTTTCTTAAGATAGATAGAATCCTCTGTGACATCAAACTTTTACCACTGTTAAGGAAACAAATCAAGATAAGAAGCTTAGTAATTGATAATCCTGAAATTGTCTTACAGAGAGGCAAGAAAGGTATATCTAAATATGAACCGGCAGAAGCAATACCATCGCTTAAAACAATGAAGAAACGTATCCCTGAGGTTGTAGAAAAAGCAGTTGGGGAGGTAAAATACGCTCCGCTGGCTCTCCCTTTTTTATTATATATTGAATTAAACGCAAAAATAAATAACGGAAAATTTGCATTCATTGACCACCGATTAAGTGAAGAAACAATAATAAAGAACTTTAATACCACGTTAAATATTGAGTCTATTGACAAACCAATCGAGTTTAAGAGTGTCTTCGATATCGAAGCAAAAGATAAAATCGAACATGCAGATATTTTCCTACACGTATCATTGGCTGAGGATGGCAAGATTAACCCCAGAAATGCCAATGGTACATTTAATTTAAAAACTGGTTTTGCGCGAATAATAGGGGACTTTGATATGGCAAGATTTAGCGGCAAGGGAGGTACAGGCCTTGACTTTTTAATGAATATGGACTTAAGAGAATTCACAGAGAAATTCGCAGGGATCCTGGGTTTGCCTGAGGGGATGCAGATGCAAGGTGTTATCAATTCAAAAATCACTGCCGAAGGTCAACTTGATGAGGTAATAGGCATAGATGGCATTACAGAGATTGCAAATCTCAATATCTCTGGCGGACCATTTGAGGATAAGCCCATAAGAGAGCCAAAAATTAGACTTTTTCAAAATGCAGATATAGACATGGTCAACAACGACATCACATTACATGAAGTTGGCATAAACACAAGTTTTATAGAAGTGAAGTCTTCTGGAATTTTAAATAGAAATAGGATAATAGACCTGAATATATTTTTGGTAGTGCCAGACATAAAAAAACTCATGGACAATCTCCACGGCATTGTGCCACTGCCCCAGGGATTGAGTGTTAGTGGAAAAGCTGCTGGAGAAATTAACGTAAAAGGTAACATAGACGAAAAAATAAAACTGAGTGGAAAAACCATCTTATATGGTTTAACCGCAACCGGAGGACCTCTTAAGGATACCAGAATTTCCAATCTTGATCTTAAACTTATTCACACGCTAGATTATGATAAGATTGAGGATTCTGTTAACATAGAGAAAATGGATGTAGTATCGGATTTTCTCGATATGAGTTCTAAAGGTAAGATAACAAATCTGAACAAGGAAAAGAATATTGATTACGAACTTTCTCTAAATATGGATTTAGATAATATAAAAACTACGTTTACCGAGATGTTACCATTACCAGCAAATATGAGTATGACAGGAAAAGGCATGGTTGATTTAGGCTTAAATGGGAAACTTTCAGCAAAAGATAATTTACCCGCCAGAACTGGTACCCGTCCGAACGCCGGAGCCGGGCGGGCAGGCGGGTTGTCGGGCTGGTATGAAAATTTAAATTTCAATGGGAATATATATATAGATACAATCAAATACGATACATATAAAATAACAGACCTTAAATCTAAGTTTCAACTAGATGACGGCCTTTTTACAACAAAGGATTTTGTCTTTAAACTAAATGAAGGTCAGGGAAATATATCGGCTAAAGCAAATCTTAAAGAGGAAAAACCCCCTTTGGATTTTAGCCTGAATTTATCAGACGTACGTATTAATCAAAAGATGGATATACTCGCATATGCAATACCGCTCCTTCCCGCCTCTGACGGACAGATATCAGGCATGTTCAACTTGATGCTTAATGCAAAGGGCAATGGGCTGAATTGGCAAGATGGATTGAGCAAGAGCCTTAATGCCGTGGGAGAAATTAATATTAAAGATGGTTATATAAAAGGGGATAAGATCATATCCAATATCCTCAAGAAAGAAGGATACAGTTTTGACGATATTGTCACTCAATTTAAGATTAATGATGAGAAGATATTTGTTGACAATTTGAGGGTCAATAGTAAAGATTTTAACATTGGTTTATCAGGATGGACTTCGTTCGATGGGCAGATAGAATATTCGGCTGATGCTGACGTTGTAGGTAAATATATCGGTGGAGATGCGGAAAAAATACTTGGGATGTTAGGCAAGGGTTCAAAATTGCCAATAGTAATCACAGGGACGGTAAACAATCCCAGGCTTGCTTTCAAATGGCCAAAACCTCAGGAGATTGGCAACCTTCTAGGAGGGCTTTTAGGAGGAAGAAAAGAACCGACTACCGAAACATCCAACGAAGAGGAGAAAGAAAAAAAGACAGCGGAAAAATCACGGGAAACACAACCAGAAAAAATGAAGAAAGAAGACGCAGTTGAAAAGCTTTTTAAAAGTTTGTTTAAGTAAAATCCATCCTGACCATATACTGATACGCAATTCGAGCAGAAAACTAAGGTAAACCCCGTTGGAATTTCGCATGGGGCATAACCCCTCGTGTGAAAAAGCGGAAGTATTTAATTTTATCATGCCCGTGCGGAAGCACGGAGTATTCCTACGTGGTAAAACTAATACCAGCCCGAATGATTTGGTCAGGCGGGTAGGTATATCAACTGAATCAAGATTATGAATTGGCTTGATTACACCTTGATAATAGTTATAGCAACAGGAACCGTCTTCGGAATATTGACAGGTCCTCTCTGGCAGATTTATCGAATTTGCTCCGTTGCTATTGCAGTTGTTACTGCCTTCTTCCTTTACAAAATATTAGGTGGGATCTTAGATGGCATATTCAACCATGAAATTACTAACATATTGGGAGGCTCAATTGTCTTTGTCGTTATTCTAATCCTGACATATGCACTCGGCAACTTATTTAAATCCTTTCTTACGAAAAGGGAATTTGGAATAAGTGGCAGGATTTTGGGCGGGGGAGTCGCATTCATAAAAACAGTATTAACATGTTGTATAATTATATCAATGGTGTCATTTATGGAAAATAGTAGAGCAGGAGAAATAATTAATAACTCCTTAATAGCAAATAACCTCGATAAAGGTACAAGAGCTGTTATTTCTAAGACTCCACAAGATCTCAAAGAAAAGTCACTTGCTAAAACAAAAGTTATGTTAAAAGACAAAAACAATTCACGAAGGGAGTAACTAATGGCTAAGTTACAGAAGTTAGAACGTTCCGAAAAAGGGAAATCTGATGCCGAAAAAAAGAGTCAATCTCTCGAACGTGCAGTATCGCAGATTGACAGACAATACGGAAAAGGGACAATAATGCGCCTCGGGTCAGATGTAAGGCTTGATGTGCCGGTAATATCTACCGGCTCTCTTTCTCTTGATCTCGCCTTAGGTGTAGGTGGAGTACCACGGGGGAGAGTAGTGGAAATCTTTGGACCTGAAGCTTCAGGAAAAACAACTTTAACACTGCACATCGTTGCCAGTGCACAAAAAAGTGGTGGCACTGCTGCTTTCATTGACGCTGAACACGCCCTTGACCCTGACTATGCAAAGAGATTAGGAGTTGATCTTGACAATTTATTGGTAAATCAACCCGATACCGGGGAACAAGCGCTGGAAATAGCTGAACTCTTAACAAGAAGCAATGCAATTGACGTAATCGTCATAGACTCTGTCGCCGCACTCGTACCAAGAACTGAAATCGAGGGAGAAATGGGAGACACTCATGTTGCACTGCAAGCCAGATTAATGTCTCAAGCGCTCAGGAAACTAACTTCTGTTATCTCAAAATCAAAAACCTGCATTATATTTATCAATCAAATTCGACAAAAAATAGGAGTAATGTTCGGTAATCCAGAAACAACACCAGGGGGGAGGGCATTAAAATTCTATTCCTCGGTTAGAATTGACATCCGCAGAATTGGAAGTATTAAGGATGGTGACCGGATTATTGGAAGCCGTGTTAGGGCCAGTGTTGCAAAGAACAAAGTCTCACCGCCATTTAGAAAGGCAGAATTTGATATAATGTTCAATAGCGGGATATCAAGGGCTGGCGATATAGTTGACCTGGGCGTTGATAATCAAGTGATAGAAAAAAGTGGAACATGGTTCTCTTATGGAAATATACGTCTGGGACAAGGAAGAGAAAATACCAAACAATTTATTAATCAAAAACCGGAATTGCTTCAAGAAATTGAACAGGTAATAATCAAAAAGCTAGCCACAGCAAAATGAAACTCATTGACTCATTAAACCAAAAAAGGTAAAATATGGTTTTTGGCAATAACCGCGTAAATCCGGATAAATCAATTAAATTATGAGGTAAAAAGATGATTGGTATTTCAAAGTTGTATTGTGGCACGGTTGAACCCTCCGATGCACTTAGATATGGCAGAGAATCAAAAAAATTGCCTTCACATCTTTTGCAATTTTCTAAGGATAAAAAGCCAGTAGTTGTATGGAATGTTGGGCAGAGATGCAACCTTAAATGCGTACATTGCTACTCTCAATCAAAGGATATTGAATATCCAGATGAACTAAATACAAAGGATGCAAAGGCTATGCTTGATGGCCTTGCAGAATACGGTGCGCCAGTAATTCTCTTTTCAGGGGGTGAACCCCTGATGAGAGAAGATTTGATGGAATTAATAACATATGCCCGTGATAAGGGTTTGAGAGCGGTCATAAGTACAAATGGAACTTTAATTACTGAAGAAAAAGCAGAAGAATTAAAAAAATTTGGGCTTTCGTATGTTGGAATAAGTCTTGACGGTTTAAGGGAGACCAATGATAAATTCCGTGGTATCGAAGGGGCCTTTGATGATGCATTACAGGGGATAAGGAATTGCATGAAGGTAGGCATAAAGGTAGGGCTCCGCTTCACCATTAATAAAAGAAATGCTCAAGATATACCTGGAATATTTAAGCTCATTGAAGAAGAAAATATTCCAAGGGTTTGTTTCTATCACTTGGTTTATTCGGGCAGGGGGTCTAGATTAATCGAAGAAGATTTATCACATGAGGAAACCCGTAATGTCGTTGATCTCATCATAGACAAAACAAAGGAAGCACATGATCGTGGAAAGAAGATAGAGGTCTTAACGGTAGACAACCATGCCGATGGTCCTTATGTCTACTTGAGATTGCTTAAGGAAGACCCCAAACGAGCGGCAGAAGTACTGGAATTATTAAAGTGGAACGAGGGAAATAGCTCAGGAAAGGGACTCGCCTGCGTAAGTTGGGATGGCGCCGTACACGCTGATCAATTCTGGCGACATTATACATTCGGAAACGTGTGTGAGAGGAAATTCAGTGAAATCTGGGAGGACACTTCAAATCCCCTTATGGCAAAGCTAAAAGATAAAAAACATCATGTTACCGGTCGTTGCTCCAAGTGTAAATGGCTTGATATATGTGGCGGAAATTTCAGGGCGCGCGCCGAGGCATACTATGGTGACATGTGGGAACCAGATCCAGCATGTTACTTAACGGATGAGGAAATCGGTTTACTTGTGGATGAACCTTTAACAGTTAAATAAACACCATTTATCAAATCCCCCTTATTTTCCCCCTTTTGTAAAGGGGGACTAAGGGGGATTTTATCAACCCATTAGAATTTCTTGCACCCTTGCTACTCCTTTGCCCAATTCTATTTTATAACCGTTTTCGTATAAACATTTCTCAACGGCAGAGATCGCTAATATTATGTCAAAATCATTAACATAACCCATGTGCCCGATCCTGAATATCTTACCCTTTAACTCCTCCTGACCTCCCGTTATCGTTACTCCGGTTTCATCCCTTAGTTTCTTAATGGCAGAATTAATATCAAAACCTTCTGGAGATTTTACAGCCGTTAAGACGTTACTTGAAGCCTCACCCGCAAAAAGCTCCAGACCCAATGCCTTTATGCCCTCTCTCGTTGCATGTGCCAACCGTGCGTGTCTTTTCCAGACATTCTCAATACCCTCTTCCTTAATCATATCCAGAGCCTTGCCTGCCGCTCTTATGAGTGAAATTGCAGGCGTAAATGGTGTGGTCTTGTTGTCTAAACCCTTCCGCATCTTCTTAAAATCCAAATAGTATTTTGGCAGTTTTGATTTCTCAATTGCATCCCATGCACTCTGCGCCACGCATACAAAGGCAAGGCCGGGGGGTAACATACAGCCCTTTTGTGAACCAGCGACAGCAATGTCAATACCCCAATCATCCATCATGAGTGGATGGACTCCAATACCGGTTATTGCATCTACAATCAATAACACATTATGGCCTTTCACAACCTTTGCTATTCTCTCTATATCATCAACCACACCCGTTGACGTCTCGCACTGTGTAACAAATACCGCCTTTACGTCTCTTTCTTTTTTTAAGAGATAATCTAAAAGATCTGGCTTTACCGCCTTTCCATACTCTATGTCAACAGGTATTACTTCTACCCCATAGGCTTCACAGATCTCCGCCCATCTTTCACCAAACTTACCACCCTTAACTACGGCTACTTTGTCTCCTTGTGATAAAGTGTTTACCACACAAGCCTCCATTCCACCCGTACCTGAAGAGGTAAACGTAAACACCTCACCATTTTTGGTCTGGAAAATATACTTCAAACCATCAGTAACCTTCGCAAAGATGTTAGAAAATTCAGAGGTCCTGTGATGAATCAGCGGCTTTGCCTCGGCCAATGTTACTTCAGGTGGCACCTGTGTAGGCCCTGGTGTGAATAAATAGGTCTTCTTCATAATTTATCTTTACTATTTATCAAGTCTGTAGTTTTATACAATTCAAAAATAAGTTCGCAGGGATTTTAATATAAAAGGAGTGCATAATCAACCATTTTTAAAAACTATGATAATTGCGCAATATCAAGTGGAATTTTACTGAATTTTATAACCTCCCCTTTATCCCATAGGTGTTAGGTTAAGAATGAAACCTAAACGATTCGGTTCAATCTAAAAAATTGAACCTGCAATAAAAAGAATCTGTAGCGGAGGCCTTCAGGCCTCCACACACCACGGGATTAAACCCAATTTAAACATTCATATAACCATCTTTGCTATCCATACCATGGACATGGAAACCTAAAGGTTTCCGCTACGTGAACTGATTTTGCCACTATTTCACCCTGTGGAATAAATTCAATTTGTCCTATTCCACAGGGCTGAAATCATTTACCTTACAATAACTATCAGGCCCTAACCATATTAAAAAAGTCTTCTTAACCTAACACCTATGCCCTTTATCCCCTCCTTGTGAAGGAGGGGATTGAGAGGTGATTTTTCACTTGATATTGAACAAATTCAAGCCTTGACTGAAAAGGTAAAAACATTTAATCTAATAACTCAAAAATCAACTTTCCCAAAGGATTCAGATTTGATATTAGATAAAATTCACTCGCACAAACTCAAAGAGGTAGCGGAAAACAAGAAACACATTCCTATAGATGTCCTGAAAGAAAGATGTAAGGAATCCCCCAAAACAAGGAAGTTTAGCGAAGCAATAAAAAGAAATAATGGGATTAAGATTATTGCAGAGGTTAAAAAGGCATCACCATCGGCAGGCATAATAAGGGAAGATTTCAACTATATCAACATTGCAATGGAGTATGAAGCAAGTGGCGCCTCTGCAATATCAGTGCTAACGGATAAAGAGTTTTTCATGGGAGAGCTGAAATATCTTACGGAGATTAAAGAAACGATACATCTACCCGTCTTGAGAAAGGATTTCATAGTTGACTCCTATCAGATATATGAATCAAGGGCTGCTGGCGCTGATTCGATATTGCTGATCGCAAGGCTCCTCACAAATGAACAGATAGACACGTTTATCTCCCTTTCCCATAGCCTGGGGATAGAATGCCTTGTAGAAATACATGATAAAAATGAACTACAAAAAACACTGGAGACAGGAGCCGTAATTATCGGTATTAACAACAGGAACCTTGATACGTTTGAAACAAACCTGGATACCACGCTTCAACTCTGTCCTCTTATTCCAAAAGAAAAGATTATGGTAAGTGAAAGTGGCATTAAAACAAGGGCTGATGTATTAAAGCTTGAAGAAGCCGGTATTGATGCAATACTGATAGGTGAAACATTAATGCGCAGTAACGATATCCGCTTAAAGATAAAAGAGCTGCTTGGAGGCTAGAATATAATATAAAATCCCCCTTGTTTCCCCCCTTTGCCAAAGGGGGAGTGAGGGGGATTTGAGTAAATATGGTCCGTCGGGGGCACAACAACAAGTTTATTACGTACCATCTTGTAATATATAACTATCCGTTCCAACAGCACTATCATTTACATAGACGTTGTCTCTGGCACCGTTCGCATCTGCCCAGCCCGCAGTCTGAGATGCAACCCATTCCACGTGACCATCAATATAAACCAGATTTTGCCCATCACCAGGAACATCGGCAGTACCAACAACATTAACAGTACCACCATGATTTGGTGACCTATCACCTGTAGGGACACCTGGATTGGCATTATTATTTGCAGGGCGGTCTCCAGCAAGTGCAACACCGGCGGCATCCGCTGGGGTATGTGTGTTATCATAGCCGTAACTACATTCATCCTTATCAAAGGCATCACCTGCAGTGATATTGGCATTTTCCGCAAATGTAACAAGGTTATCACTGGGGCACTTAAACACTCTTCTTTCTGAAACGTAATCAGGATAAAGTGTATTGAGATCCCTCATTGCAGTTGCACCCTTAATAGGAAATGTTTCGTTATTTTCTTTTGAGTATATGATTAAGCCGAAACCAATCTGCCTCAGGTTACTGGCACATTGTGTCCTGCGACCAGACTCCCTTGCCCTGCTTATTGCACTTAGCAGTATGCCGGCAAGGATGCCGATAATAGCAATCACAACCAATAACTCGATAATTGTAAAACCCTCATTAAAATTTTTTATTTTCATATTAAACCTTCATGCCCTTTCAGGGCACCACGAAGTATGAAAATTAAAACTTTTGGATTCCCTGCGAAAGCGGGGCTAATTGCTGTACCTTCCCGCCAGAACGACTTAGTCGGGCAGGCCTTTCGGAAGCCCGCCTGCCATCTGTCGTGCAGGGAATCTAGCCTACAAGCAGGATTGTGTTACATTGTCATTCTGAGCGCAGTGAAGAATCTAATGTTTGCAATAAGTTACCTGCCTATCGTCAGGTAGGCATAATCTAGATTCTTCGGCTAAAGCCTCAGAATGACATAGAGCGAAGGGGTTCAGAGATGACTGTGCAATCTGAGATTGCCTTAAGCGAAGGGGTTCAGCCCCGCTGCTTTCTTGCTGAAAGCAAAATTCGGGGTAAAAATGACAAGAGATGCTATTTTTCAGGATTATGACACAGCCTCAAGGGGGGACAATAAAAAAAGCAGCTTTTGAGAATCTCTCAAAAGCTGCTTTTTGTTCAAACAGCAAGTTCAATTGACACTAAGTTACCTCGCGTTTACGCCATTTTGAAATATATAAGTATCCGTTCCACTACCACTACCTTGATAGATGTTGTCTCTATTATTGCCCGCATCCGTCCAGCCTGCAGTCTGAGACGCAACCCATTCCACGTGACCATCGATATAAACCACATTTTGTCCATCACCAGCAACATCGGCAGTATTAAAAACATTAACAGTACCACCATGATTTGGCGACCTGGCATTTGTAGGGTTATTACTACTATCATTTGTAGGACGGTCTGCAGCAATCGCAGTGCCGGGGTCATCCGCTGGGTTATGCGTGTCATCAAAGCCGTAACTACATTCGTCCTTATCAAAGGTGCTATTTGCAACGATCTTGGCATTTTCAGCAGGTGTAACAAGGTTATCACTAGGACACTTAAACACTTTTCTTTCCGAAATGTAATCAGGATAAAGCATGTTTAGAGACAACATATGAGTATTTGTACCCGGTGCAACAGGAAACACTTCGTTATTTTCATTTGAGTACATGATTAAGCCCAAACCAATCTGCTTCAGGTTGCTGGCACATTGTGTCCTGCGGCCGGACTCTCTGGCCCTGCTCAGTGCAGGAAGCAGTATACCGGCAAGGATGCCGATAATGGCTATCACAACCAATAATTCGATAAGTGTAAAACCCTTACTAAAATGCTTTATTCTCATACTCGAAACCTCCTTCCATGAATGTTTTGAAAATTATTAAAGAAATTCATAACCTCCTCAATTTTGCGTTTACATGGATAACCTCTAACAACACTTAATAGATTCCGTGTCAACAGACTGTGTCACAATTGTCATCCCCCCCCACAGCTTGCTCGCTTGCGCTTCGTAAGCTAGCAGTGGGGGCGGGATCTCTCAGGTTGCTAAGTAATTGAAATTATTAGATTCTGAAATAAGTTCAGAATGACATATTATGTGTTTTCTCTATTGTGACACAGCCTCCAAGCACGGAATGACAGAAGGGTTGCAGCACATTGTGGACTTAAATTCTTTTGTTTTGAAATTAGAATTTTGGTCATTTGATATTGCTCGCCCTGTTAGATAACTATGATATCAGTATTTGTGTGTTACACAGTGAAAAAAAGATAATAATTTTTATTGGCATTAGAATAAAATATATCTAACAGGGTAAAAATTTCGTGCTTCGGATTTCGATATTTACATTAAATGATGCTGAAAACTAACTGCCACAGGCCATCTTTTCCGATCAAAGTCTCGGAAAAGGCGTAGTAACTTATAACTTGTTTTCAAGGCTTTTTCTTTTATCGGCATCCTTGGCGATAAATTTGCGTTAAAATTCGATCGCTTAAAGAGCAAAGATTATGCCAACTCATATCTTATTCGAGCCTAATGTCTCTATAACATACTGACATAAAAGGTGTTATGAACCATGGCATAGTTTTAGCAATCTACATTTTGAATTCATCTCATGTATCATAAGAGTGCAAGCCGTTTCAAAATGTTTAATTTTGAAACATTATAGGTATCTATAGTATTATATTAATCTATTGTCAACATAAAAACCGGTCAGATATAAGTTGAAAACTAGCAAATGTTATGACATCATGATTTTTTAAGAGATTAATCCATATTATAGTCCTTATGGAAGACACAGTAAAAGGACCACACATACAAGACGGGGCTTTTTCTAAATTTCATCACCAGTCCAACCAGGTAATGTCATTCCCGTGCAAACGGGAATCTATAAGCGCTCCGGATTCCCACTGGAGTTTACCCTCACAAAAGTGGGGGTGGGAATGGCACAAGGCAAGGCTAGATTTCCAAATTTATTCTTTCCCTGCAAGAGTTTGATTGGAAATAATATCTTTGGCGCTCTGCCAATAGACAAACGGAATCCAGGGGTTAAGTCAATTTTACTTTCTAAAATTGCCTTAAAGGACTAAAGTCATGCCGAAGGCAGACCTGCCTCTGGCATGGTCTTAACTCCTTCTTCTGTCCTGGAATTTAGTCTTTAGACTTTTATTCTATAAGGCGGGCATTCAAATTCTGCTTTTCATAAAATTACGCATAAACAAATATGTTTAAAAACAAAGAACATGAATCCGCCCGCCAGAATGATGTCGGGCTGGCCTCGATAGAAATTCGCCCCGGCGAATATGCCTTCGGCACGACGGGATTGACCTCACTCTGTGACCAATTAATAGTAGCCATCTTATTAGTCATCATTATTGCAGTCACTCTCTTTTTTGGTGTCCATCTATATAGCGTCTTTGACCTTAGTAAGATTACGATACTTTATATATTAGGCTTTACCATACTGGCCATCTGGTCTATTAAGACGATAATTATCTGCTGGAAAGATAACCCGTCCCAGCCAGAATGCAGTCGGGTTGACGAACAGCAAGGCCGGGCGGGCGGACAGGAAGATGTACCCACCAGAACCCTGCCCGACCTATGGCAGGCGGGGACGTCGGGCTGGTGGAGCGGTCTATTGGGAAACATCCATTCTCCATATCGCCTGGCACAACCATTAAATCTGCCAATAATTGCATTTTTATTCGTTAGTGGTTTGGCAACGTTTTTTTCCATAAATCCTTATATAAGTTTAGTAGGCACTTACAAACGATACGACGGGCTCATATCCACTTTTGTGTATGTCTTTCTATTTTATGCCGTTGTAAATTTTATTCAAAGAAGGAAACTAAATTCACTCCTAAACGTAATTATCTTAACCGCCTGTATTGCATCTATATATGGTATCCTTCAACATTTCGGATTTGACTTATATCAATGGAGCACAGATTTTGGTTATGGAATTAGGGTTTCTGCTACCTTCGGACACCCTGCGTTCTTTTCTGCCTTTCTTATTATGGCCATCCCGCTTGTACTTATCAAAATCTTCTCCTGCCGAGAGAGGTTTAAGGCCTATCTTTATATAGGAATTTTAGCGTTATTATTGATCACTTTTTACTACACAAAAACTCGTGCCTCATTTGTGGGTCTCATTATCTCAAATTTGTTTTTCTTCTTTTTGATTGGGAGGAGGACTCTTCTAGCAAATAAAGTAAAAACAATAGTCACATTAACTATCTTAGTAGGTATCTCTCTCTTCTATAACATGAATGATAAGACATCAGTGACAGGAAGGTTCATTAAGGATATAAAACCAGCCCTTTTAGAAAGAGATGCCGTGTTCGCACATCAGTTGGGGGGCACAACGCGTATGAGGGTCTTTCAATACATAACCGGTCTTCGGATTATTCACGATTATCCTATTCTGGGAATTGGTCCGGATACATTGGGTATGATATATCCTCAATACCTGGCAAAGGTCTACAAGGAAAAGGAAGAATATGGAGGTTTTCAAAACCAGAATAGGATTCACAATGATTTTCTGGATGTAACTGTATCCAGGGGGTTACTGGGGCTTGGAGTATATCTCTGGTTCATCTTTGCCTACTCAAGGATGGTATGGAAGGGATATAAAAAGTCCGCAGAAAGCGAATCTGCCGAAGGCACGACCAGGGGATTGTCCGCCACGGCGGATCTGCCGGAGGCACGAGATAAAATACTAATAATAGGTATTTGCTCTAGCTGCCTGAGCTACTTTATTCAAAACCAGTTTAGTTTTGGGCACATACCCATAATCACACTTTTCTGGTTTCTCATTGGTATGTCAGTTATTGCCTGCTCCCAGGCAAATCCACCCGCCCGAACGGCGCAGTCGGGCAGGCTAGAACGCAATGAGGCGGGTGGACAAATTTTTACAAAATGGTTTAATAATCCCTCACTCGAAAGATTGACAAAAACCATTGCCTGCGGATTAATTATATTTTTAATGATTTCACTTATCACTCTTAATATGTTTCGTTATAAGGCTGACATTTACTTTAGTAATGGACGAAGACTACTCAATAAAGATTCAATAATTGAGGCAATCAAGAACTATGAAATGGCGGTGAGGTATAATCCTTTAGAGATGAATTATCGTAACGTGCTCAATGGTATTTACCTTAAAATGGCGGTTATCACCCTTAATAAAAACGATGATAGTATTAAGGGAGGCCTGCCAGGTCTTTCTACACATGAGCAAGCAACAATTTGGTTGACAAACGCAATTATCGGCGCAGAGGAAGTGCAGAAGCTTTATCCCAAAGACTATCATTCACCATTTACTCTTGGCCAGGCTTATCATCTCCTTGACGGCATATCAAATAAAGATATGAGTAAGGATGCAATCAAATACTATAAAAGAGCGATAACGTTACACCCCTTTATGTTTAAACTGCGTGACAAACTGGCACAGATATTTGTTGAAAAAGGTCATTATCAGGAGGCCATCCAGGAATTAAAAGAGGCAATACGTATTACACCTGGCAACCCGGTACCTTATATAAACCTTACTAACATACTTATAAAGCTTGGAAGACATGAGGATGCAAGAAAATCGTGCAATCGTATTTTGGAATTAACAGGGTCTGTAAATAATAAATACATTGAATATGCTAAGAATAAATTGGAGTTTTTATCTAAGTCACAGGCTACCGGCCCGCCCGCCCGAACTACGCAGTCGGGCGGGGAGTAGAGAGATTTTTTTCTCGCTACTTTCTACTCTTTACTTGCTACTTTTCTCTAGGGGTGGGCTGAAAAAGGAGGTATATATTATAAAGCAATTATTGAAATGTTATCCTTATTTGCCAGCTCAATTGTCTCATCCTTATCAAGAATGAGAGTTTTCGCTGCCTCTATTGCCAAAGTAGATCCACCAGCTTTTTTCAAGTGATTGATTGTTTCCAAGCCAATGGTTGGCACGTCAAAGCGTAAATCTTGACCCTTTTTACTTATCTTAATAACTACAACATTTCCACGTCCAAGTTTTCCTCCACGCTTGATAGCTTCATTTGTTCCTTCAATTGCTTCAACGGCCAGAACTATTTTATCCTTTACTATGATGCATTGACCTATCTCCATTCTTGCAATGTCCTTTGCAATCTTCCAACCAAACTTGACATCAGCTATTTCCCTTTCGGTGGGGATCCTTTTAGTTAAACAACCTTTCTTTGCCATTAGATGTCTCACATAATCTATAGAACTTATAAGTTCTATGCCGTCATCAGCCAATTCATCTGCAACAGCTTCCAATATCGAGTGGTCATGTTTGCTTCTTAGTTTCTTATACCACATATTTATCGCCCTCAGGTCAGGTCTGAATTTTAAAAGCTTAAGCTTTGAGTGAATGTGGGACTTAGTTAACCCTCCTGCCATCACAGCCTTTTCAATTTGCTCATCCTTTAACGTCTTTATCAATTTGCCAATCCTGGCAATACCAACCCAATATAATTTCTCAACATATTTTTCAATTTCTGGAGAAGCTTCATCTTCAATAGCAACTGCGATTATGTTTATGCCTTTGGCCTTTGCACTCTGAGCAAAAAGAATTGGGAAACGGCCATTACCGGCAATTAAGCCTAATCTTTGCACTTTTCCTCCCGCTTCTCTAATTGTTCAACCTTTTTCTGTAGATGCTTTATGGTCTCTCTCATTTCTGGCAACTTTTGTATAGCTATATAGCACCTTCTCATTCTTTCAATTTCTATTGCAGGTGTACCTAAATATGTGCCGCCTGGAGGCAAATCCTTTATAACTCCCGACCACCCACCAACCGTAACATCATCTCCCACCTTGATATGTCCAGCTACGCCTGATCCGCCTCCTAAGATTACGTGATTTCCAATCTTAACAGTACCGGCAATACCAACCTGTGAAGTTACTAATGTATCCTCACCAATCTCGACATTGTGGGCAATTATTACCAGGCTGTCTATCTTTGTGCCTCTCTTGATTCTCGTTTCTCCCAACACAGCACGATTTATCGTAGTATTAGCGCCTATGTCAACATCATCTTCGATTACGGTAATTCCAACTTGAGGAATTTTATAATATTTTTTCCCATCGGGAGCGTATCCATAGCCACTGCAACCAAGAACTACGTTACTATGAATCGTTACACGTTCGCCTATTTTAGTCCCCTTATAAATTACCGTATTTGGATGTATTATTGTATCCTTTCCTATTTGACAATCATCTCCCACATAAACACCAGGATATAATACTACCTTATCAGCTATCTTTGTATTGTCACCTATAAAAACATATGGATAAATAGTTACATTTGAAGCTATAGTTGCCGACTTACTTATTTTAGCAGAATCATCCCTTGTGCCCGGATATATCGTTTCCGGATTCATCATTAAATCAAAAATCTTTGCATATGCCAGATATGGATTCTTGATTATCAACAGGTTTTTATCTTTGGCTTTTACTTTCGGTGATATTATGATAGCGGAAGCCTTAGTTTGATTGAGCTTTCTTATATATTTCTCATTGGATACAAAAGTAATATATCCTTCTTTGGCTTCCTCTATTGTCATTACACCTTTTATCCTTACGTTTTCATCTCCGATTACGTCTCCACCAACATAACTAGCAAGCTCTTTTAAGGTTTTCTCCATTTATATTCACTCCAAAACGATGCGTATTATTATAAATTCTTTTAATTACCACTAATATGCACAATAAAAAAACCATACAAGAATTCCTGTCACCAGCTGACTGTCACCTAATAACCATCCCCACATCTTTCGAATACCAACAAGGAAGAGGCTGTCTGCCTTCATCATAAATATCAATCCCGAATGTAAACCTATGGAAAGACATAATGATTTCGTTTGAATGAAGGCATAAGAAAGCCCACTAAGACATACTTAATAATCTTCAATACTATAATTCCTACTGAATTAAAATCTACATGAATCATCCATGCGCCAAAAAGAATCGCAAGTGAGTAGCGAGATTCCCGCCATCAAAAACCCAAAAAGAAATTGCCTGAAAAAACCATATCTTAGTCTTATAGCCGAAGAAATTAAAGTGACTATTTTCAATGATTTCCCGAAAAAGATGAATACTATTAAGGCTGCTAACATTAATACTCGCCTCATTACCTTGCCAAAACCGTATACGCCATCTTTATAGTCAACAGATTTGGCTAAAAAACTGGTCTTTTCTAAAAAAAATCCAAAGGTATTTTTACAATAGGGCTAATGATACAACTAAAAGTTATTATTATTTTTCTATCTGTTGGAGATATCACATGTTTGCCAGGTGGCAGGAACGCTTGTTTAGGTTTGCTTAAGAGCAAATTAACAAAATACGCCGCTATTGTAAAGGAAATAAAAACCACAGGATAAAAACACTAAATAAGTTTAAGTTTAAAAAATTTAAAAAAAATAACTTGACTTTCTCCCCAAGTGTTGTATAGTGCTGGTGATTTTTTACAAGATATAGTAGAGGAAGACAATGCATTTGGTTTTAGAAAGAATTAAACATCTAGGGATTCAATTCAGTCTAATTATATTAATAACAATGATTTACTTTTTGCTTATAAGGATATTCATTTAATGGGAGATGCAGCGGATGACAATCTGGAACGCTTGATGGCAAAAATCGAAGTTGAACAAGGCTTGCTCTTTTTGAAAGGGATATTGCCACAGTGCATGGATCTACAACATATCATGGCTAAACTCATGCGTAACTTTTACACATCCCTGTGCAGAGAAGGTTTTACAGAATCACAGGCACTCGAAATAATTAAGACCCATGCGACTGGCTTAAATGCCAATTTAAATGGCGAATTTTGAGCTTGGAAGTTCGCGCTCATTGTCTTGTCCCTCTCCTTTATGCGCTAAAGTTGTCCTTTGGTTGTCAACCTATTTCAGAACAGATAGGGCCAGATTTTCTTTCTACAATCTGTAATTAATGTGTAAAGAAACTGGCTGTAACCCAAAAAATCTCATTTAATTTTTACCCTCCCAAATAGCGTCTAGCCATGCCATCCATACAGGTAGTTGATATAATCTTCTTAAAAAAATACTAGATTGAATATTGACTTCCCAAAAACTCGTCAATCAGTTTTTTTTTAATCTCCAAACGCAAAAAGTAAATCGGGTATGCCGTTATGTAAATTCTGTAACTAATGGCTTGTGGAATTTTATGTTCTTTAAATACTATTTACAGGGGAAAAACTTTTGAAAAAGCATGGAATATATCCTAAAAAACTATAGAATATTTCCCATTTTAATAGTACTTTTAATATTAGTAGAAAGTATAGCCATAAAAATAGGCCATACTAAGAATATAGAGATGGAAAAGAAAATTTGTATCATTCCTATAGGATCTATAGATAAAGAGATTTTATATTACACTCAAAAAGAGCTTGCAGAAAGATTCAATATGAAGATAGATCTTGGAGAAGAGCAAGAAGACCCAAATTACGCATACAATAAGAAGCGAAGGCAGTATCATTCAACACGAATTCTGAAACGAATACACGATTTAAAATTATCAGGATATGATAGAATATTAGGGATAGCAGATGTGGATTTATTTGTTCCTGACCTAACGTTTGTATTTGGAGAAGCCGATATAGCGAGGAAAGTGGCGTTAATCTCTTTGGTAAGGCTGAGACAGGAATTTTATGATTTGCCGGAAGATATTGCTCTATTTAAAAAGAGGACAGTCACTGAAGCAGTTCACGAGTTGGGACACACATACGGATTACGTCATTGCACAAATAGTAACTGTGTAATGTTTTTTTCAAATACTCTGGGAGATACAGATCGAAAAGGTCCGAAACTTTGCGATACTTGCAAAAAGGCCATAAATAACAAGAAAAAATTTTAAGGATTAAAAGAATGCCAAAAGAGATGGCAGTATCAAAAAAGAATAAAAAGCAGTCTGATCATGCGCCTAAGATTACGGCACATGACCTTGCGAAAGGACAAAGGGAAATATCCGTCAGTGAATTCTTCACAAAGAATAGACATTTACTTGGATTTGACAACCCCAGGAAGGCCCTGCTTACTACAATTAAAGAAGGTATGGATAACTCACTTGATGCCTGTGAAGAAGCAAAGATTCTCCCTAACATTAAAGTCAAGATAGAACAGGTAAACAATGCAGAAGGTAGATTTATAGTTACTATCGAGGACAATGGACCTGGTATCCTGAAATCGCAGATGCCCAGAATATTTGGCAAACTACTCTATGGCTCAAAATTTCACAGGCTCAAGATGTCAAGAGGCCAACAGGGTATAGGAATATCAGCAGCAGGAATGTATGGTCAATTGACAACCGGCAAGCCTGTACTAATAACTTCAAAAATATCGCCAAAAAAACCTGCACACCATTACAGCCTGGTAATAGATACACAAAAGAACGAACCGCGAATTCTAAAGGATGTGGAAGTCAACTGGGATACTAAACACGGAACAAAAGTCCTTATTGAACTGGAAGCAAAATATCAAAAGGGCCGACAATCTGTAGACGATTATATTGAACAAACCGCCATTGCCAATCCTCATGCAGACATAACATACACTAACCCTGAAGGAGAGAAGATAAGATATTCCAGAACATCAAAAAAATTACCAGTTGAGCCAAAAGAGATAAAACCTCATCCATACGGAATAGAGTTAGGAATATTGATAAAGATGCTTCATGATACAAAAGCAAAAAACCTTCAGTCGTTTCTCATGAAAGACTTTTCCAGAGTGAGTGCGAAGGTTGCAAAAGAAATCTGCCAGAAGGCCAATCTATACGACAAAGCCAGACCAACAAGGATTGCTGCCCAAGAAGCCGACGCTCTTTCCAAAGCAATAAAGTTAACAAAAATCATGAATCCTCCTACAGACTGTATCTCACCAATCGGAGATGAGCTCATCATACAGGGTCTTAAGAAACAGATTAATGCAGATTTCATTGTATCTAATACACGCGCACCAACTGTGTATCGGGGTAATCCCTTTCTAGTTGAGGTTGGATTAGCATATGGAGGAGACTTGCCTGAAGAGGGGTTAATAAGGTTATTAAGATTTGCTAATAGAGTACCTTTACAATATCAGCAGTCGGCATGCGTCATTACCGAATCGGTAATAAATACCGCATGGAGAAATTACGGGCTTCAACAATCCTCAGGTGCGTTGCCTACTGGACCTGTTATCCTCATGGTACACCTTGCATCGGTCTGGGTTCCATTTACATCAGAGAGTAAAGAATCGATAGCACACTATCCTGAAATTGAAAAAGAAATTAAACTGGCTTTGCAAGAATGTGGACGCCATCTGTCTAAATTCATTAAGAGAAAAAAGAAAGCTGAAGAAGAGATCAAGAAGAAAACTTACATAAAGAAGTACATACCACACATTGGAATAGCCTTAAAGGAAATATTAAATTTAAATGATAAGCAGGAACGTAAAATAGTAAATACCTTGACTGATATCCTAGAAAGGAGTAGATCATGACACTAACAATTACGAGAATTAAACAGTCAGCAGCATCCATTCATAATAAGATTACCAAAAGACAAAAACCCTCCATGCATTTTCCAATTCGTGCGTTGAGTAATGTTAAATACACTCCTAAGAGAGGTTTTTTTGAACTAAGAGGACAAAAGAAGATCCGTACTTTGACCGTAAACACCGTAAAGACATTTGCCCAGACACTAAGGCTGATGTCTCTTTCAAAAGAACTCATTGAAAAAGACGACATAGCCACAAAGAGGGAGGCTTACTATGTATCAAAGAACTGGGATGACGCGCGTTTTGACGAACAACCGGAATCCGATACGCTAATGGATGATGTTGAAGCGATGTTCGAGGTCAACAGGGAGCAGTTGGGATTCATTCCGGAGGAGAAGGGGGGTGATGTGGCAGGGCAATTAGTAGTGGTGGATAGAGATCAGGATACAGGTAAGCAGATCAAGATTGACTGTACCAAATTTGGTTCTGGAGCATACTCCATCCCAATTTCGGTTGAGCATCTGAAATTCGAAACGAAAGCAAAGTTTATATTAGTGATAGAAACTGCTGGAATGTTCCAAAGACTTGTAAAACACAATTACTGGAAGAAGACAAACTGCATATTGATTTCTATGGGAGGCGTGCCGACCAGGGCATGCAGGAGATTTATCAGGCGTTTGTCTGAGGGAAAAAAGATTCCTGTATATGTCTTTGTTGATGGAGACCCTTATGGCATCAGTAACATATACAGAACCTTAAAAGTTGGCTCGGGAAATGCAGCGCACATAAACAAATACTTTTGTGTTCCTAATGCACGATATCTTGGCATAACACCACAGGATATTATTGATTATAAACTTCCCACACACCCGTTAAAAGACGTAGACGTGAAAAGGGCAAAAGACGCCCTAAAAAATGACCCGTTTATAAAGTCACACAAAGAATGGCAGAACGCAATCAATAAACTAATAGATATGGGTGTCAGAGCAGAACAGCAAGCTTTGGCTAAGCATGGGTTGAACTATGTAATTGAAAAATACCTTCCACAAAAGCTGAAGAAGCCAAACAGTTTTTTGCCTTAGCAAAAAATCCAGCACACAACTACCAGTGAATCTTGGGGGCATCTCCCCACAATAGTTCTAAATCATAGAAACTTCTCATTTCTTTACCAAAGAGATGCACGATAACATCACCATAGTCCATAAGTATCCACTTTGCTTCATTGTATCCTTCTAACCCAATCTTTTCTTTGGGAAGTTTTTTCAACTTTACCTCTATTTCGTCAGCTATGGTATGAAGTTGCCGTTCATTAATCCCGGTACAAATTACAAAATATTCTGCAATAAAGGTTAATTTGCTTATGTCAAGTACAATTACATCTTGCGCCTTCTTTTCATCGGCAATTCTAGCACACGTAATTGCCACATCTTTCGAGTCTAACGTATTGAAACTCCCTAATTATTTTATCAGCCCTGTAAAATTCTCTTTTATTATCTTTGGTTCAACCTGGAGCGCAAGGAGACGTAGAAAGCAACTTATCTCTGAACCAATTCAGTGAAACCCAACTCTTTTAAATTGGCATTTACCCCGTTAGAAAGCCCTCTGCGCCCGCCTGCCATTTGCCCGCCCGGCAACCAGCCCGACAAATCCGTTCTGGCGGGGACGGGTCGGGCAGGGAAGCATGGGGATGAAATTCAATAATATCTTCTGCTTTTTCGCACGGGGTTTAATGCCTCTTGCAAAATTCTAACGGGGCTTACTCTAGACTTCTTCTGTGCCCTCGTACTGACCATGCATCGACCTGAGCTCCAACAGACTTGTACCGCAATAGTAACAAAACTTGGCATATTGTGGATTGGCAGATAAACAATCCTCGCACCTCTGGTACAACAATGTACCGCAAAGCATGCAAAAGTTTGCACCTTTTAGATGATGGTCATATTCACAGCTTGAATTAGGGCAACTTATGTCGTTACTTCTATTTAATTCTGCATCCATTTCTCAAATTCCATATACACGATATATAAAAAAAGCTAATAGATTCATATATACACCCACGAATAAAGCCCCTTACTATTATTTAATAATATGTAAAAAACCTCCAATCTTTGGCGAGAACTTCACTATTAACCCGGCAAAAACAAGAGAAACTATCGACATCAACTTAATTAAAATGTTTAGCGATGGACCAGATGTGTCCTTAAATGGATCTCCTACCGTATCACCAACTACAGCAGCTTTGTGTGCTTCAGAACCCTTCCCACCGTACTGTCCCGTTTCAATAAATTTTTTTGCGTTGTCCCAAGCACCACCTGCATTCGCCATGAATACGGCCAATAGAAATCCAGTTGCCAAACCTCCAGCTAACAATCCCATAACTCCTGGAACACCCAATATTAACCCCACAACTATAGGAATAAATATTGCCATTAGTGCCGGAAGCAACATTTCTTTCTGAGCACCTTTTGTACTTATTGATACGCACGAGGCATAATCAGGAGTGCCCGTTCCTTCCATAATTCCCGCTATTTCTCTAAATTGCCTTCTTACTTCCTCCACCATCTTCCCCGCAGCCCTGCCAACAGCCTTCATGGTTAACGCACAAAACGTAAATGCCACCATCGAACCAAGGAAAAGCCCTACAAGGACTTTAGGATTCATTAAAGTAACATTATAATAGACCATCATGTCAGATATCTGAAGTGCTGCAGTTTCTACTGTGCGACCGGCTATTTCTATAGCATGTATCCCAGTCCTCTCCAATCCTATTTTAACCTCCTCAACATATGCTGCCAGCAATGCCATAGCCGTTAAAGCAGCCGAGCCAATTGCAAAACCCTTACCAGTAGCTGCAGTTGTATTTCCAAGGGCATCAAGGGCATCAGTCCTCTCTCTGACTATCGGTTCTTGTTCACTCATCTCGGCATTACCACCAGCATTGTCAGCAATAGGACCATAAGCATCCGTTGCAAGCGTTATTCCAAGCGTTGATAACATTCCAACTGCAGCGACACCTATACCATAAAGTCCCATAGCTGTATTTGAAAATCCACCGGCAAAAGCAAAACTCAACATAATGGCTACGGCAATTGTGCTTACGGGTATTATAGTAGATAGCATACCTGTAGCGATTCCATCGATAATAAGTGTGGCTGAACCGGTTTTTGCTTGGCCTGCAATGCCTTTTGTAGGACCATGGTCGGCAGAGGTAAAGAATTCAGTACCCTTCCCTATCAATATACCGGCAATTAAACCAGTAACAACCGAACCCCAAATGCCAAAGTGTCCCGGTAGTAAAAATCTAATAATAATTGCTGACAAGATCAGGATTAGGACTGAACTCAAGTTTACACCTCTTCCTAAAGATTTTAAGAGTTCCTTTTGCGAAGCTCCTTCTTTTGTTTTTACGACTCGGATACCTATAATCGACAGGATGATTCCTATACCTGCTATGCTCATTGGCAATACAAGCCCGGCAATACCCAATCCACAAGCAACACCCAATGCAGCACTGGCAAGTATTGAGGCATAATATGATTCATACAAGTCAGCACCCATCCCGGCCACATCTCCAACATTATCACCAACATTATCAGCAATGGTTGCAGGATTTCTAGGATCATCTTCAGGAATGTTAGCCTCAACCTTTCCTACCAGATCAGCGCCAACATCTGCAGCTTTTGTAAAAATACCTCCTCCTACCCTCGCAAAAAGAGCCTGAAAACTAGCTCCCATGCCGAAGCAGGGAAGTATTACGGCCATTTCTCTTAGAGAAATATCCGTAAATTTTCGAAGTACAAAGAACCATACAGACACATCCAAAAGACCCAGGCCAACTACAATTAACCCCATTACAGCACCACTTCGAAAGGCTATCCGCAAACTTAGGTCTAATGACTTCTTTGCCCCTTCAGTTGTCCTTGCACTTGCATTCGTCGCCATCTTCATGCCCAGGAATCCTGCAAGTCCTGAGAAAAAGCCACTTGTAATAAAGGCAAATGGAACAAATACGGATTGGATTCTTAATCCAAAAGATATTGCCAATAGTGCAATAAATGTACATATAAAAAAGATGATTACGACCTTATATTGCTGTTTCAAATAGGCATAAGCCCCTTCTCTGACATGGTTGGCAATTTCCACCATTTTTTTATCACCCTCAGGATAACTCATCACTTCCTTATAGAATTTACGAACAAAAAATAGTGCACAAATTGCTCCGATCGGTGCAAGCCACCAAAATATGGGTATTGATCTGGATTGGTCACCCGATACCTTTTGAATATCCTTGTTGAGCTTCGATGTTTGTACCGTTGCTAAACTGGTTTGAACAATATTAATTCCTTTAGAATGTTCCTTTGAAGAAGTTGCGTATACAGCCCCTTGCGATACAAAAGTTATAATGATAAATAGCAAGATTACTTTGCAAAGTAACCTTTGTTTAAGAAATTCCTTTGTCATTGTTTGTACCTTTCTATTTGTTGTTCAAGTTGTATTTTTTTCTCGTTAATCGTCTTTAAATAACTTCCGGCTTTACCATCAGGATCATCAGGATGTCTCTCCAGATAATTTTCCCATTCTTTAATAGATTTTTTTGCATATTCCAAAGCATCCATCAATTTACCTTCTTTTTCGGCTCTGAGCGAGGCGCGCCAAAGTATATGGCACACGGCCCTTTCAATCACAATCTTACTACGAAGCGTTGAACTGTAATCTAAAGACTTTCTTACCCAATAGAGTGCTTGCTCATAATTGTCTTTCCCTGTTTCCTCCATTAATCGCTTCCTGTAAAAATCAGTATATTTAAAGCTTACGGAATCAAATTTATGAAAATAAATATAACCAATCTCAAAAAACAGATCCCCGCTTGTCGGATTCTTTAAAGCGCCTTTTTCTGCAAATTCCAGTCCTGCTTTGATCCATTTCCATTTGTTTTCTGGCGATTCCCATTCATGGGCAATATTATAGCTCATGTTCCATGCTTGAAATATCCATACAGATGGAAATTGTGGTTGTAATTTCGCAATTAGATTATTTATGGCAAGTAGTTCGTAGAATTTCCTTTCCTCAAACCGTGCGATGCCTCGAATCCATAAAAAATCAACTAGAACCCCCCTAAAGCTACCCAAGAGTATCATTGGTATAGTTTCCGTTGGGTCAAGGTATAAGGAGTCTTGGTTAGATTCCCTTCTTAGATGGTTAATCCTGGATTGCAAGAAATACAGCGCAGAAAGTATAAATATAATTAATGATGATATAATAGTTAATTTTGGTAATGAGGATTTTCTCATGTCCATATCTCAAGCAAATTCTCTTCTCTTAAAAACCGCAAATGATAGAGGTAGACAAATCAAGGCATACAAAAACGCATAACCAAAGCTTGAGAATATCTTTCTGTATGGAATATTTATACTATCAATAAAATAATACCCTACATTGAAGTTTTTAAAATTTGGTAGTACATAACTCAACGCTAACAAAGGTTTTTTCAAAATATAATTTAACAAAAATATGATTGTGTTTGGTTTATTTACAACGGCTGATACCCCGTGCTCATGTTCGTGCGCTCCAAAGACATTAATAACCGTTGACAAGTCACGCATAAAATCAATTATATTACCACAAAAGAATATAAACAAACAAAAGAGAATATTAACAGGCAGAGAAAGGAAAGTAGACCCCAGTGTTGCTATTACTATCATCAAGATGAATTGGGATGAGATTATAGTTAACCCCTTAAGAAAATTATATTCAAAACTCTTTCCCCCAAAAAAAACCCTTAAACTATCGGAACTCATACCAATAAAATCCCCGGGATTCTTTGGTGATATTACAAGCGTTAATTTTTCACTCCCTTCTAAAGTTTTAGTGCTTAATTTCAACGAAGCTGGTTTGTTGTTAGATACCTCTATTGATTCGACTTGTACCTTTCCTGTATAAGGATTTATAATTTTGATGTTTATGGGAATTTTTCTTGTAAATCTTTTTTTACTTTCCACAAGCACTTTTGTCTCAATCTCGAGTTCATCAGGTCTTTCTTTGTAAACTAACCCTTCAAAGTCCCATTTAGACGTTCCTCTTCCTCCACCTTCTACCCAGTAAACACTTCCGGTATTTTTTGCTGACTCCCCTGTTACTTGCAAATCTGAAGGTTCAAATTTCTCTCGTGCCAGGAGTTCCTTTCCATTTTGAACATCTTGCCTTGAGGCTGTAAATCTAATCAAGGCATAGCTGACACTACCCATTATTAATAGCAATAATCCTATTATGTAAATAAAACCTGTGATTTTTCCAAAGATTAAGTTGGTTCGGCTAATTGGTTTTGTGGTTATCGTCCAAAGTAGCTTGTCTTCTATATCGGTTGGAATAGACGATGCGGAGAGCAAAATCGCTGCCAGTATTCCAAAAAAGGTAATGGAACGCAGACACATGGATTCGACAATCTTTACTCTTTCTCCACCATCACCAACAACTGGCATGAAAAAGGAGCAGCAAATAGCAATCAGACTAAGAATAACAAAAATAAGCAATATCTTATTCCTGACTGCTTCCCTAAACGTTTGCTTTGCTATTACTAGAATTTGCTGCATAGATTGTATCACATATATTATAAACCTTTCAATTTAATTGATCGGTTTTATTACTTTTACTCATCGCTTCTGACCCGATTTGATCAAATTCGTAGCCTCTTTTATTCCTGTCCCGAAAGGAACTGTTTCGCTCCTGAACTATTTTTAAGAATAAATCTTCAAGTGTATTGGAGGGGTTCTTGATTGAGATGACTTCCCCTTGTTTTTCCTTTATAAATACCTCAACTTCACTTATCGCTTCATCCGATAAATTACGAATTAACACTTCAACAACGTCTTTACGGGAAAGTAATTCATCAATTGTTCCGGCAATTTGTAACTTACCTCTATCAAGGATCGCTATCCTATCGCAAATGTCTTGGACATCAGATAAGAGATGAGAACATAAAAGAACGGTCTTCCCTTGCTTTTTTAACGCAAGAATTATATCCTTTGTTTCTCTAGTGCCAATAGGATCAAGCCCGCTGGTTGGTTCATCAAGGATAATTAAGTCTGGATCATTTATCAATGCTTGAGCAATACCTATTCTACGCAACATTCCCTTTGAATATTGCCTCAAGGGTCTTTTTCTTGCAAATTCAAGCCCTACCTGATCAATAAGTCTATTTATTCTTAATTTTCTCTCCTTTCTGTGGATACTAAATAATTGACCGTAAAAATCCAGGGTCTCATCTGCATTTAAAAACCTGTAAAAACAGGATTCTTCCGGAAGAAAACCGATCCTGCTCTTTATAGCCACATCGTCTGTTGGCTTCCCCAATACGTATGCCCTGCCTTCAGTTGGAAATATTAATCCTAAAAGAAGCTTTATAGTAGTTGTTTTTCCAGAACCATTAGGACCGAGCAAACCAAAGATTTTGCCTTTCTGTATATGTATATTCAGCTTATCCAGGGCTAATACCTTTTTACGGCCCCAAAAGCCCTTGTAAACTTTTGTCAATCCTTCTATTTTTATGGCGATATTATTATCCAATTATGCGAATTTTTTAATAAAAGAGTGCCCACATCAAAAATTACTCTTCTGATGTGGGCATTCTAGGTTTCATCAAATTTGGTTATAAATTTACATAAATCAATATAAAAGTCAAGCTAAATATCAATACGCAACTTGAAGGAATCAACATGTAAAAAACATCAAAATTTGTGCTTTAAAAACATCCTAAAACGCAACCAAAAAATGAAGATTAGGGAACTTTTTTGGTGATTTTTTTGTTTGCATATAAAAGGAGGAGAACGAACATGAAAAATACTTCCGGCTACATAATTTCAAACAAGAAAAAAAAGAGATTAAGAGAAAAATCTAATATTACAAGAGTTAGATCGAAGAAGAAGAGGCTTTGCTTAAAATGTGGAAAGAACTTTCTTAGCAAAGGCCCTTATAACCGCGTATGTGAAAGGTGTGGCTTATTAAACGAAAGAATGGCAACAAGTACATATTCTATAGGTAATACGTCTCCGGATAAATCAGATGTTTTAGAAGATCGACTCTATGAATTGAATTAACCCCTTTATACCCGCCTAGTGCCATTTATAATTGAGGGAAGTTGCTACAATTTTTATGTGTTTTAGTGGCTGTTATGGTACTACCCTTTTATAACATAATGAGTTATAGTTTCAGCCATATACTGGAGATCCCTATTCATCCCTTTCTATTCCGCGTGAGTTGAATACAATTTGATAATCTTTGGAAATAAGGGATAAGAAAAAAAGATTATTTATTTTTTGTTTCCTCCTCTTTTTCATTCTCGAATAATTCAGAAAGTTTCTTTACGAGTTTACCGGCGTCACTTTCTGAAATTTCATAGACCCAGTTTCTGTGTCTTGAAGAAAATTCTTCCGCTTTGTCTTGGGCAAGTAGTTTTGCTTCCTTTTTCTTAAGCTCTTCTTCAGACTCAATAATTCCTTTTTCCTTGGTAACAGGTGTTTTGTCTGTAAAGTCGGCTTGGCATTTTATATAAGTCTTATCATCCTTCTGTGCGATTTTCATTGTATAAACAGTCGAGTCCTTCAGCCTGCAGACAAACTGCCTGTTAAAATTTAATTCTTCGTCTGTACCAGAAGCTTTCTTTACATCTTCAAACCTCAGATTATTTAATGCAGTAAATACGGTCTCACAATTACTATCCTTCAGTTTCTTGCCTGGCGGTTGATTCTCTAGTATAATTCCCTCACCATCATCTTTTGCTTTCAGTGTATAAGCCTCATCTGATGAACTGACAGTTACCGATTCAATATCCTTGCGGTCTACAGAAACAAGTCCCCTGTCAATATAATTCAACGCCTGGTCTTTAATCCACGGACGTTCCAGGGTTACGTATACCTTGTTACCGGGAATCATCCTTACAAAGGTGCAGCGTCCCTGATCTTTGGTCTTGCCTACTACTACACCAACCATGAGTTCTGATCCCTGTTTAAGAAATTTAACAACGTATTTGGCATCTTCTTCCGTCACACCGAGATCTTTATAATTTGATGGGTTGTCTGTAAATAATTCTTCAGTTTTTATATCCAGACATGTTGTGATAAGATTGTTTATTTCTTTAGATTCAGCCGGATAATTATGTTTGTTAGTAACAACAAATTGTCCTCCATTACGCTTTAAGACAACCTCATTTTCACCCGTGCCCAAAATTATCCTATCTATATTTGTGGGATCAAGCCCCTGTATGAGATAGGTTGATGTCTCAAGTGCCTTCCCCGGCCTGTTTGAAAAATGCGCCTGAACTATTGCCCAGGCAACCATGCAGACCGTTATGATGCCTAATATAATAAGTTTTTTGTTGTTCATTGTGAATTCCTAATCCATGAAGACCAAAATCAATGGTATTTGTATGATGGTGGGTTCGTTTCCCGCCTAACAAGCTGGCGGACAGACGCTTAACCCACCCTACCTTTCAATAAATTATGTGTAGATTCGTTCTCAGGCAACTGGCCTTAATCCATCTTTATTGTGTCTACAAAAAATTGTAAATTTTCGTTCAGCCACACTATGCATCGCTTGCGTGGCTGATATAATGTCTTTTTCTTATTGATCGCCGTATGCCCAATACTATGGCAACCATGAGTATAATTACCGGAGCCATCAGCATGTTGAAATTCCGAAGTATGTTGCCAAGGCTTTCAATTTGCTCGCGCTTCTTCATCTTAACACGGCGTAACTTTCGCTGGGCCTCATGCAACTTTAATTCAAGGTCTTTTTTCTTTTGTAGAATGGAGCTTCCAATAATCTCTTCTTCTCCCTCTTTGGCAGATGATATAATGCTGTTTAATTCGTTCTTAAAACCTGATATTTCTGCATTAATCCTGGCTTCTTCCGCAGCAGTTGCTCTTTCCGCCTGTTTTTCAATATTATCAACTACTACAAAAGGACGTCTGAAGTTTCCACGTGATCTGATAGAAATCAGGTCACTCGACCCTCTCAATTCGTCGATTGTGTTCATCATTAAGGTCGCATTGTCTCCAATGGCTATACTTCCTATAAAAGTTCTTTGATATGCCACCATGTCACTTATAAAATCAACATCTGCAAAAACTGCCACTGTGCAATCTTCGGTTGCCTCTGTTATGCCCGTCACTCTTCTCTTTTCGGTTTTCTTTTTTTCTTCCGGTTTTTCTGATTCGCTGGAAGATTCCCCTCCGCCTGTCTCTACTTCTACCTCAATACCTTCCGGAAAGCTGCTTTTGAACTTACCTGTAAGTAGATAACCCATAGTTACCGGCTCTGTGCCGTCAACAAACTTTTGCATGAGTTGCGATGGGTTCAGCATCATTAATTCATACGGACTGCTCAGGGTCCAACTGTTTCCTCTGTTGGTTGTAAGCAGGAGCGGCCTTCGGTTAATCTCTATGTCACCTTCTTTGTTGTCTGAATTATTTACTTCTTTCAATACACCCGGGAATAACATTCTGATCTGATTCAGATCAGCCGTAATAACACTATCAGGATTAAAGCATTGTGGCGTCAGATTCAGGAAACCGATTATCTGCTCCGGCCTCTGGTTCTCCATTATTGATGCCTTCAGCGCCAGGTTACGGTCACCAGCGAAGGTCTTTGGAGGCATCTCTACGCCCCAATTATGTAAAAGGCGGTTCAGGTCTGAGCTTTGTGAGGGAGACGCACCTCTCTGCATTGCCGCTTGATCAGGCGGGTCTGCAAAGCAGTGAGGGTCAACGCAAATTATTGCCCTCCCGCCTTTGAGCACAAATTGGTCAATTGCAAACAAGGTCTTCTCCGGTAAATCTTTTGGATGAATAACAAGCAGAATATCAACGTCCTGAATATCATCTATATTGGCGGCGATGCCCTTGACTTCATACTGTCGGCGTAGTTGTTCAACTAACGTCCAGGCCGGTTTAGGCCGTTGCCCCTGCATCTGCATCATCTGTGCCATATAGCCGCTTACATCACTTCCCATTACCGGTAGCGAACTTAAGATACCAATTTTAGTTTTCTGCCTTGTTATAGCGGTGTCTATCAGGTAACTTATGTCGTACTCAACAAAACTTTGCCGTTCTGGAGAAAATAATGGAATAACCTTTTCAACTCCAAACTGTGTTTGGACCACAAGCCCGAAAAAGAAACTCTCCTCCTCGGTTATTGGAAATCTTTTCAGTCCATATCTTAATGCCTGTACTTCCTCTTCTGAAAAAGGTCTTGGGTCGATTATGCGCAGATCAATCATACCTTTGGCCTCTGAGGCATATTCTTCAAGCAACGCCTTAACAAACTGGTAATAATTATTAAAATATTGAATCTGATCGGACCCTTTCAATGCGGCTGTCTTTGCATAGTAAAGCTTTACTTTAACCGGCTGGTTCAGTTTGGCTAATATGGTCTTTGTCCCATCTGAAAGCGTATAGAGGTTTTGTTCTGTTACATCAACCTTCAATGATTTACCAATATACTGACAGATACTAATTGCGCAGAAGGTGATCACCAGAACAAGGATAATACCGATAATTACTTTCACGCTCCTGTTCATTAACTGGTTTTCCTTTCGTCTAAAATAAAACTACATGCAGCAATCCAACCAATTATTAACAATATGAAGTAAGAAATGTCTTTAAATTCCAGTACTCCCTTCTGGATAGATTCAAAATGTGACTGAAGACTCATATTTCCAATTGCAGAAACTAAACCTGCCGGTAAAAACGTTGAAAGATAATTCAGGGTTGACGGCAATCCTGCATATACGAGTATTGCACAGACAACTACTGAAAGCACAAAGCTTATAACCTGGTTTTTACTGACGGCAGAAAAAAAGCATCCAACGGCAAGAAAACTTCCTGCCATTAACACGCTGCCCAGGTAACCGTTAATTATCAAACCAACATCAGGGTTACCCAGGAAACTAACGGTTATTACCATGGGAAAGGTTAATGCCAATGCTATTATGAGAAAAAGCCATGCAGCAAAGAATTTGCCCAAGACGGCCTGTGTTACCGTAATCGGTAGAGTAAGGAGGAGTTCAATAGAACCGATCCTGCGTTCTTCAGACCACAGACGCATTGCTGTCGCAGGTACCATAAAAACGAACAATAGCGGCATATTCATAAAGAATATCCGCATATCTGCCTGCCGTATTTCAAAGAACCCCTGTTTGAAAGTCAGATAGCCAGAAAAAAACAGGAAAACTACGAGAAATACGTATGCAACGGGGGTGGTGAAGTATGATCTCAACTCCCTTTTGAATACCGCAGAAAAGCTATGCATTTATGGGTTCCACTGTAAATTACAATATTATTACAATGAAGAAAAGAGGAGAAAGTTTATGCCACTTTCGTCCTCGTAATCTTACGGAAAATCTCGTCGAGGCCGCATTGGTGCTCTTCCTTCAACCTTTCAGGTGTAGAATCTACCTGTATTTCTCCTCTGGATATGATTATGACCCTTGAGCATACGGCTTCTACCTCTTCGAGAATGTGAGTAGACACAATAATACACTTATCTTTAGACATATTATTAATAAGTTCCCTGACCTCATGTTTTTGATTAGGGTCAAGTCCATCAGTAGGTTCATCGAGGATCAGGACATCCGGATCGTGTATTAGAGTCTGTGCCAATCCCACACGGCGTTTATATCCCTTTGACAAGGTTTCGATTGTCTGATGGTATACAGATTCAATAGAGCACATCGGGACAATTCGATCCAGTGATTGCTTACGGTTTTTGCCATTAATTCCCCTTGCATCACAGACAAAGTTTAATAAATCTCCAACCGTCATTTCATTATATAATGGTACATTTTCAGCCAGATAACCGATAGATCTTTTTACTTCAATCGGGTTTTTTAAGATGTCATATCCGCATACGGTAGCCGTTCCACTGTCCGGTCTTAGGAAGCAGGCCAACATCTTCATCACCGTACTCTTGCCTGCTCCATTAGGACCTAGAAAACCCAACACCTCTCCCTTTCCAACGTTAAAGGATACACCGTTGACGGCTACTATTGGCCCAAAATTGCGCCTTAGTTCATTTATACTTATCATATTATAAACCTATGTACTTATTAAGGAGTAGTTGGTAACATTGCCCTTTTTAAAGTTCTGAAAACAACCTGCCAGCGGGAGATTCCTAAATTAAATAGGTAGTGTGAAATAAAAAGATGCTCCCTTACCTTCTTTACTTTCTACACCAACCTCCCCCCCATGCGTTTTTATTATCTTTTTGACAATCGCCAATCCCAAACCCGTTGACTTTGTAAAACCTTTCGAATGATAATCATTCTTATAAAATTCTTCAAATATTTTAGAAACCTCTCCTTCTGGAATACCAGGGCCATTATCAATAATCTTGGTTGTTACGTATCTATTATTTTTGCTTACCACAATATTTATAGTTGTATTTTCAGGTGAAAAAGCTATCGCATTATTTAATAAATTGTTAATTACCTGTTTCATCCTTTCAGTATCGAATTTAAATGGAGGAATTTCACTGTTACATTTTATCTTAATAGCAACGTCCTTTTTTGCTGCTAATATTTGCATTAACTCTACGTTTTCTTTAAGAAATAACTGGTAATCTTGTGTTATTAGACTCAGATCAAGTCTTCCACTCTCTATTTTTGATACGTCTAATAAATCATTCACGAGGTTTAGCAAATGAGAGCTTGACTTTTTTATCATATTTACTAGGTGTTGTTCTTGTTCATATACTTTCCCTTTTAGTTTATCTTGCAACAACGAGGCAGCCTGCATTGCTATAACGATAGGGCTTCTAAGATCGTGTGCAGCGATTCCTAAAAATTTATTTTTTTGCTCATTTAGCACAAAAAGTTCTTTGTTCTTTCTTAGCAATTCTTCCCTGGACCGTCTTAGTTTATTTTCTGTAGACTTAATTTGAGTAATATCTCTTTCGGTCGTTGCTATACTGCATGGCTTATTGTCTTCATCGGTCATAACTGTTGCCGTGAGCCATATATCAAGTATTTTACCATCCTTATTTTTTCTTTGTGTTTCGAAAGAATTTGCAAATTCTCCCTTCGCCAATTTATTCAATAATTCAAGTTCTTCGTCTTTCTTATTACGTGGTACAATATCCTTAATATTCATATTAAGGGCTTCTTTTGCATTCCAACCATACATTTTCTCTGCGCCCGCATTCCATGCAAGAATGTTTCCTTCAAGATCCTGCAATGTAACGGCATCGTTAGAATCGTTAATTACTGTTGCCAGCCTCTGTAATTTCTGATATACGTCTTTTAAATCAAAAATGTTATCTTTGCTATATTTTCTCATATTTAAAAAGTTAAAATTTCATACTTATGCTGAAAAGAAGATTGAAAATATCTTTAAAAACAAGAACAAAGTTGCAAGAGATATTGTTCCCTATTTTAATAAGATGCATTGGGTTGAAAATTAAATTTCCAATAACTTTAAAGTAATCTTAGAGAATCATGAAACCTTCAAGGTTTTAACTCTCATTTAATTTTAGGTAATTTAATAATTATCTTCTCTCCCTCCTGTT
>JBHHYH010000021.1:0-44128 GCA_046757465.1 Candidatus Scalinduaceae bacterium | reverse complement strand
TATGGAAAATGTTAAAGAAAGAGCCCGTAAGTACTTAAAAATAATAAACGATAACTGGTTAAAGATAGCCATCATTGTTACCGTAGTTGTTGCGTTAGGTATGACTGCATATTTATACAGACAGAAGAGAAATAACGATTTTAATGAAGTCTGGAGCAGGATATGGCGAATTAATTATGAAATTGCGATTGCTCAACAGGAGGAACCAGATAAAAAAGCTGAGGCTATTGAGGATTCTATTAATGAATATATCTTTTTGAAGAACAATTTATCAACAACCAGCGCAACACCCTGGCTGCTATTAGAACTTGGCAATACGCAATATAACGCAAAAAAATATAACGAAGCAATTATTACCTATAAGGAATTCATAGAAAGGTTTGACAACCATACTTTAGTGCCCATTGTAAGACAATCTCTGGGATATGCCTTTGAGGAAAATGGGCAATTAAAAGAGGCTGTTGAACAATTTGAAAAGATTGCAACGGATACCGATGCCGCATTTCTTAAAGCACAAGTTAAGTTGGATGCTGGAAGGTGTAATGAGAAATTAGGACAATTAAGTCCTGCAATCGCTGCGTATAAAGATGTAATTAATCTTTCGCCTGAAAGCTATTGGGCAAGAATGGCAAAATATCGTCTGGAAGACATTGAGTAAAGTAGAAATGATTGTACACGAAATAGACAAATCGGAGCAGATTCAGTTAGTTGTTAAAAAGAAATACCCTTCCAAAAGAATTGATAGATACCTTGTTTCGCGGCTACAGGATTACTCACGCAGTGCTATACAGAAGTTAATAAAGGAAGGTGCTGTTACGGTAAATAACATTGCTGTAAAAAACAGCTATGAGATAAAACTAAAGGATGTAATTTCAATCCAACTACCAATAAAAAGTAATAGCAAGATCGTTCCTGAAAATATTCCACTTGATATTATATATGAAGATGAGTATTTAATGGTCTTGAATAAATCTCCAGATATGGTTGTACACCCCGCTCGTGGTCATGCAAGTGGAACACTCGTAAACGCCTTAACTTTTCATTGCAATAAACTCTCTTCAATAAATGGCCCCCTAAGGCCGGGAATAGTTCACAGGCTGGACAGGGATACGAGTGGAATCATTTTAGCTGTAAAAGATGAAAAAGTACACAAACATATAGCTTTGCAATTCGAAAAAAGGGAAATATTGAAAGAATATCTCGCTGTGGTCAAAGGTGAGATAGAACTTGATTCTGATAAGATTGATTTCCCAATAGGAAGACACAAGAGGTTTCGTAAAAAAATGTCAATCCGCCACGACACAGGTAAAAGCGCTGTTTCCATATTTGAAGTAATGGAGCGTTTTTGTGGTTATACATTGGTTAAAATAATTCCCGAAACAGGAAGAACACATCAGATCAGGGTTCACATGAAGACTATAGGCCATCCTATAGTAGCTGATTCAGAATACAGCAATACCGATACTTGTTATCTTGAAGACTTAATGAGGCCTAATACAAATACAGAAATACGCAATCTTGCAAAAGTACATGAATTGTGGGATAATACGAATAAGCCAATTATTAATAGACATGCATTACATGCTTGCAAGATAAATTTTCTTCACCCTGTTTTTAACAAGACTATGGAATTCACAGCTGAGATACCTGAAGATATGCACAACCTGATTACAATTCTCAGAAAAATCAAGACCCTATTAAATTAGGCTAATCAGTATACACTTGACAACTCAGGATTTTATATGGTTCTCAGAGAATTAAAACCTAATTTTTAAACACGGAGGAAAAAACAATGTTTGGTATGCCAGGGGGTATAGAATGGATAATAATCCTTATTGTGGCACTACTTATTTTTGGCAAAAGGCTTCCAGAGGTAATGAAATCCTTAGGGAAGGGTATCGTTGAGTTCAAAAAAGGTGTAAAAGGCGTAGAAGATGAAGTAGAAGATTCTGTAAGTAAGAAACATGATGAGTTGAAAACAGCCGATAAAAAGCATGATAAGATAGAGACGAACGATAAGAAAAATGTTGAAGAAATGAAAGGATAATATCTAATGGCTCAGACCAGCAAAAGGCGTAAACTAAAGTGGCGCAGCAAAAAAGCAAACCATGGTAGAAAACCAAACATGGGAAAACAGAGGGGAAAGTTGTGAAGTTCCACGGCTTTATGGAACCCCACGTGCCCGCCTGTCGGACGGACAGGGAGTATCCAACTGTGGCATCAGTGGCTTCCTGACTGCCATCGAGGCTGTGTCACAATTGTCATCCCCCCCAAGGGGCGCCTCAGGCGGCTTGTGTTACGGTGTTTTTTAGAGCGAAACCCCGCACCGAAATCCATTCATCCACGGGCTCACACCCGCGGCTTTCTGGTGCGTGGGTAAATTAGCAACTTCATCTACATATCTCTTTCAATGCATCTTCATAAGCTTTCAGATCTCTTTCACTGAATAGCACAAATCTAACCTCCACAAAGTTGTGCTCCTGCACGAATTCTTTTACTGTGTTAAGGGCAATTTTTGAAGCCTTATCTATCGGAAACCTGTACACGCCAGTGCTAATGGATGGAAATGAGACAGATTTGATACCCTTTTCCCTTGCTAAATCGAGGCTGTTATAATAAGCGTTTCGAAGGAGTTGTTCCTCACCACGGTTTCCACCTGACCAAACAGGACCTACAGTATGTATTACATATTTGGTCTCCATGTTTCCACCAGAGGTTATTACGGCCTCGCCAGTGGGACAGCCCCCTTGTTTTGCTCGAATCGCCTTGCATTCCTCAAGAATCTTTGGCCCACCCGCACGGTGAATAGCGCCATCTACTCCTCCTCCACCCAGCAGGCTCGTATTTGCAGCATTGACAATTGCCTCTGTCTCCTGCAACGTAATATCACCCTGTATTAAACTAAGTTTGGTTTTACCAATCTTTGTTTCCATTTGTAAAATCCCCCTCTCTATATCTCTTTACCCCCATCGCAAAGCCCAGAGTTTCATCTATTCTCAAACACAAAAATTCGGCTAAATCTCCTAAAAAACGGCTTTCCACGACTTGTAATAAATATGCAAAAAATTGCTTAATTGGAAAATACTTGACAAATTATGATGGTTTGTTAGAATTTTTTCTTCTTTATTTGAATCACATCCATAAGTATTTCCTCATTTTTTAAAATACTTATATCTTGAAAAAACAACCTTTGCTTCTAATATCATTGGCAAAACCCCTAATCTATTCATAGACAGCTTTTCAAATAAAGCGTCTCGTAATTCACGACCTGCTGGAATTAATTATATGATATTTGTGCTGGAAAGGAAGCTTAAAAAATGGCTATCAAAGTTGGAATAAATGGTTTTGGTAGAATAGGCCGAAATGTATATAGAGTAATTGCAAAGAGGAAAAATATTGATGTGCTGGCCATAAACGATTTAACCGATGCCAAGACACTGGCATTTCTCTTAAAATATGACTCAGTCCACGGGAAATTCGAAGGTAATATTGAAGCAAAAGATAACTCAATAGTCGTAAAAGGAAAGGAAATCAAGTTAGTAAAAGAAAAAGACCCTGCCAAACTTCCGTGGAAAGATCTGGGAATAGAGGTCGTAATAGAATCAACAGGCATATTTACAAAACGATCAGATTGCGAAAAACATCTTGAGGCTGGAGCGAGAAAGGTAATCCTGTCTGCACCATCAAAGGACAAACTTGACGCTACAATAGTGATTGGTGTAAATACAAACTACCTTAAATCTGAACATAAGATTGTTTCTAATGCCTCCTGTACTACAAATTGTCTGGCGCCCCTTGCAAAGATAATCAATGATAATTTTGGAATCGAAAAGGGTCTTATGACTACCGTACATGCTTATACAAACGACCAGAGAGTAACAGACTTAATGCACAGTGATTTAAGAAGGGCAAGGGCTGCAGCCATAAATATTATCCCAACAACCACCGGCGCTGCAAAAGCTATTGGTGAAGTTATTCCAGAACTTAAAGGAAAACTTGATGGTATGTCAATGCGGGTACCGGTTGCTAATGGTTCGGTAACAGATCTAGTGGCATCAGTGAAAAAGAGGGTAAGTATAGAGGATATTAATAATGTAATGAAAGCCGCAGCAAATAATGAGTTAAAAGGTATATTGGAATATTGTGAAGACCCCATTGTTTCTTCAGACATAATAGACAATGAACATTCTTGTATCTTCGATGCCAGGTCCACTTACGTAGTTGACGGTAATTTAATAAAAGTTATAGGCTGGTACGATAATGAATGGGGTTATTCAAACCGTATGGTGGATTTGATAGAACTTATAGCAAAAATTTAGAAGGTTTTTTGAGATGGAAAAACTTTTTATTACAGATCTCGACCTTAAAGGTAAGAAGGTTTTTGTACGGGTGGATTATAATGTTCCTCTTGACGAGCAGGGGAACATAACCGATGATGCCAGAATAAGGGCAACCCTACCAACTATAAATTATTTACTTGATGAAGGCGCTAAAGTAATCCTAGCTTCTCACCTCGGGAGACCAAATGGAAAGGTCATACCAGAACTCAGTTTAAAACCAGTTGCCAAGAGACTCCATAGACTCCTCAATAAAGAAGTAAAACTGGCAAGTAATTGTATAGGGCCTGACATAAAGAAACAAGTTGATAACATGCAGCCTGAAGACGTTTTACTTCTTGAAAACTTACGTTTTCATCGGGAGGAGCAGGAAAACGATCCAAAGTTTGCTAAAGAACTGGCAAGTCTGTGCGATGTATTCATACAGGACGCATTTGGGAATTGTCACAGAACACATGCCTCAATGGTAGGTATAAATGGAACTGTTTCACAGGCAGCAGAAGGCTTTCTCATAAAGAAGGAGCTTGATTACTTTGAAAAAGCAGTTAATAATCCATCGAGACCTCTGGTAGCCATAATCGGTGGAGCAAAGGTTGCAGATAAGATAAAGATTATTGAAAATCTCTCAAAAAAGGTTGACAAACTAATCATCGGTGGAGCAATGGCTTTTCCTTTCCTTAAGGCGCTTGGATACGGCGCTGGCAAGTCAACAATAGAAAAGGCCATAATCGAAAAGATTTCATCCATAACTAAACTCGCCAGGGAAAGAAGTGTTAAGGTATACCTGCCTGTAGATTTCGTAATTGCAGAAAAATTTGATGGAAGAGCAGAAACAAAAGTGGTAACCTTCCAGGAAATCCCGGAAAATTGGATTGCCCTCGACATCGGGCCTGCAAGTACGAAGCTTTTTTCTGAAGCCCTGCAAAACGCAAAGACGATCATCTGGAACGGCCCCATGGGGGCGTTTGAAATAGACGCCTTTAGTAGAGGTACCTATGCAATGGTTGAAACAGTAGTTGATGCGCATGCATTAACTATTATAGGAGGTGGAGATACAGACCGTGCATTCCACAAGATGGGAGAATCGTACAAGGTATCCTTCATATCTACAGGGGGTGGAGCATTTCTGGAATTATTAGAGGGTAAAGAATTGCCTGGCATAGCTGCATTAACAAACAAATAGGATTTCTATACAAACCAACAAAACATTAAATCTGATATGCAAATAAAAATAGCAGCTTCAATACTTGCCGCCGACCCAACACAGTTGGGAAATGAAATTGAGAAGGTGGAAAAGGCAGGTATAGACTTAATACACGTTGACGTTATGGATGGACATTTCGTTCCAAATTTAACAATGGGACCATTCATCGTTGAAGGAGTAAAGAAAAACACCTCCATCCCTCTGGATATACATCTAATGATTGAAAACCCTGAAAAATACATAGAATCATTTACACGGAAAACTGGAAAGGATGATATTATAACCTTTCACATTGAGACAACAGATGACCCTCTGAGTGTCATAAGCTTAATCAAATCTCAGGGATTAAAAGCTGGAGTTGCAATGAATCCTGATACGGTTGCACAGACTGTTAAAAAATTACTGAAATCAATTGACATGCTTCTTATAATGACAGTTCATCCGGGATTTGCGGGGCAATCCTTCATAAAAGATGTATGCAGCAAACTGAAAAAATTAAGGGAAATAGCGCCAGAAAATCTGGATATCGAGGTAGATGGCGGTATAAAGCCTGAAACAATCTCAGAAGCAGCATCTGCAGGCGCAAATGTCTTTGCCGCTGCAACATCCATATTTGCAAAGAGCGATTATAAAGAGGCAATAAAAGAACTTCGCCAGATAGCACAGGAAAACTGCAATCTGTTTGTAAAAAATTAGAATCTGAACACCAGGAATAACTCTGATACGTCAGAAGTATCATCAGTATAAGGGGAGAAGGATATAATGTTCTTTAGAAGAAAGAGGAATATACCTGATGGCTTATGGAAAAGATGCGAAGGGTGTAATAACGTAGTTTATAAAAAGAAGGTGGAGGAAAAATATAATGTTTGCCCTGAGTGTAATTACCACTTCAGGATATCAACCTCTGAACGTATAAAAATCATGCTCGATAAAGATAGTTTTGAAGAATACTGGAAAAATATGTTGCCCGCAGACCCGCTAAATTTTAAAGACCGTATAAGCTACAAAGACAGGATTGTAAAAGAACAGAAAAAAACAGGTTTGAATGAAGCTGCAACGGTTGGCAAGGGAACTATAGAAGGTAAAAGCGTAATCTTCGCTGTTACTGATCCGAGATTTATAATGGGAAGCATGGGATCAGTGGTAGGAGAGAAGATTACAAGAGCAGCCGAAAAGGCACTGGAACTAAGATTACCACTTATTATAATAACAGGTTCTGGAGGAGGTGCAAGAATGCACGAGGGTGTTATATCTCTTATGCAAATGGCTAAAACCAGTTCTGCCATATCCAGACTACAGGAGGCAGGAACACCATATATCTCTGTACTTACGGACCCAACATTAGGTGGCGTCATGGCAAGCTTTGCCTCACAAGCAGACATAATAATGGCGGAACCCGGCGCACTCGTGGGATTTGCAGGTCCTAGAGTCATTAAGGAGACCATCAAAAAAACCCTCCCTAAAGGATTTCAAACGACTGAATTTATGCTTGAACATGGTTTCATCGATATGATTGTTGAACGTAGCAAATTAAGGCATGAAATTTCAAAAATCCTGGATTATTGTAACAGCAATACTAACAGCTAAGCTGGACACCCTTCGAGTACTAAAAAGTGTAAGATTTCGTCGCTGTAAACAATACACAAGTTCCCCGGTAGCTTCTACCTATCGGTAGACAGGCAATGGTAGAGTGCCTGCCTGTCGGCAGACAGGGGTAACTGTTAAAAAATGTTATGCTTACGTGGTATGTTTATGTTGAAAAGTTTGAAGGATAATGGTATATATGTTGGAATGAACAGGGAGCCAGAAAAATGATTAAGGTTACACAATAAAGGTAAAACATTATCTACACGAACACGAAGACCACTTGTAATGCTCTATAAGGAAGAATGTAATTCAGCAGATGAAGCAAGAAAACGCGAAAAATATTATAAAAGCGGTATTGGTTGAGAACAAATAAAGCAAATACATAATCCCCGGTAGCTCAATGGTAGAGTGGGTGGCTGTGCGAAGTTTAAATCTTATTTTAGAGAGGAGGTGACATCGGTTATTAAGAAGGAAAAGCGTAAATACGCTGATAGACGTCAATATTTAATTGAAGCAGTCTATAAAAGACGTAAAAAGGTTCGTCAAATGGCAATTGAATATAAAGGCAGCGAATGTGAAAAGTGTGGCTATAATCAGTGTACTGATGCGCTTGAATTTCATCACTTATCTAATTTAGGTAAAGAATTTGGAATTTCTGAGTATGGGCATACGAGGAGCTGGAAAAAGGTCAAAGCAGAATTAGATAAGTGCATGATTCTTTGTGCCAATTGTCATCGTGAACTCCATGCCCAAAGCGCAGCTCCCAGACGAAAGTCTGGGCTGAAAAACTAGGTGAATTCAGGGAAGCCCTACTCTTTAGTGGAAAAGAGGGGTAATCCTGAGCCAAGTCCTGAATCATCATGATTCAGGAAAGGTGCAGAGACTAGACAGAAATGTCGTACTCTCAATATTAATGTAATGGTAATGAGGGGAAGCGCCTAGCACCTAAGTCCGTCTCAGGTGGATAAGGTGATGAGATAGTCCAGCCCTAACAGTAATGTTGGGATAACTGTAACCACTAGGTTGTAGGTTCGAATCCTACCCGGGGAGCTATTGAACAAGAGAGCCCTTCAGCAATTATGTTGAAGGGCTATATATTTAGCATAAAGAATTACGTCATTTATGGCATAGTTTGAGGCTGGGAATACCTTACGTTACACTAACTACAATTACCCTGAGATTACCGTCTGTATGATTTCTTAACCCATGTGAACCACCAGGATATACAGCTGTAATATCCCCAGGCCCTACCTCAAATTCATTTCCATCAAGAGTTATAATTCCCTTACCAGAAATAATATAGTAATATTCTTCATCATGTTCGTGACGGTGAATCCCAATAGATACCCCGGGCTTTAATATATCGTCATGAAAAAAATTAAGTTTTCTTTCCCTGTCAGTGGTAAAATTAATAACTTCCGTCCATTGCAAGTCACCAACACCTTTATGACATTGTGATAACGGCAATTGTTTCATATCACTTGATCTTCTCAAATAAGTTTTTTTTGACATTGTGACTCTTTACACTTAATCATGTATAACGGTAAAGATGAGTTACGCCCAGCATAAAGGATATAGATTATTAGCAAATTAATCACTCAAGTCAATACAAAATAGGCGTAATAACGGTCTGTATATAATTTGGTGTGTGATGGGGGTTAGGGTAATAAAGAATAGAGTGTCTAAATTCACGTCTACCATAAATTGTGCTGGTAAAATAATCCGTATTGATACATATCAGTCTACTTCTATTTTGTATCGCAATCGAATTTATTGTTATTGGAGAACAAGAGAAAGAACTGATAAATAAGGCCGTTGAAGAAATTATAGAGTAGCGAAATTAGAATGACAACCAAGTTTTTGTGTTAATTAGACAAATACTTTATGAATTGAAAAATCTTTCATCTGGATCAATTTTACATATCTCTTTTAATAACTTTTCCCATTCACATGGTTTATAAGTAAATTATTTATCAATTACTATGATGCCCTTTTCTACACTATATCGGACAAGTCCCACTGTATCATGTATATCAAGTTTTTGCATTATGTTTGTTCGGTGTATGTTCACAGTACTCTTGCTTATAGACAGGCATTTCGCTACCTCTTTATTTGTCTTACCTTCGGCAATCAAGCGAAGGACTTGCCTCTCTCTATCGGTAAGAAGCTCCAAACTATCAACCTCCTTTTTGGGATCAGCCTGCCTGACATATTCATTTAAGACGAATCTGGATATAGAAGGAGATAAGGCTACACCACCTTTATGTACGGTTCTGATGGCATTAGCGAGTTCTTCCTGCGTAGACTCTTTCAGTAAATAACCAGATGCTCCTTCCAGCAATGCCTGTCGTATGTATTGCTCTCTGGTATGCATTGTCAGTATCACTACTTTAGTTTCCGGTACAGATTTCCTTATTTGCTTCACGACATCTATGCCATTTAAGTTAGGCATTGTTATGTCCATAATAACAACGTCGGGACACAAATTCTTTGCCATCTTTATGGCTTTATTACCATCTTCGGCTTCTCCTATCATATCAATGTCCTCCTCCAAAGATAGTAAATATGCGATACCCTTCCTGACTACATGGTGGTCTTCAACTAATAAAACCGAAATATTTGGCATTTCTCTTACCCCCTAAAGTTCAGCTCAACACTGAGAAAGCAAAGTTCGCTGAGATTTGTAAGAATATATTTGAATCTTTTATTTATATTTAGTTTGGCATTTAGCTATTAATTCGGTGCCCTTTCCCTCTGTTGAGTACACCTGAAAGTCCGCCCCTGCAGATGCAAATCTTTCCCGCATTCCTAATAACCCAATCCCGTAATCCTTAACTCCATCTCCGCACATTCCCTCAGCATCAAAACCCTTTCCATCATCCTTTACACTCAGAACCAATTTTGAATTTTCTTGGTAAATATTAATCTGAACGGTCTTTGCCCCTGAGTGCTTAACTACATTTGTAAGGGCTTCCTGTACCATTCGGTAAAGGGATAGCTCCAGGTTTGGTCGAAGTTTTTCGTCCTTAAGATTTGATTTTATATTTACCGCAATCTTTGTCCTGGTAGAAAAATCTTTTGAATATTCCATTATAGTAGGCACCAGTCCCAGTTCATCAAGCATTGGGGGCTTGAGGGAGTAAGATAGATTTCGTATCTCTTCTAAGGTTTTAACCAAAAATTGTTTTGAATCTTTAAGCCATTCCCGTGACTCATGGACATTTTCTGGAAGTAGTTTATCTATTACTTCGAGATTTGTCTTTAGCGCTATCAGTGCCTGGCCAGTGTGGTCGTGTAATTCACGTGATAGTTTGTTGCGTTCCTCTTCCTGAATTAAGACTATTCTTTCGGAAAGGTGCTGAAGCTCCTTTCTATGTCTTTCAATATTTCTAAACGATTTACCAAGCTCTATACGCATCGTATCAAACGAGTTGGCCAGATAACCTATTTCGTCTTCACCCTTGACATTGACTTTTTTAGTCAAATCTCCATTAGCAATAGCATGGGCAGATTCAACCAATTTGCTGATAGGTCTTGTTACATTTAACGAAAGATAAATTGCAATTATTACTACAACTATAATGCCCGTAATCCCCACAATGATAACGAAATTTCTCAGGCTTACAATGGGAGCAAACGCCTCAGAAACGTCCTTTTCTGCAAGTATAACCCATCCCATCTCTTCAAGATATTTAGAGGCGCCAAGTATCGGGACACCCCTGTAGTTAGGATATATACCAACCATCCCCGTCCCATTATCAAATGCAACTCTAACACCTTCCGTATCAACAACTTGTTTAAGAACGGAATCTTCTATAAATCTCGATTCCGTAATCATTAATTTATCTCTATTTACAATATACACTTCCCCTGTTTCTCCTAATCCACTCAGTTGTTTAACCGGCCCTAATTCTTCTCTGTCTCCACTCAGAGTAACTTTTTTGAGGCTATTACCACTGTATCTATTAACGATTATGCCTATTGGGTCTTGTCCATCTCTACTCGTGAGCAACGTTGCTGACTCGAACATACTTTGTTTAAACCCTGGAACTTGATGTAAATCACTTAAGAAAGAGCCGTGCTCCATTGTTTCTAAAAAATACCCCTTACCTGAGTCATCCTTGCCTATTAAGCCAAGTTCTGTTGAACCTATTATTTTGCCAGTAAGATCAATAACAAATATCGAAATAATACTATCATCAAGGGGTTTTTTGTTTATGACAAGATGGTTATTCAAGCGATCTGTATAATACTGAACTCTATCGTTTCTTCTGGTTATCTCTTCTGTGCAATCTCTTATAAATCCATCAGAGCTAAAGGACTTTGTCCAAACTTTATTTACATCTATTAATTGAGAATAATTCCATTCATAGTCTTCCTGGGCAGATGCGCCATAACTCTCTTTATCCTCCTCTTGTTCAAGTTTGATTCGATTGACTATAACTCCAACAGCTTCATGTTCAACCTTGCTTAAAATCACTGCGGACATCTCAATTACGATTTCTTCCAAGCCAGAATCATAATGCGGATCGCCTACAAATGTCTCTAAAAGTTCTAACTCTGAAAAATATTCTTCACTCGAAACATCTTCCCCAATACGACTCTCATCTGTAGAAGCAATTATTTTGCCTTTAAAGTCAACGATAAATAACTCAAGAATGTTCGGATTAAGAGACATCTCGTTAGTAATAAGATGAGCATTTATTGCTGTGGTATAATACTCTCTCCTTTTTTCTTTTTCAGCAATTTCCTTTGTACAGTCTCTTATGAACCCATCAAAACTTAAATCTATGGTTTGTCTTCTTTTTCCTTCTAAGAAAACATGGACTTGTTTCTGTAATTTATCGGAGGCTATTTCTAATTGATCAAAGATATTTTGTTTTACTATATATTGAGTATAGAAATAGCAAAATACCGTCATAAAAGTTGCGATTAAGATAGAAGGAAGTAAGAACCAAAAAAATATTTTTCTTCTGATACTCATTGTTTAAAATTATTATTTTCATATTAAGTTCATCTTTAAAATTCTACCACTGTAAAAAAACTAAATCAAATCCAATTTATCATAAGCGAAAGACATTAAATCTTCCTTGGAAGTTCAAAACACCTGTTCATTCCCTTTCGTTTGGTTTATATAATAAACTAAACTTTGTTTTCTTATATATTTTTTGTGATTAAGCCAGTGCGCTTTGCTGCAATATTATACAATTAGCTCAGGCATTTCAGGTTAAATGCCCGGCTCAAGGATTGTAAGGTACTCATTAAGTTATAGTAGTTTTTAGAAATTGAACAAGGAAGCTGATACCAGAATTTTTAAAAATTAAACAGTTATTTTTGTATCCACCCGTGCGATTTAAGCTGCCTCTTAAGTTCGGCGTTTTCTTTCTCGGCTGCTTTTAAATTTTTCTTAAGTTCTTGTATGCCACTTTGCAATTCCTCTTCCAGCCTCTTTCGCTCAGTAATGTCCCTGATTATCCCTTCAATACGAATAGGTTTGCCTTTTTCGTCTTTAGCCATATTAGAGGTACGTTCAGTGTAAAAACGCTCGCCATTTTTCTTCTTACAGAAGGACGCAAAGTTCCTCCAGACCCCATCTTTTTCAAGCTTCTCAACGAGCCTCCTTCTGTCTTCAAGATCCACGTAAATATCCTCTACCTTTGTTCCAATCATTTCTTCGGGCGATTTGTAGCCAAACATCTCAGCGCCAGCTTGATTTACCCACGTAAACCTCCCCTCAACTCCAGGTTCACATTGATAAACACCTTCTTTTAGTGAATTCAACAATTGCCTTTTATGTCTTTCAGATTTTTGCAATTGAGTCTTTTCCACTTCTAGTTGTGTTTTTGCATGTTCAAGCTTCTTGTTTATACGTCTTATTTTTTCATCTTGTTTTCTCACAGAGTTCGCAAATTCTTCAGATTCCTCCTTTTGTCGCGCAGTGTCTTCAACTATCTTGTACATTTCTTCTACTGAGCCAAAGGCCCTCATAACCCTTTTTTCCATCTGCTCTTCATACGTCTTTTCCCTCACATAAGCTGCATCCCTCCTGCTGTTGTATTTATTTATCATCTTAATTGTAAACCCGACATCTAAAAACAATAATATCAGAATAATGGTCTTTGCATTTATGGAAAAACCCTTTCCTTTCCCATTTCCCATAATTTTCTACTCCAGATTCGATATATTAAATTCCTTTAATATATTATATTTTATCTTTCCGTTATATCCCTAAATACACACTCATTTTTTATCGCCTTAATGTCCTTCAGATCTCTTTAATTCCTCTCCCAACCTCTTTCGCTCAGTAATATCCCTAAATATACCCTCAATAAGAGTTGGTTTACCTTCTTCATTTCTAGTCATATTAGAGGTACGTTCAGTATAAAAACGCTCGCCATTTTTCTTCTTACAAAAAGACACAAAGTTTCTCCAGACCCCATCTTTTTCAAGCTTCTCGACGAGCCGTCTTCTATCTTCAGCATCTACGTAAATATCTTTTACCTTTGTCCCAATCATCTCTTCTGGTGATTTATATCCAAATATTTCAGCGCCAGCTTGATTAACCCACGTAAACACCCCTTCAACTCCAGGTTCACATTGATAAACACCTTCTTTTAGTGAATTCAACAGTTGCCTTTTTTGTTTTTCAGATTCCTGTAACTCCTCTTCCAGCCTCTTTCGTTCAGTAATATCCCTGATTATGCCTTCAATACGAACAGCTTCACCTTCTTCATTTTTAACCATATTAGAGGTGCGTTCAGTGTAAAAACGCTCGCCATTTTTCTTCTTACAGAAGGACGCAAAGTCCCTCCAGACCCCATCTTTTTCAAGCTTCTCAACGAGCTTTCTTCTGTCTTCAAGGTCCACGTAAATATTCTCTACCTTTGTCCCAATCATCTCTTCAGGTGATTTGTAGCCAAACATCTCAGCGCCAGCTTGATTAACCCATGTAAACACCCCTTCAACTCCAGGTTCACATTGATAAACACCTTCTTTTAGTGAATTCAACAGTTGCCTTTTTTGTTTTTCAGATTCCTGTAACTCCTCTTCCAGCCTCTTTCGTTCAGTAATATCCCTGATTATGCCTTCAATACGAACAGCTTCACCTTCTTCATTTTTAACCATATTAGAGGTGCGTTCAGTGTAAAAACGCTCGCCATTTTTCTTCTTACAGAAGGACGCAAAGTCCCTCCAGACCCCATCTTTTTCAAGCTTCTCAACGAGCTTTCTTCTGTCTTCAAGGTCCACGTAAATATTCTCTACCTTTGTCCCAATCATCTCTTCAGGTGATTTGTAGCCAAACATCTCAGCGCCAGCTTTATTAACCCATGTAAACACCCCTTCAACTCCAGGTTCACATTGATATATACCTTCACTGAGAGAATTAAATAACTCTCTATAGCGTTTCTCAGATTCCACTGTCTCTTTTGTCTTTTCGTCCAGGGCCTTTGCCATCGTGTTGAAGGATCTTGCCAATATTCCGATCTCATTATTGCTCTTTATATCCACACTTTGAGTTAAATCCCCTGAGGCCATCTTTTCGGTTACTTCTGTTAACTGAACAATCGGCGAAGAGAATCTTCTACCTAAATAATAGGCAACGAACACAACGGGAAATACGATTGCAAATAGCAATGCCATACCAAGATAATTAAGATTATATACCACTCCATAAGCTTCTGCCTCATCGATCTCCGTTATAACACCCCAATCGTACTCTGGTAACCAGTTCCACGCTCCCAACACGGATATACCTCCATAATCGTTATAGCCTTTCGCATCAGAACCGTCATTACCTGCAATACATTGCTGAACACCAACGGTTAATTTACCGGTTTCTGGATCAAGCAACTTTAGTTCTAAGGCACTTCTTTCTTTAATCAATCCCATTTTTTTTAGCTGCTTGGTAAACCTCGACCTTGTAAGCATGTATCCGTCCCTGTTTACAAGATATGTCTCACCTGTCTTCCCTAATTTGTAACGTTGTATTAAATTGTTCAGGGTGGCCACATGAATCCTCAATGTAACAACACCATTTACATCCTCATTCTCATACTTCAGAGGCGCAGCAACAAACATGGTGGGCAATCCTACTTCCTCCTCCCCATATTCATTTATAAGCGGGTCTTTAGACGGTATGATACTTGATGCAAATATTCTTCCCTGTACTGCATACTTGAAAAAATCCGTCTTTGAAATATCTTTCCCCACACGTTCTTCTGATGTAGCAAGCGTTACTAATCCTTTATCATTGCTTACAAACGCACCCTTGTAGCCATACTCAGCCACAATCATCTCTAAATACTGGACAATTTTTGAATAATCCTTATCATCTTTTGTGATCCTTGCGCTTTTGGCCATAAAAGGATTGCTTGCAACCACTATAACATCCTTCATCCTTTCACGCATCCAGGTAGTCACCAACTCAGTCTGCTTGTGCCCAATAGTTTCGAGATTATCCATGATCACGGTCTTAAGATCGGACTTTATTTTTGGGTATGCAATAATCCTTAGCAAAACAAATGGGATCAACGTAAAAACAATCAGCAATAAGATGATATGATTCTTAATCGAAATATACATTGTTTTTCTCCGTAATTCATATAACCATCCAGTTAGCTCCGAAAGATGTTTTGTAGCTTAATTATTTTACAGTACAAAACAAGAGTTTTATAAGTATTGTCCGGTATGAATTCAATAGTAATTTTATATAATAAGTTTGCATGTCCAAACTTGTAAATACTACAATCTCTTTCATATTTGCCACTTACAATGTTACCACCAAGCTGCGGGATAATCCCTTTTCCCAAGTTTGTTCACAATAATAGCGGTTAACAATAAAACAAAGGCCCCAAGGAGAACGGGATTTAGTATAAACATATAATCAACGCCCAATCCTCCAGTCTGGATAGCCACATATGCGGTTGCGCCTGCCGGTGGGTGTACTGAATAAGTCGCTGTCATAAATATAATTGCAAGGGTAACACCAAGCGCAAGGGACCACCATGTGATACCAAAAAAGTCATACACGGCTACACCCATTAATGCGCCAAGAAGATGGCCTAATAAGACATTTCTCGGTTGTGCCAGCGGCGCCTTATAAGCACCATAAACCAATACAGCAGTTGCACCAAAAGGTCCTAACAACATAGGACAGTCCCAGGAAAAGGCAAGAACTGCTGTAATTCCTATGCCCAGCATCGAACCTATAAAAGTAACCCACAACTCTCTTGAGGGTATTGCAGGTTGTGCCGCCCTGGGCAACTTTTTTATTTGGTCACTAATCTTGATTATTCCCTCTATTAATGACATCATTCTCTTCTCCTTATTTGAAGGCCTTTAATATAGCCAATTAAACGCCCCATATTACACTCTTTGTCTTCTCCTGCCTGAGGCTTAACGTCTTCATATTAAGTAATCCAAAGTTGATCTTCACCTATAGTTTCTCTTCCTGTTCGGAGACCAGCATTATTTGGACTATCGTAAAATAAGAAGAGTGGTTTTTCATTTCTCACTATATCCAATACTACATGAAGCCGGTTAATGCGCATGTTTAAAATAATTCTCCCATTTGAATCCAATTGAGCATCTTCTAAGTCTGCGTCATTGGGAAAGAAGCATATTGCTCCTCTGTATTTATCATGTTCATAAAATTGTATACACGTTGAATGAGTACCCGTAATCACATAAACTGCATAACTACTAACTGGATATTCTGTCATGTTTAACTCCTTTATAAGCTATTAAGTTAACAAATCAATATTAAATAACGCCAAACAGACGATCAACAGAAATATTACTTTCCTATAGCCAATTAGTACATCAATCTACTGATTTCTTTAATTGAAAATATAACACCTGACATCCATCTGTGACGTTCCTGGGTTTAAGTTGCATACTACTTAAACCCGACCAACCATGGCAGTTTTGGTTGCCTGATAGATTATGACATGCTTCCATAACTATCAATTCCGCTAATATCACTTTAGCAACATAATGACGACGCTTCTATAACCACGATTAAGTTTCCAACGTTAAAGCTTAAGAATGCGATAATGCGGCAAAGCTCTCGTTTAGCTCAAATCGGAGTTCATTCAATTCGAATACTGCCCCCGCCAGGATGGACTGTCCGGCAGTGATATCCGTACCATAATTCGCAGGATTCATAACTTTAATGGCCGTTGTCTCCACTTTATCACATAGCTGGAGAAATTCAGTAATCCCCTTACGGTCACTTGCTGGTACCGAATCAGAAGCAGAAAGGAATTTTATAGTTCCTTTGCCACGTGCGTAATTTTTAAAATCCGGACACTCATCTTCAGCCATTTTATGAGTGAACGCATCTTTTAAGCAAATTGGACTCTTTGCGTTTTGTTGATGTTGCAGTTGCGTTAAAGTTTCGGAGAATTCATCGAAACCCAGCACAAGAGCACGAGACCTAAGGTGTGTTAGGACGGTACCAAGTTGATTACACCACTGAAACAACTCTTTAATACATACTTCTGCTGCGGTGATGTATTTTTGATCGTATAATTGGTTTTGTGGAATTACCTGTTGTGATGAATCTGCAAGCATCTCACTCTTTCCCTCGCCAGCAAACATTTGGTTCTGTGAAACCATCTGTTGTGATGGACTTGGAAGTCTCCCAATAATCAGGTTGTCATTTTCGTCTTCACCGATTACGTGGGCGCCTGGAATTGCCCCCTGAGTCGAATCTATGAGACTAACCGACAACCCTCCATCAGTAGCCTGTTCCGCTCTACTCCATGTAGAATACCAATATACAAGGCCGAAAAAGCCCCCACCAATGATATTACCAATAGTGACTGGAAGCTGGTTTCTGGCAAAACCATACCAGCTAACCGTATCTGGATGTGCAGTAAAAAGGCTCATACCAAAAACAGTCATATTAGCTATACTATGCTCAAAACCACAAGCGATAAAGGCAAAAAGACACCAGAATATCAGAAATATTCTTGCTGCCTCATTCTTTGTTTTCGCTGCCATCCAGACAGCCAGACAGACGAGTGCATTACAGAGAATACCCCTGCAAAACAGCTCCATCCAAGGGGCATTCATTTTGGCGCTGGCAACTTTATCAATAAAGCCACCAATGATGCTTCCTCCTTCTACAAAACCCGTACACGCCATTATCCAGGCTAACAGTAATGCACCGGCAAGGTTAGCGAAATAACATACGAACCAAAGCCAAGCCATCCACCACCAACCTGTTTTTCCCTTAAGACAGCCTATTAGCATTACCATATTGTTGCCCGTAAATAATTCAGAACCCGCAAATACAACTAGCGTCAATGCAATTCCAAAAGATATTCCCATAATAATCTTAACGGCTGGAGAACCAATATTAGCAAATTGTGACCCTACGGTAAATATAAGGATTATCCCAAATCCGATATACATACCTGCCAGCATCGAGAGGACCCAATACTGCCCAATCTTGTTTCTAATCATATTTTCTTTCGCAACCGCTACGGCAGTAAAAGCTTCTATTGTTGCTTTCATTTAACTTGCCTCCTCCTTTCTTTTAAAGAATATAAATAACATACTTTTTCTATCTAAGGAGCTTCTGTTGCGGAAAGCTCCGATCATTTGTAAGAGCGGCTTCCCCGCCTGAATGACTTGTATAGTCGGGCAGGTAGCCGCGAAATATCGCAGCCCGTCCGATCGGCGTTGCCGGGCGGGCAAAATGCTGCTCCTACAGGAGAAAATGGATTTCCACAACAGAAGCTAAGTAATATTTTTCTTATTCTTTTTTCATACATATTTAAAATTGATTTCTAAAAACTAAAAAATCATTTTTTTTGCTCAATATGAGGAAGGAATTTTCCGTTCATAGTTACCACCATGCGATCTTCCCCCTTGTCTCCTTTGATCTTATGAACTGTCAACTTGAAATCTATGGCAGACATAATCCCATCACCAAAGATTTCATTCATGACAGCCTTGATCGAATTACCGTAATGCAAACATACTTCTGTCATGCGGTAGATATTAGGTTCTTGAATAATGGCAGGGTCGTATGAACGCATAGGGCATTTGCGCATCTCTGCGAGAAGTTCCTCGTTGAGTCCTGGAACAAGTTTGGCGAGTTTGGATACGGCGTCCTCTTTTAATTGGGCCTGGGCGTGAAAGAGTTGTCCCACATAAACGTTACAATAACCAAGAGCATCTGCTAATTCATCATAAGTCTTTCCAGAGGCTTTTTTGGCTGCAAGCAGTCTGGCAACGAGTTCTTTTTTCTCCATGACTTCTTCCTCCTATTAAATAATTAAAATAGGTGTTACTTCTTTATTTTTTGAAGATTTATTACACAACCTCCTTTCTTTTTTTCAAATTAGGTTGAAATTGGAGACAAACCTAAAATTTTTGTTTTCCAAAAGCAAAATAGAATGCCCTATGTCTAACTGTTTTCTGTTGGCTTAATTACTAATACTTTATGATTAAAATAACAGTATAAATTCAAATCGCGGACAATCACAAAAATAATAGTGTGTTAATTTTATGAAACTAGTATATTTTGTATAAACATATTAGTTTGTAAATAGTGTATAAACCCTATATCTGCAAGATAATGACTCTATATCAATTAACCCCAAATTGGTGAAATTGTAGCGATTTGCTGCTATTCAATTAGTTACGGAGAATCCGGATAGTAGACGCAAAAACATTATAAGATACAAGTACATAATATATTAGCATAATTCTGCCTGAGTAAAATTTAATTAAAAGCCTTATTTTGCCGGTGTGTATTGACGTGTGACTGGCATGATGCACAGAGCCGTCCTTCTAGCACAAGACTGAAGTAAAAAAACAATTGTTACGGGACGGAACAGTGACAAGGTTATTACCAGAAATAGGTGTATGTATGAAGGAAGTTTTTACCTCAACAGATCTACCACATTCCTTATTGCATAAAAAAACACAATTTTGTATGTATGTGATAGTCTGTCATAATACATTAGCGATAAATTGCATCCCAGAAGAAAGCCTCTATATCTTCCTTGTGCTTTGACTCTTCTTGGGCCAGCCAGGTAAACAGTTTTTCCAAGTCTGGATTGTTTATCAGTGCCGACATATTACTATAAAATTTGAAAGCTATTTTTTCTCTTTTAACAGCATAAAGAAGTACGTCCTCAAAATCTGAATAATCACGAAGACTTCTACCATTAAGATATTCTGATATCCACTGTCGAGACGTTTCTTCAATTTCTATTTTTTGTTTTTTTAGCCCATTTATGTTGAAATCTTTGATAGCCTGTTCATGCCTTAGTTCGTCCTCGGCAAACTTATGTAGGACAGTCTTTAAATGAGCATCTTTCACACAATTTGCGGCGTTTTTATAAAGTAAAAATGATTCGTTCTTTTTTTTGGCAGCTTTTTTTAAAATTGCTCCTACCGTTTTGTTTTTCATAGTCTTAAGCAATCAAGTCCCGAATTCACTTTAACAATATAAGTTGGTTACAATATATAGTGTAAAAATGAAGTCAATTTTTTAAAAAAGTTTAACTAAAACTAGACTGATTATGCTAGACAACTAGGTTTGGCTTAAAGACAAGTCAAAGCCAATATTTATTTCGTTTTTTATCCTTAAAGTACCCATCATGGCCTTGAAAGGTTTTATACCGTAATCCTTTTGAAGTATAGAAAACCTTCCTTTTAAATTGTCCCCATTTGTATCTATATCGAAATCAATAGTTTTCGTAACGCCGTGTAAACTTAATTCTCCATTTACATGATATCCAGCTTCTTTCTCTTTAATTTCTTTAGAACAAAAATTGACCGTAGGATATTTGTCTGGATGTAATACTTTCTTAGCCATATCCTTTTCAATATCTGCTATATCTTTTTCTTTTAACGTATCGGGTTGACGTTCGCCTTCTTTCATAGCGCAAATTACTTTTAGAGAATTTGCCTGTAACTCCATTTCCAAACTTCCTGAAGCAAAACCAGCTTCCGGTATATTTAAATTAACTTTGAAATTAGTTACTTCAATTAATAAATCATGCGCTAATTTACTAAGCAACCCTTCCTTAAAAGTATAAACATACACGTTTCCAAAATTCCCATCTAAACTATACGTACCAGCTTTTAAAGACATATTTTTTCCTCCTTCATTTCTTCCTTGCCTAAAGAATTCAATAATCTATATATAGTTCTGGTTGTAATACCTAATAAATATGCTGCAACTATCTTATCCCCCTTAGTCTTCTTTAGCGTTTCAAAGATTATCTTTTTCTTAATCTCGCGTAACGACATACCCAATGGTATGGTTAGCTTTCTATCTCCAATCTTATTCTCGACAATGTTTTCAGGAAGGTCTTTTTGTGTGATAACCCTGTCCTGTGTAAGTACTACGGCCCTTTCAATCACATTTTTTAGTTCACGGATATTGCCTGGCCATAAATAATCTGTCAGGATATCAAGTACATCCTCAGAAATTCCATCTATAGTCTTATCGTTTTTCTCCTGATAGATCTTCATGAAATGACTAACTAAAAGCGGAATGTCCTCTTTTCTCTCTCTTAATGGAGGGATATTTATCGTAATCACATTTAAGCGATAATACAAATCCTCTCTAAATCTCTTCTGTTTTATAGCATTTGTAAGATTAATATTCGTTGCTGAAATTATACGTACGTTACTTCTTAATATTTTAGTGCCTCCTAATCGCTCAAATTTACCTTCTTGTAAGACTCGAAGTAACTTAACCTGTAAGGTTGGAGTTATTTCACCCACTTCGTCAAGAAACAACGTCCCCTCATCAGCCAACTCAAAACGCCCCTCTTTTTGGCTAACAGCACCTGTAAATGCACCTTTCTCATATCCAAATAGCTCAGATTCGAGAAGTGTCTCGGGGAGAGCAGCACAACTTACCTTTATAAAAGGCTTATCCTTTCTTGGCCCTATCTTATGAATAAGGGATGCAATAGCCTCTTTACCAGTACCACTCTCACCTTGAATTAATATTGATGCCTGACTGGGCGCAACCTGTTCGGCTAATTTTATAACGTTTCGTATTGCATCACTTTGCCCTATAATGCCTGCATCCCTATCGTGTCCAGACCGTGCTAGCTGTTCATGTAAAAATTTATTTTCCACAATAAGTGCTTGCTTCTCTATGGGCCTTTTTAAGCGTGTTATCAATTTATTATTCTTCCTAAAAGATTTTGTAATAAAATTATGTACATTCCTTTTCTTGAATATTGGTGGAAGGGAGGTTACGGAGGTTAATGGTAGTTATCTCTGGAAATAGCTTTTCAAGTTGGAATTGTTTACCCTATTGACATATTACTATAAAACTCTAAAGCTTTTTTTCTCTTTCACCAGCATAAACAAGTACATCCTCAAAGTCTGAATACTTACTAAGACTTCTACTAGTAAGATATTATAACGTCCCCTACCGAGTTGTTTCCTCTATTCATATTTTTAACTGATGCATATACAGGATATTGAAGATTTCAACATATTTCAGTTCTTGCTCGGTAAACTCTTTTAAAGTAGTCCTTAAATCAGCATCTTTCGCGTTATTTGCAGTATTTTTATAGATAAAGGATTCCTCATTCTCTTTGCTGGTGACTTTCTTTAAGATTTTTTTTTTATTTTCTATTTGCATGGTTCTAAGCTATCACGATTTAAATTCACCTTAACTCTATAAGTTGATTGCGCCACTTAAGAAAACCTCCACCATCTTTTTTGTAACTTTGGCTTCTTGTAGCACATACCTTACACCAGCATTCTTATCCCGTCTCTACCCATTTTATGGATATCATCTATGACACTCTACAAATACCCATACTTTGCATTGAAAACATTTTTCATTATGATGTGTCTACTTCGGTAATTTACCTTTAGCCCTTAACAGTTTTCGCGCCTCGCTTTCCATAGCACTTACCTTCTGGAAGGCCTCTGCTGAACCATACCACCAGGATATATCCTGCTGCACATGGGCGGTACCTTTGTATGCATGGGCCTTGTCACCAAACCACATATCAGTGTATAAATTCTCAATCGTCGAAGGATTATTCTCGCCGGCCATAAAGACAGAATATACTCCTAAAATAGGTCCATATACTGGCACCTTGCCTCCAGTGGTCTTAAATGCATTATAAATAGCATCCCCCAGTAATTTGGGCCCTAGTGCATCCGCAATTACATCTCCCATAGGATATATACCCCTCTCTGATACCGGGGGATCAAAGGCATCTGCTGCTGCTATCCCGTCCATAATCGACTGTGCCCTATCCGTAAGCTTCCACATTTCAAACATAAGCTGATCCATGTTTTCAAGATAAATCCTCGCAAAACGCGGGCTATGGCAATTGCTACACGTCTCTATCCATTTCTCCCGTTTTTTCTTACTTTCTGGTGAGTAAATGTCAATTTTAGCATTTAATGGTGGGAGGTTTACGCCATATGGATAAGCTTTCAAGGAAGACTTGTACTCAACACCCTTTGGCGGTATAGTCCCCATCCTCCATATACCCTTTGCAGCGGTAGTGTGAGTAAACTTCCCCTCCCCCTGATACATGTGACAAAACTGACAGGTAGGAGCTCTATAATCCTTCCCTGGTACGACTTGCTCAAGTGGTTTCTCCCAATCCCAGTGTTCTCCCTCAAGATGATAAATTACCCCCATCTTGGATTCCCTGTAAGATTCAGCATCAGGATGGTCAAACCCCATATGACAACTCATACATGCCTCAGGCCTTCTGCCCTCGGCAGCAGCAAACTTATGTCTTGTATGACACGCATCACATTTATCAGTAATTCCATGACAGTAATCACAGCCAAACATGGAAGTGAGGTAGCCTTGCCGCGCATTTTCTGCGTACCACGGTACAATGAAGTTAGCTATAGTCGAATCTACATGATTCGGGCGGCCGTATTTCTTTTCTTCCATAAATTCAATTACCTGTTTAGGATGACATTTACCACATATATCTGGTGTAGGCATACGAAGTTCATTGTGATCTTTACCATGGCATTCACTACATAAAACCTCATTCAATTCTCTCCCTAACAGTTTTTCTATCTGCTTTGTTTTTTGTGCAAAGTAACTATTCTTTTTTGGATTTGCATGCGTTGACTTCCTCCAGTCATTAACCCATCCGGGTGTTACATTTTCATGGCACTCCACACATTGTTCTGGTTTGTACTTCTTCAGGAGTTGATCATAGTATTGACCCTCCGGTCTAATATAGTGCCTCCTGGGAAACCAGTACATTTGCAATGGTACAGGCTTGTAAATGTCTTTCCATGCCCCCATACCCTTTTCCATACCAACGTTATCGTCCCATAAAGCCCTTGCCTTCTCGCTTGGATAAATTATGTTATAAAAATTCATTGCCCTTTCTTGCATTTCCTTGGTTAGAGTCCCTTTAGGAATGTCAACGGGTTTATTAGCTTTTGACTCCTTTTTTGAGCTAATTGCTGTTTTTTTCGTGGATTTTCGAACGTCAGCTTTTACCACTTTTGATATCTTCTTCCCTGATTCTTCTTTAATCTCTGCAGTTAACGTTACTTTCGATTCTGCCTTTAGATCTTTTTCATCCACGTCTTTTGCAAATGACACACTTCCAAACGAAAATGCCAGGATAGCAAAGACTGGTAACAATAAATAAATTCTCTTTCTATTCATAACGTATCCTCCCTAAAAGCCTCTTTTTGGTTTCGTTGCAGAGTTTTTAAAGTTTCCTTGTAGATATAAATGACTGAATTCGAAACTACAACCGGGCAAATTCTTATAAGATGCATTACAAAACCCCCTTCTCTTTTATCAAAATTCAATATTTTTTTTTATAAAATTTGAGGCAAACTATGCCATCACTAAATATAAACAACACCAAAATCTAATGAATTTTTGGTAGCAAATTTGATGCAGATTCAATTTTTTCCGATAGGCTTGTCTTATATGGTGTCGTATGTTGAGGGAAAAACCACTCATCTGAAACAGCCCTTACCTGGAAAAATTCAAGTCGCATTTCATGGCCACGCGAATGATGACAAGGTCCACACACATTGTAAGGTGTTCCATACGTGCCTACTTTGGCAATCTTTTGCCCTTCAGATGCCTTCCCGATTTCCATAAAATAAGCATACGCTTCTCCCGGGCCGTGGCAAGCCTCACAGGTAACTCCTTCCTCGGAGTACTCTCCAGTAGATTCATCATACCCTGTCGTATGGCACTTAAAACATTTCTTCCTGTATTCCTCGTCACCAGCGATATAATCAGGGGCCTTTTTTACAAGGTCAAGGGACTTAAACTTGATCCTTAGCCATCTTTCTACATGTGGATACGTCAAACCTTCATGGCACTTAATACATTTTTTACTACCTACATAAATGGCCTTATCTCCGGTAATATTATATTTCTTAAAATCACCCATCTCGATCCTCTGGTTGGGGTCACTTTCTTCAGACGTTAATTCTGCTAACTCATCCCAAAACTCAAACAACGTTTCGGCCGATGTCAACCTAAGTTGCATATCCTTTCGAGCATAATACATCCCCTCGTGCACTAATTCTTCATCTAACGACCTTCCATTACCTTCGTGACAAACACTACACCCATATATATCGAATGGAAAGTCCTCAGGATGTGAAGTCCTTAACTCTTCCTCATCTATATGACAGGTCATACACCTGTCCACCTTGTCGCCATTTTCCTTTTCAGCCCAAATGGATTTACCTTTCAAAAGAATCTGCTTAACTTCATATACAGGGTTCTTCAAGAATGCTAATTTTTTACCAAGCAACTCTTTTTCCTTTACAGTTGTAGAGGCCTCATACTCTTTTTCAGTCTTTAACGCCTGTTCTTCGTAATACTTCTTTTGATATTTTATCCATTCTGGATTAAATTCTTCATTAATCCACATACTAGTAATCAAAAGAAATAAGGCACTCAAAACAAAAAAAATTGCTCCTTGTATGCTCATAAAATCACCTGCTCTCTCCGGAAATAATCATTTTAAGAATTCTTAAATAAATCATAAGTTTATCCAAGGGGTTGCGATAATGTATCTGACGTCAAATGCCAACCTTAAAATCATCTTACCCACTGTACCTATCATGGTTAGAAGAAGTCCTATTGTAAGGGCATAGCGTATTATACCCATGTTACGAAAAAAGCCCCTTTTAACGAATAAAGGAATAGCATATCCAATACCATAAAATCCGACTAAAAGGGCAATTCCCCACGGTAATGATAAATTATGCAGTGGTGGTGGGGTCGGGAAATCATGTGTCCATTCTTCCCATGGCCAGAAAAATGTCCAGAAAGGTCCTCTCAGCACAGTACCGACACATACCAGGGCATACCAGAACACGTAGCCAGAAACAAAAACAGGTATGGCAAATTTCCTTTCTTTAAATGTAAAATAACCATTCCCTTTAGGGTTATTATCCAAAAACGGCAAAAGTATTAGGCCCAAAACAATTATACTTGGAAGCACAACACCGGCATACCATGGATCAAAATAGACCAATTGTTCTTGTAAACCTGCAAAATACCATGGTGCCTTTGCCGGGTTCTCGGCTTGCCCTGGATCTGATATTTCCCGCAGCGGAGCATCCACAAAAAACGAATAAAAAAGCAATCCTACCGTAACAAAAATAGCAGCTAAGAACTCCTTAACAACCAGGGTGGGCCATGTAAAAACTCTATCGTCTTCAAGTTCGACGGACTCTATCTTTTGCCGACTAATTTCCATGGATTAACTCCTTATAATGTTTTCAATAAATTATGAAAAATTTTGGTTGAACACTATAACCGCCCCGAAATACCGCCATCTTTACGTATTCTCCAGAAATGAATCATCATCAAAGCCGAAGCTATCAAAGGGATTGCGATACAATGCCATACATAGGCTCGCAACAGGGCAGGGGCTGCGATCGTTGTCCCTCCCATCAAAGCGAAACGAACGTCATTATTTGCAGTCATTCCCAGTACCTGTGCAAACGGGCCTTCATGACCTAAAAATGGTGTTGCTCTCGCCATATTCATACCAACGGTGATAGCCCAATACCCAAGTTGATCCCAGGGCAACAAATACCCTGTAAAACTTAACAAAAATGTGAGGACTAATAAAAACACTCCCATCACCCAGTTAAATCTCCTCGGGGCTTTATACGAACCAGTTAAAAACACACGTAACATGTGTATACTCACCGTAATCACCATGGCGTGTGCACCCCATCGGTGACAATTTCTCAATAGTCTGCCAAAAGGTACCACGTACATTAAATCCATAGTATCTGCATAAGCCTTATTTACATCAGGAATATAATAAAACATTAGTAAGATTCCTGTAATCGTTTCAAATAGGAATATAAAAAAGGTAATTCCACCCATACACCAGGTAAAGCGGAGTTTTGTACCGTGTTCCCGAACCTGCGCAGGGTGCAAATGTAACCATACATTACTTATAATCTGAAGGATCCTGTTCCTGGGAGTATCCTTGTAACCATGACGAAATACGGACCTCCAGATTTCATTTACAGAGTCCTTGAACTTCTTTTTTGAATCTGGATCTTTCATTTATATATCCTTTCCTTCATTTCCCTAGCTTTTTTGTAATGTTTTATCTATTTCTTCGTTAGGTTTCCAAAGCACACGCTTTGTGGTTATCACACCCGCAGGACAATCCTTGCAATTTCCACATCGAATACACCTATCAGTATATTTTATTACGATACCGTCTTCACTAACTGAAGGTCGATATATTTTGCTTTCATCATATGCATCCACGATTCTTAGTGCACCCGTGGGGCACACCATAGCGCACCGGCCACAGAGTACACAATCTTTCGTCTCCACATCAATAGTAAGATCGCATTTCAGACAACGCGAGGCCTCTATCTTTGCCTGAGATTCGGTAAGACCAAGTTCTACTAAATTAAATGTGCCCTGTCTTCCTCCTATATTTAACATTTGCATCTCTTGACGGGGTACGGCATCATAATTTCCCTCTCGCGCATTAAATTCGCTATCCGAAAGCGTAACCCAAACTTTCTTCTCAGGCTCTTGAAGGGTTTCTCCCCTTATATATCTATCGATGGCCTTTGCAACTTTTTTACCATCTGCAACTGCTTCAATTACGATTCTTGGTCCGTAAGCAACGTCACCTCCCGCAAATACACCTGGTCTTGTAGTTGCAAGAGTTTCATCATCAACCTTTATTGTACCTCTTGGTGTCAACCCTATCTCAGGCCGCCCCTCTAACCAGGATGCGTCAGGAGTCTGACCAACTGCTAATATCACAGTATCTGAAGGGATAATACTTTCACTACCCTCAATAAATGTTGGATTAAACCTGCCGCTACTATCAAAAACAGATTTAACATCCAGAGTTTCTAATCCCACGACCCTATTATTTTCTCTAACGATTCTCTTAGGCCCTTTAGATGGATTAAGTATTATTCCTTCCTCCTCTGCCCCTTCAATCTCATGCTCGAATGCAGGCATCTCTTCTTTAGACTCCAGGCAGACTACGTGTACTTCCTGGGCCCCTAGACGAATTGCCATCCGTGCAGCGTCCATCTCAGCATGTTCGTATCCAACGTTTTGAGTAAACCTTACAGCGGTTCTTGCAGTATCCATTGCGACGTTCCCACCCCCAACCACTATCACTTTTTTACCCAGACTTCTCATAACACCGAGACTTACGTTTTTCAAGAATTCAAGGCAATCCATAACGCCTTCTCCCTCTTCTCCGGGGATCCCAAGTTTTCTAACCTTCTGTGCGCCTGCAGCAATAAATACGGCTTTATATCCCTCTTCTAATAAATCAGAAATTGTCTTTCCCGGGCTTCCAATAGGGGTATTAGTCCTTATCTCAACGCCTCGTGCCTGAATATTGCTTACATCAAACATAATCTGTTCACGAGGGAGCCTATAGGACGGGATTGCCCACATCAACATACCGCCTACTATAGATTCCTTTTCAAAAACAGTCACCCTGTACCCCATGCCTGCAAGGCTGTTAGCTGCCGTTAATCCTGCAGGACCTCCTCCAATTATGGCAACTTTTTCCTCTCTTTGTTTTATCTTGGGGGGTGGAGCTTTTATTTTATCTTTATAAATATAGTCTGTAACAAATCGTTTTAAGGCATCAATTGCTACTGGTTTGTCAAAATCACCTCGTTTACATTTGGTCTCACAGGGGCGTGCGCATATATATCCACAAACTGCAGGAAATGGATTAGTTTCTAACATCAATTTATAAGATTCTAAATACTTACCTTGACCAATCAATCGTATGTAACCAGGCACATCCATGTGTGCAGGGCATCGATGCTGGCAACGAATGTTTTGCTGTAACCAATCCAAATCAAGCTGTACTCGTATACCCTTTTTAGCTAAAGTTGCATATTCAACAACCTCGCTATCCGTTTCAAATGAAATATCAGCCATTTTTCTTTTCTTCTTTCAAAAAAAATGTCCCTTATCACTTGTAATTATTTATACAATTAACTCTGTTTCGATAGATACAATTATGCTTTTATCTACAACTAATCTACCACTATGATCTAGAACCATTTCAAAATGATCTAATGGCCTGGGTGCGGGGCCAGCAAAGTTTACACCATTTCGATAGTACTTACTTCCGTGACACGGGCACTCAAAGATATTCTTCTCCTTAGAAAATTCCACCGCACACCCCAGGTGTGTACATATCACCGAAAAAGCCTTAAAACTCTCACCATCACGTACAATAAACACCCTTCTCGACTTTAATTTAGTCACTGAATTTTCTGGAAAAGACTTGGGCTCTCCCACAGTAAATCTTGGTGAAGGCTCAAAAAGTACCTTAGGATAAAAGAAGCCCTTATATCCAAAAAGTTGTGATAAGTAGCCCCCTATTGCAGCAAAAAACAAACCCCAACCAGCCAAAGACAAAAAATGCCTGCGGGAGAAACTAAACCAAATCCTCTCTTCTGTCTCCGATGAATAACCCTTGTCCTTTTCTGTCGTTTCCATAATTATCTCCTACCTGAAAATCTTCCATACCCCTAACTTCTCAATTTAATATAGGAAAAAAATTCAAGGCATCGGTTGAACCTTACGGGACAAAGGAGGAGGAGGGATGTCCTTTAATATAAGGTATTATAATGACCGCACCGATGCCTTGAATTTAAAATGTTACCTCCTATCAGAAAAACCTCTGGCAATTTTAAACTAAGAATACTGCACTTGTATCTATCATATTTACTCTTGATTTTTACATTGCATTTAATTTTATTTTAAAAACGCGTAAGGCAACATAATTCTTTGTTAAGTCGAATAGCAGGAGAGTGAGGTAGTGACCGATACTCACTTTGCTTGTTTATTAATTCTTATGTTCCTTTCCTTATAGGGTTGGTTACAAAATATAATAGAGATTTAACACTACGCTAGCCTTATACAACAAATCGATCAACAAGTAAATAGAGCATGGACTCTATAATTACAAAAACATAACTCAGTTCGTGGTTAGATATTATCTCTATTGGTTTTTAATATGGCTCAGTAATAATTGATGTTAGATTTCTGTTGTACTTATAAATTTTTCTACTAAGCACTAATTTATTCCAATTGTGATCGTATAAAATCTATAAGAAATTGAATTTATTAGCCTTACAAGCTGGTACACGTTTATTTTATTCAACAAGTTTCCTGAAATTATGAGATATCAAATTTATGATTGAAAATAGCTAATAATGATAAGTGGTAAAAGTCAGCCGATTTTTATTTATTAGAACTAAATTCACTACTCTAATAAATGGGAATAATTTATAATGGAAATTTTAAAGTTGTCCAAAGCTGCATCATATTATTCTTCCTCTTTAGAAATACTTTATTTTTTAGTGAGAGAGTTTTAAAGAAAAGTAGTTGTGTAATAAATTATCTTAGATGGAAAAAGAACGAAAACTAGCCCGATACTATTCGGCACGATATTTGATTGGAAAATTACACAATTGAAACTAAGGAATTATTATCGTATATAGAGATAATTAGAATATAATAATTGGTAAGAGCAAAACCATATTCATAAAACGTTTTGTTTTAATAATAGGACTTAAATGAATTACAAATTTGATGATAAAGTAATAAAAAAAGAGAGACTAGATTATATTTCCATCCTCAAAGAGATTCCTGGATTTGATACCCTAAAGCCGGAACATCTTAAAAAGATTGCATCCATTGTGAAAATTCAGGAGTTCACTTATGGAAACTTTGTCTTCAGAGAAAAGGATGCCGGTGATGCATTTTACGTTATCCTATCCGGAAAGGTAAGGATATTCGCAACTAACAAGGAAAATGCAGAAATAACGTTATCCACACTTGGTCCAATGGATAGCTTCGGAGAGACAGGGTTCATTACTGGTAATCCTAGGGAGGCCTCAGCAAGGGTAGAAAAAGATTCAAAATTGCTTGTGATTAATAAGTATATTTTTGACGTGATAACTGAACATGATCCATCACTAACAAGGTTCTTAATAAATATCCTGGCACGACGGTTAAGGGCAGACACTGAAAGAGCGGTTGCAAAGTCAAGCAGGGAACAAGAACTTAAACAATTCTGGATAGAAAAGGATATACATGAATCTTATATACTTAAAGGTAGGTCTAAACATATTCAACAACTCAAATCTTTTGCAGAAAAGGCTGCTGAAAACAGCCTTCCAGTCATGTTAATTGGTGAAAAAGGTACGGGCAAACTGGCGTTGGCAAGCTATATATACGAAAAAAGTAGATACAAACAGGATAGATTTATAACTGTTGATTGTTCCGCTATATCCCAAGACTACACAGGTCAAGATGGTAGAAGTCTGGGAACAAGTGAAATCATATTAGGATTATTGCAGGAGAGCGCACTTTTTGGGCATTTGAAGGGTTCATTAACTTTTACCAATGAAAAGAGACTGGGATATATAGAAGTTGTAGAGGGTGGGACAATTGTTATTGAAAATATAGAAGAACTCAGTCTCAGCGTTCAAAATAAATTGTTAACCTACTTGAAAACTGGTTTTTATAAACGGATAGGAAGCAATGAACGTATTAAGTCAAACGGTAGGGTAATCCTTACTTGTGGGATAGATATCGAAGAGTTGATCAAAAACGGTCATTTTAGTAAGGAATTGTACAATTTCCTAATTCCTCAATCCATTGTCTTAATTCCTCTCAGGGAACGTAAGAAGGATATTCACGAGCTTGTGGAGAATTTTATTGAAAAGTACAACGACATAGAAGGAAAAAGGATTATGGCTATGACTAAGGAAGCCATGAACCTCCTCCTGGCTTATGATTGGCCAAATAATATTGATGAGTTAGAGGGTGTCATACGCAGGGCCGTAAACTTGTGCGATGAATACGCGCTTACGCCTGCGCATATATCTTTAGGCCCGATATCAACCGAGACGACAGGAATAGGATTTAATCTTCTAAAGTTTGAGCGCATAAGACGATTTATATTAAGTAGGCTTTACCCTAATGCGTTTAAGATAGCAATGGTAACAGTTTATTTTTTAGTCATATTGCTTTTGTTGTCTGATTTTAATGGTTATGCCAAAAATACGTCTATTTTAGTATGGGCTATCGGGTGGCCAGTAATAGTAACAAGTTTACTGTTAACCTCACGCCTTTTCTGTGGTTTATGTCCTTTTTATGCAATTGCAGAAGTGGTTCAAAAAATACTAAACCTCAGGCTAAAATTACCCAATTTTATAAAAAGACAGGGACCGTACATTGGAGTGTTTGGTTTTGCGTTGATACTGTGTTCAGAACACATAACAGATATGCCAAATTATCCACTAGCCACAACTGTGCTATTACTATCGATTTTGGGATTTACTGTGATTTTTTATGTGTTGTACGGCAGTGCCTCATGGTGTAGGTATATATGTCCCCTTGGCCTCATGAATGGGATTTATTCTAAACTTTCAATAATTGAAATCAGGGCAAACACCAGCGTTTGCTACTCTCAATGTAAATATCCCGCTTGTTATAAAGGAACAGAGGAGAATGGGGGATGCCCCATGCATTTAGGGGTATTTAATATGTATACTAATGAAGACTGTACACTATGCGGACAATGTATAAAGAACTGCAAGCATGACGCTGTAAACCTTAACCTTAGAGTTCCTGCAGCAGAGCTTGTTCGAGATTCAGGGCTTAATTCATATAGAGAAGGGTCTACCTTTGCAATTGCCTTCTTTGTTCCAGTGCTTATTGCAGTCGTGCTGGCCATTAATCTTAGAAAATTGTCTCTGTATCATCATTTCTCCACAAACATAAACAGTGAAATTGTACATTATGCACTTATCTGCATATTTTTTTACATTTTGTGTTTTGGTCTTATCTGGCTTGGCACTATAACTCTTAAAAAATTAAATTCGGAAGGATCTTCGCTGGAAAGACTGGTGTGGTACACGTGCACTTTTATTCCAATTGCATTTGCAGGAGAGGTGTCCAATCACGTTATCACATTTATCAACGGCTTTGGTCAAATTTTGCCAGTGGTAAATTTACAATTTGGCACATATACGCTTGGTATCCTAAATCAACAGGCCTCCACAGAAATGGTTAAATTCTTGCAAATAATGATAATTATAACTGGTACAGTAGCTTCAATGTTTATTGGCAAAAAGGTTGTTAAGAAGATTGCAAAAACGCAAGGTTGGAATAAGGTCTTGTCGATATATTTTGTAAATTTTGTTTTTTGTGGCCTATTCATTTTTGTCTTCATATTGAGGGATGGATTGCCAACCGTGTGGTAATGGCAATAAATTTTCATAATTATCGGTATATCTTGATAATTTGTTTTCCCTTTATTTCATTGTCTAAATAGAAAACTTCTCTCCCAAGACGTTTTGCAATTTACAAAATCACCCTGTTAATCTCTTCCCAATTCTTTTGTGATATCAGTATCAGTTTGATATTCTAATGCATTAATCATTACCTTTAGTATCTTACATTCATATACTTTTGGAAATCTCAAATAATTGATATTGTCATTCAATTAATCGTACAGCCTCTATATCTGGTTTTATTAATATCTTGATTTATCCAAAAAACAAGAATAGAATTAATTTAATAGATTTTTTACTTATCGGCGTTGTTTGCTAATCATAGATAATGCTTAAAAAGCGAAAAAAGTATGTCCTACAATTGAATACACGGATAGTTGATTAAGATATGATCTCGTATTGTGGATTATGATAATAAAATCCAAAATTAAGAAAAGAGTTGGCGGTAAATCCAAAAAGAAACATTCCATGCTTTATCTATTTAACGACGTTGTTTAAAATAATAAAAGGAGGATGTTGCGATGCTATGGAAACTAATGTTTAGCGGATTAATCTTAATGTTTACCGTCGGTATATCAGCAGCACAGGCCTTCACAGTTGATGAAAAAGCTTTAGAAAAGCAAGCAGACCTGGTTGCGAAGTTGATGGTTTCATGTAGAGCTATTATTGCCCAAAACCAGGAGTTGATAAACGATCCTGAAAAAGGTGATAAAGGATTCACAGGCGAAATATATGTAAGCAAGGTTAAAGAGCATTTTAAGAATGCAACGGGTATAAATGTTTTTGAAAGTGATGCCTCTTCGTCAGATCCTCTAAAAAAAACACTTGGAACCTTGCTTTGCTGCACAAAGGAAGTGATCGACGAAAGTCAGAAGATAATCAACATGAAGGGTAAAGGATTTAAAAAGGTTATCCCCGCTGTTGTCGGAAGACGTACTGGTTACAAATTTAACAAGGTAATGGGAAATGGCTATTATCTCAAGCAAACCAGTATGAAATATAGGAATCCAGCTAATTATCCAGATGTTCTTGAGGCAAAATACCTCAAAGAATTTGAGGAGACTAGTTATCCGAAGGGCAAAGGGAAAGGAGAGGTCATTATCATTTCTGATGGATCAAAGGTATACCGTTATATGTTGCCTGTTTACATAGAACCTGCATGTCTCAAATGTCATGGTGAGCCAAAGGGTGAAAGAGACATATCTGGACACATCAAGGAAGGTTATAAGGAGGGAGAAGTACGAGGTGCTATCAGTGTAATGATACCTTATTCTTCTACAAACCTTGTCCAGGTAAAATAGATTTTTGCAATGAAAAACCAGGAAAGGGGAGGGGTCTCATTTCTGCAGATTTATACCCCAACTACTATCATTTTAATAGGTACACTACCCACCTGTATGCTACTTTAAAACAGCAAGCATAAACAAGACTAGCAAAACACCACACTGCAATAGTATCCACAGAAACCGCATAAGGCCGGAACATAGAATATCTTGCAATCGAGTGATTTATCTCGAGAACCTTTCGTAGCCTCAGCTTTTACCTATGAGATATTCCCCCATATGTCTATACATTAAATCTTTCAAGAAATTACATAAGTTCTTTCTTCCTGTGATGCGTGATTAGGCTTCCCAAAATCACAAAAAGCCCATGCCTTTGTAAAATAACGAGATATAAAGGATAGAAAATATCAATGGCACCACTCCCTGGATGGCAAATGTCCGAAATTGTTCCTCTTTCCCGATTTTATTCTGAATAACTTTATAAATAAGGTACTCAGTTATAAAAAGACCTGTGACCACCATTATTAATTGAATGATCTTTGTAAAATTAAGGTTAATTTCAAAGATATTGAATAACATTAGGGACCCACTCGCATCCCCGAAGACTTCCACAAACTTAAGCGCTATATACCCGCATAAGGCAAGGGGTAGAAGTGTATAACCAAAATGTTGAAGGTGTTCAATTGTTGTGTTCTTTGATATGGAGGCTGTAAAGTAATTGCTTATAAAGTTTAGGCTTAATGCAAAAAATATTGAAATAGCGAACATGAAAGGAAAACCTACCGGACTAATACCTAGTTTAGCAGGGATTTCAGCGATCAATAAACCACACAGTGCTATCGACACTAGGGCCTCTGTCAAAGAAGGTTGTTTTAACGAGATTATTTCTGCGCCGGGGATTCGAAGGTTCAATCGTGTCGCATTATGTTTACAGCTTTTGATACAATTCAAACAAAACTTGCAATCCCTGTTATCTGACAAGAACTGAAGGTGCAAAAACATAGGACAATGCCCCACTTTTTCAGTTCCATTAAAACAATCATGTGTAGTACATATAGTGGTACACGTATTCTTGTTTGCTCGTATTTCTACCATAGAAGACATGCCAAATAGACCATTCATTCCACCCAGAGGGCAAAGATAGCGACACCATGCAGATTTTTCAAAAATGATATCAAAGATTATAGTTCCAAAAAAGACGCTGAGTATTAAATAAGCCGTCTTAGTCGTAGAGTAAGTCATATGAGTATACTCTTCAATGAACAGGATAGACATAAAGCCTATGCCCATGATCAAGAAGCCCTGTTTTTTTATGAAAGACGGTATAGGTAAATTCAAATTAACAAATCTGTTTAAGAATTTAGAAATGGACGACATAGGACACATGCCGCAAGCAAAGCGTGCGGCGAAAAGATATGTTACAAACAGAAGTGGAATCCCCAGATGCCAGCAGAGGATGAGTACAATGCTTTTCCCACCTATTAAGAGATCAGGTTGTACCAAGCCAAAATAAAGGATTAAAATAAAAAAGATTATGATGGTTGTTTTGGCAGCCAAAAATATCCTTTGGCTTTCACATAATCTTTTGATCAAAGGTATGTTTAAAAGATTAAGTCTGATTTTGTCTTCAACATCCGTATCTCCAAGAAAAATTACTTCTTCTTCAATAATTGTATTTTCTTTTGTCAATTCTACTGCACGCTCAATCACATCTTCCAATTCATCCACATTTCTTGGATAGTCATATTTCAATAATTTGTTTGTGGCCTCTTTTGAAAACTTTTTTGTCTGTACATGCTTTTTTTTGCTTATTTTTTCTGCGAAATGTTCCATCAGGTATGGAATGTCTTTTTTACAGTCGCTCAAAGGTGGAACTTCCAGTTTATGGACACACAATAGATTAAACAATTTTGAGTCTAGTTGCTTTTGGGCTAAACCAATATCTTTAGTGGTAACAACAATTCTTACATCAGAGTATACAGGTTCATCTCCTCCTACTCTAAAGAAACTACCTGTTTCTATGAATTTTAAAGTTTTTTTCTGGGCGGGCAAAGGCATGTTTTCTATGTTCTTAATAATTAACGTTCCTTTATCTACCAATTCACAACGGCCGATCCTCTTTCCAACCCCGTCCAAGAATACCATCTTCTCATTGCCAAACAATTCACATTCAATTTGATCTCTTCTTCTTCGTTCATTATCCACAGGTATTTCCGTCTTCCTTCTTTCATTATGAATCATAATTTCAATTACAGGGAATTTAGTCCTCATGCTATCCGCATGGATTTTTCGTGCAATGAGTTCCTTTCCTGTTCCTGGTTCACCAACAATTGTGATGGGATCATCCATTTTTGAAAATCTTTCAACATCCTGTAAGACTTCTCTCATTCTTCTACATCTTCCGATCACATGACTGTACTGGTATTCTTTCGTCTTCTGAAGATATCTATTCAAGGCAATTTCATGTTCTTTTAGATGTGTACTCTTAATATTTTGATCATTAATACGCTCGGCAAGTAATTTACTAAAGTGTTTGTAAATCAAAGGGTTTTCTGAAATGATGTTATCAAAATCACTCTTTGTGATAAAGTAAAGTAAGGATTCCTCGTTAGTTTTTACGGTGGCACAGCAGGGTTCACCTGTGAGTAGAGACAACTCACCAAAACATTCACCGCTCTTTATGTCTGCGACAGTAAACTCCTCCCCTTCATCTTCTGAGCCGGTGACAACTCTAGAACCCCCTGATTTAATCATATACAAACGAGTCCCTACTGACCCTCTCTTAATAATAGGAAAATCTTTGGTAAAGGAATCCATTTGTATTTTCTCTGAGATTTTTTCCAGAGATCCCAGCGAAAGTCCTTTAAAAATCGAAGCCTCTTTTAAGAACCTTATTATTTCGTCTATATCCCCTTCTATTGTTGTTAGTCTCTCTGGCATAATTTTACAAGTAAAATAAGTAAGCCCCGTTGGAATTTCGCACAGGGCATTAAACCCCGTGCGAAAAAGCGGAAGTTATCTAACCCGTTGGATTTTGTAAAGGCCTTTAACACCATCTCTCGTTCCCACGCTGGAGCGTGGGAACGAGAATGAAATTATCTAATATATCGTCCATATGATTTTTCACAGTGCATTCCTACGGGGTAAGCTGATTACGAAACTTGATTCTAGATAAAGTTGATAATGTTTTCAACTATTATTAATTTCACACTCAATTTTTGAGACCTTTAATAACTAAGAATTTTTTTTATCTTTTTTAGCTCAACTTGTTCCATTAATCCCAGCATCTACATCTACCATAAATACGGTATACGAATGCCTAAAAATCTTGGTTCGTGAAGTCAACAATTCGCCAATTTCTTTTACCTTGCAAATTCCTTTCATAAGTATATAATCCGGATTTCAGAAACTTGGTAGTTAATTCATGAAATACAAGAAATCTAAGTACAAAATAAGCGCTAAGTTAATAAAAAAAGGCAGTTGCCCTTACTACGAAGAGGGGTTAACTTTTCAGTTAACAGGTTTTACGCCAAATGGATTATGTGATAGCGCCTATGCCGTAATCTCGAGGGATGCGTTGGCATTAAGGTATGGTGCAGACCTTCCCTGGAAGAAAGATGACGATACAGTTCATACTCATTGCCCGGACCCTGTTGGCGCTGTCTGGGAGATAAAACGTGTTCTCAGACCAGCCCGATAAACAGACTGTGTCACAATGTCATTCTGAGGCTTTAGCCGAAGAATCTCTTATACGTAACATACTGATTTTATAAGATTTTCGCCAGAGGCTAATCTGCCTTAGGCACGACTTCACGGAGTTTATCCTGAGACTACAAAGAACCCCTTCGCTGAGGCTGTCCTAAGCTAGATTCTTCAGTCGCTACCGCTCCTTCAGAATGACAGACGAAGGATTCCTCAGAATGACATGAAGAGAAGGGTTGAGACGCCGTCCTGAATAAAGTGAAGGAATGACAAAATGTCCTTTTTCTGGATTATGACACAGCCTCAAAGTATTTCTGGCAGGGAGGAATGAACACAACGTATTATTTTTGCATTAAGGGCATTTAAAACACTCAAGAGGTAATAGCTGTGGATGATGGAGTAATTCAGGTAGAAGCAGATATTCGTCAATTAATCGAGAAATATGTCAAGACCAGCCCTTATGAACTAAATCCAGACACGAAGAAGGTAGATAAGATAATCAAAAACTTGGCCAGGAGAAAGTTAAAGTATGGACATCAGTATTGCCCTTGCAGAATGATTTCCGGAAATGAAGAAATGGATGCGAAGATTATCTGTCCGTGTGAATATCATACAGAAGAAATAAGACAAAATGATATATGTAGTTGCGACCTTTTTGTGAGTCCAAATTATAAACCTGTCTCTGCAATCTGACTCTGGCCAAGTGTTGAATTTCGATTTGAAGCAAAATGGGGCAAGAACTCGTCATCGCGAGGAAGCCCCCATTCCTTGCGCCCGCCCAAGCTGTTCGGACGGGCGCAAGGAAGCAGTGGGAGCGACAAAGCGATCTCATTAAATATCGACTAATTATGAGATTGCTTCGCCTTCGATTCGCAATGATCATTTCGCCATAAGTGACAGTTTCGTGGTTAAGTCCGATAAGGTACTACCCCACGGTCGCATACAAAAACGACATTCATCTTACCATAGGAGGCTCAACATCTTGTTTTGATTCGGAAAGGAGCCTCGCAATAACCCGTGTGATTTTTTTCTTATCGTTCCCAATGTATCTAACTCTGCTTTCCTGGTCCAGCACAAACATTATTGGTATTTTCTCTATGCTGTACATTTTAGAAATCCTACCCTTCCAGCGCATTCCCTCAAATATCTGAAGCCATTCTACCTTTTCTCCCCTTACAAAGCCTTTTAAATCTTCAATCTCGTCATCCAGACTTACTCCTATAAACTGAACCCCTCTGTCCCTAAACGTCCTGTACATTTTTTTTACCTCTGGAAACTCCTGAATACAAGGGTCACACCATGTTGCCCAGAAGTCTATGACAACAATATTCCCTTTGTATTCTGACAGGTGAACTCGATTTCCCTTAAAATCCATAACATTGAAGTCCGGGGCCTTCATACCAATCCGTATCGTACCGCTTAATTCTTTGCCAAAGGCGTTTGCCGCTCTGGGTTCAATTATCCTCAATTCCGCTATAACGCCTTTCGCCTCTTCAACATTACCCATTCCCAAAAACGCCTTAGCCTTAAAATACAATAACCTCGCCTTAAAATTTTGATTGATTTCCTCCTGATGACTCAGTACATCATCAAAGTATTTAATAGCCTCATCAAAATTACCCAACTCGTTGTAAGTGGCTCCTACATAAAACTTTGCTTCCAGCGCCTCCTCTGTATCTGCATATTCTTCTATCAACGCATTCAGGTCTTTGAGGGCATCCTCATAATAACCCCTTGCATCTGCGGGTTTCATCTTGGCATAGCTACTCAGGTTTCCTCTAATAATATCCAACCGTAATCCTGCATCGGCATCCTGCTTCATGCCCATAGCATTATTGATGCATCCCAGCCAAAATGAAAAAAACGATACAACTATTATGGAAGCGAAAATACTTTTCTTTTTCATGAATGATCCCCTTCCAGCCCGACCCCCATTCCTAGCTTACGCAAGGAAGCTATGGGGGTGGGATGACAATTATGATAAATGCCCCTTTATAATCCCCCTATTTCCCCCTTTTCTAAAGGGGGAATGAGGGGGATTTGTTTAAGACTAACCCCGTTAAGTATTTCTGCTATCTAAAATGGAGTGAAGTTCCTCGTCCATAGAGTTTTGAGCTCCACTATTAACTATCCTTTTACTATACTCAAAAGGAGGTGCTACATGTTAAAAACTCTTCGCACTAATCTAACAAATTTTCTATCCAAAAACAACTCGATTCCCTGCGCCCGCCCGGGCGACTTCTCGCCCCATTCCTAGCCCCAGCATCTTGCCCCTGCGCTTTCTTACCGAAAGTAGGCTCTGTAACCAGAAGTAGGCCCCTTTAGGGGGAGCGAAAGCAAGAAGCGGGGGTGAGCAGTTACCATAAAGATCCTATTCCTACAAATGACAAAACCCAGGTCAAACCGGGGAGGTTTAATTGACCTGGGTTTCTATCGGCACAAGGAGCAAGTCACCCTGTTGCTAATCTGTTTGTGTTTGAGATATATACCTTATCTATAAAATTTCGTTTCGTACAACTCGTCCTCCGTAGCGAGGGCAAGATAACACTTAATTTAACAACGATCTGCCTGACTTCGTTCAAACAAGTGAAAGACTAATCGTTTACCAGCCTGAACAAAGACCACCCGACGCATCCTCCGGCGGCCAAAGCCATTCTGGCACCCTACTGCTCTGGAGGGTTAGAATACGTATTCAGCGCCTACAGTAAAGATAAATTCAGTATCAGTTGGACTACCCGTAGCTCCTACTTTAGGCAAGGAGGATTCAGGGCCACTGCGTTGAATGTACCTGCCTTCAGGCCTGATTAAGAGATTTTCCCTTACCTTAATATTCTGTGTGTAGGTAATGTCCCAGAATGTGGCGTCAAAGGCCCTTGCATTGTCAGTATCATCAAAATACTCGTATCTGAGCGCTCCTTGTAGAGCATCTGTGAAATCATACATGACATACCCCGCAGCCGACCACCATTTGGCATCAGTTAAAGCCTCATTAGCGTCTACGATTGTATTACTATTAATATCATGGGGAGTAAAATCTTCAATAATACCCCAATCGAAGTTAGCTCCGAGGCTTAATTTTTCTACTTGCGGTAATGCATATGTGGCTACAACGTCATACAGCTGCGTTAATCCATTATTGTTTCGACTTACAAAATTGGGATCTACAGAGTCACCTGTCTTTTTACCCCAACCTTCATTACCAAGTATACCTCCCAGGGAAATGAAGAAATCATCATTTGGCTGATATGTAAGGTAGAATCCGCCTGTTTTTGATTTGTTGTTGTCAATAAAAGAATCCCATCCATTAACATAGTAGAGTGTCAGCCCCAATTTGTCGCTGGGAAGAAATTCTGACACATCCACACTGACACCCATGTGTGTGAATGGGATTACATTGTTGTAAATGAAACCGTGCGAATAATTCGGATTGCCAATATTTTCTACCAGTTCATAGCCAATCCACGTATACATCTTACCCATCGTAATCGGAACACTTCTCCCTGCTATAGGTACATTCCAGGTAAGATTTGCAGTTGCTATGGTGAAAAGATCATTTCTTGCCGTGTCATCCGTGCCGCTTGCTGCAGTTGAATCGTCGAATACTCCCGAACGCTCGCCCAGGAAGGTGATCCTCTTTGCCTTTTCACCGAAATACAAATGCGTCTGCCAGCCTATGGGGTGCTCATCAGTAGCTTCCTTGTCCAGCCAGAGTGCAAAGTTTTCAAGCACAAATGTGTTATCATCATTTTCACCGATGAAGTTTAAACCATTAATGTCGCCATTATTCTCGCTGCTAGCTAAACCACGATTAGCGAAGTTATAGCTGAAGTCGGTGTCGATAAAACCACCTACAGTCGTACCCTTAAACATACCACTAAGAATCCCAGACTCTTCTAGCGCACTTGATACTTGAGATGATATGTTAGCCGTGGCGCTAGCCGTTGCCTCTTCTGTAGCCCTTTGAATGTCAGCCTTTGCCTGATCCAACATTTCAGCCCTTAACTCTTCCTTTAACTCCGCCTTCAACTCTGCCTTCAGGGCTTCCCTGTCAATACCTGCAGATGCTCTCCCACCTGCAGTTGGTTTACTAGCTGCAGGCACATCTACATCCGCATACAACATACTTCCCGCAAAAATTGCGAAGGCAGCAAAAAGCGGCAAATATAAATAAACTTTCCTTACTTTCATATAATAACTCCTTCCTTTATGTAAAAAGATTTAGGTGATTTAATAAATAGTATATTTGGGTGATGCTTTCCCTGAATAAACAAGATTCAAGGTATCGGTCAGCCTTTGCCAGACTCCTAGGAGGGGAGGAAAAAGACTTATTGGAGCCTTCTAACCGATAACCTCGAACCTTATAACATAAAAATCACATAAAATCAATTATACTCAAGAAGAGCGCTTATGATTTCTATTTTCCGAATTTATACAGCACATTTGCCGAAAAGTAAATTGAGTAAAGACTCTAATATTAAAAAAACACACCTCTATTCCCAAGATCACGATTGTGAAATTAGATTAAGTGCAAAAGTGATACCAAAGATCTAACTCAAGACGCCTTACTGATATCCATGAGCTACCTGCGTTTGGTAATTAGGCATGCTAATCATATTAAGCACCTCAAACAGCGTAGATAAGGGAGCTTTTGACATGAAAAAAAATTCCCCAATAGGTTTAAAATTTTTCTATCATTTTCTAAATCCCACTTATTTAAATGTCAAATATCCACCAAAAACTATGAATTCCCTCGTCTTAGTTGCCAATTTGTGTCTGTTTCAGTCCAGAATGCGAGTTCCATAAGTATCTTATATTACAATACATAAGGTTGCGTATACGTATACTTCCTACAAGTTCTTAGAAATTCTACGATACTAACCGTGACTGAAAGGAATCAATTATGACAAATGGGTGCAATAGGTGGATTTAAGCCGTTTTACTTGCCTAAAGCAGTGGTTTTCAGGGTAAGAAAGTGAATTTTTTCAACAAGGTGATGAATAATGCAACACATAATCTCTCTAAATCCCCATTTACAATGGGGAGAATCCTGCCTTTCAACGCGTGGGGGGTAAGGATATGGATAATAAAAAAGGGTAAGAATCTTAACGACTCTTACCCCTTTAATAACTCGAGTTATTACGCACGTAGCAATCTTAGAACTTCAATGTCGTCATCAGGTATGCCCAATCTGCGCCTCTATCAATACC
>JBHHYH010000020.1:0-45019 GCA_046757465.1 Candidatus Scalinduaceae bacterium | reverse complement strand
TCAACGAGGGACTCGGCGAAATTGTAGTTGTGGTGAAGATGCCACATACCCGCGGCAAGACGGAAAGACCCCGTGAACCTTTACTGTAGCTTATTATTGGATTTTGACACAGTATGTGTAGGATAGGTGGGAGACTAAGAAGTTCCGACGTAAGTTGGAATGGAGTCAATGGTGAAATACCACTCTTACTATGTTAAAATTCTAACAGAATACCGTGAAACCGGGTTCTGAACAGTGATAAGTGGGCAGTTTGACTGGGGCGGTCTCCTCCCAAAAAGTAACGGAGGAGTCCAAAGGCTTCCTCAGTGCGCTTGGCAACCGCACGTGGAGTGTAAAGGCATAAGGAAGCTTAACTGCGAGACCAATAAGTCGAGCAGGTGTGAAAGCAGGGCTTAGTGATCCGGCGGATTCTGAGTGGAAAGGCCGTCGCTCAACAGATAAAAGGTACTCCGGGGATAACAGGCTGATCTCCCCCGAGCGTTCATAGCGGCGGGGAGGTTTGGCACCTCGATGTCGGCTCATCGCATCCTGGGGCTGGAGAAGGTCCCAAGGGTTTGGGAGTTCACCAATTAAAGCGGTACGCGAGCTGGGTTTAGACCGTCGTGAGACAGGTCGGTCCCTATCTGCCGTGGGCGCACGATATTTGAGAAAATCTGCCTCTAGTACGAGAGGACCGAGGTGGACGAACCTATGGTGAATCAGTTGTTGTGCTAACAGCATGGCTGAGTAGCTATGTTCGGAAAGGATAAACGCTGAAAGCATATAAGTGTGAAGCCCTTTTCAAGATTAGATATCGTTCTCCGAGTAATCGGAGTGAAGACACCTTAAAGACTATGAGGTTGATAGGCCAGGTGTGTAAGCTCAGCAACGGGCTTAGCTAACTGGTACTAATTAGTCGAAAAGTTTGATCACCCTTATTTATAATTTAATGTTATAGAAATGAATTCTTCGGTGACCATAGTAGAATAAAAAACCCGTTACCATTCCGAACACGGTAGTTAAGTTATCTACGCCGATGGTACTATCTGATAGATGGGAGAGTAGGTATTGCCGGGGATATTACGAAAACCCGTCCCAAAATATTTTGGGATGGGTTTTTTAGTTGATATCAAACCAAAAAATTACGAAATTAATAGGTCTTCTGATGAAGAAGGGATATTATCAAATCAGGATGCGCAACCATTTTATTATCATTTACTTTTTTTATTAATTGCGAATTATGCACCATTAGGTAAAATATATTATAATTTATTTGCCTGTATATCGGGATTTAGTTTTATATTATTAAGTGATTTTGAGGGATAATATATACGAAAAGTAATTTAATGAAGCTTGGTAATAAAAATTTTGTCTTAAACTAGGGACATTAATTAATTTTAAGTCTTATGTTTTAATAATTAAATGTCATAATTTTATTAATATGAACGGAAACGAAAAAAAATTTAGGGATTATATTCAATCAAAAGGGTTGAAGTTTACTTCTGAAAGAGAAGCCATCTTGAACCATGTTTTTGAAAATCACGGGCATTTTGAAGCTGAAGAATTATTGATTGATATGAGAAAAAATAAAAAGAGAGTTTCAAAAGCAACGATATATAGAACCCTTGCATTATTAGTGAAGTGTGGTTTACTTAGAGAGGTAATTTTTGGAGAAAAACACGCACATTATGAACACGTTTATGGCCACGAACATCATGAGCACCTTGTTTGTATTAAGTGTGGCAAGATTATAGAGTTTGGTGATGAAGAAATTGAGAAGTTTCAAGATGAAGTGTGTGAGAAAAATAAGTTTAAACCGGAATCACATAGGTTTCAAATTACTGGTTATTGTGAAGATTGTGTGGAGGAATGACAACTTTATATAAGAAAGGATATATGTAATGTCACGCAGTTGTGAAATTTGTGGTAAGAAGACTACTACGGGATATCAGATTGAGCGAAGGGGACTAGCAAAGAGAAAAGGTGGAGTGGGTCGTAAGATAACTGGTCGGACAAAAAGGAAGTTTAAAGCTAATATACAAGTTTTAAGGGCAAATATAAATGGGAGTATAAAGAAAATCAAAGTATGTACAAGATGTATGAATTCAGGTAAAGTTGTTAAGATAGTATAAGCAATAGTTTGATATTAAACTTGTAAATCTTTTTATTAGAACAAAAATGGATATCGGCTTAAAAGAGATTGAGTATATAGCTAATCTTTCTAGAATCGCACTTACTGATGAAGAAAAGAAGACATTTAAGAAACAGTTAACCAATATCTTAGATTATATAAAAAAGTTGAATGAATTAGATACAGATACCGTTGAACCTATGGCATACGCAACAGACTTAAAAAACGTTTTTCGGAAAGAAGAATTAACGCCTTCTCTTTCACGCCAAAAAATTTTAAATCTTTCTCCTTCTAACGTTAATGGCTTCTTTAAGGTACCAAAGGTCATTGAATAAAGTATTTTCAAGTCTTTATTAATTTTTTTTGCCCGCAAAAAACTCCTTGATATAGTATATTTCATTTCTGATCAAATTCTCAAGTTTTAAATAAAATGAGATTTTTAACGTTTGTAGATTCAACTACTAACCTGAGTTAGAAAACATCGGAGTATTTAATTTGCCTTTGCATGAATTGACGGCGAGTAAAGTTAGGGAAAGGATAACTAAACGGGAAGTTACTGCCCAAGAGGTAGTTGAGGAACTCTTGGAGTGGATAAATCTCAAGGAACCTTTGATTAAGACGTATCTTTGTCTGGATGAAGATGGTGCTTTGTCGAAGGCAAAGGAGATCGACGGAAAACTTAGTAACGGAAATAAAGTCGGTTTGTTAGCGGGGGTACCTATTGCAATAAAGGACAATATGTGCACAGCAGGAGTGAAAACAACTTGCGCCTCGAAAATCCTGGAAAACTTCATACCGCCTTATGATGCTTTTGTAGTTAAGAGAATTAAAGATGAAGATGCCATAATAATTGGGAAGACCAATTTGGATGAGTTTGCAATGGGTTCTTCGACAGAAAATTCGGCATTTCAAATAACCAGAAATCCGTGGGATATTGACTGCGTTCCAGGAGGTTCAAGTGGTGGTTCAGCGGCAGTTGTATCAGCAGATATGGCTTTTATGGCATTGGGTTCAGATACGGGAGGTTCAATCCGTCAACCAGCGTCGTTTTGTGGGAATGTTGGTTTGAAGCCAACGTACGGGAGGGTGTCTCGTTATGGGTTAATTGCTTTTGCATCTTCATTAGATCAGATAGGCCCCATCACAAAAGACGTCCTTGATACGGCATTACTACTACAAGTTATTTCAGGCCATGATGATTTTGATTCAACATGTGCTGCGTTAGATGTTCCAGATTATATGTCAGATATTGATCGTTTAGATGATGTTTTGAAAATAGGAGTACCGAGGGAGTTTTTTGGGGAGGGTCTTAATGCAGAAATTAAGAGTGCGCTAATGGATGCATTAAAAATTTATGAGAGAAAAGGGGCAAAATTAGTTGATTTGTCTCTTCCTCACTGTGAATATGCAGTAGCTACTTACTATATCATTGCAACTGCAGAAGCCAGCTCTAATCTGGCAAGGTATGATGGGGTTCGTTACGGACATAGAAGTCGATTAGGTAGCAATAGTAATATAATTGATATGTATAGTCAGACACGTGCAGAGGGTTTTGGGAACGAGGTAAAAAGACGGATCTTACTGGGTAATTATGCGCTAAGTACTGGTTATTACGAAGCATATTATTTGAAGGCTTCGAAGGTGAGAAATTTAATTAAAAATGATTTTGAAGATGCATTTGAAAAAGTAGATTGCATTATTTGTCCTACGTGTCCAACGCCAGCCTTTAAGATAGGGGAAAAGATGACTGATCCACTTGAAATGTATTTATCTGATATCTATACCAATCCTGCTAGCCTCGCGGGGATACCAGGTATTTCTATTCCTTGTGGTTTTACAAGTGCGGGTCTACCTATTGGCATGCAGATATTGGGAAAATATTTTGATGAAAAGAAACTGTTAAAAGTGGCCAAATTATTCGAAAATGAAACAGATTTTCATTTAAAAAAACCTAGTTTAAATCAGCAGGATTAATTGATGAAATATGAAGTTGTCATGGGATTAGAAACCCATGCAGAACTCGATACTATTTCTAAGCTCTTTTGTGGATGTAGCACTAAATTTGGTTCAGAACCTAACACTCAGACTTGCCCTATTTGTTTAGGATTGCCAGGGGTTCTACCAGTGATGAATGAGAGGGCGTTTGAGCATTCGCTAAAGGCTGCTATTACTTTAAATTGTGAGATAGGAAGGTTTGCCAGTTTTGACAGAAAGAATTATTATTATCCTGATCTACCAAAAAATTATCAAATTTCGCAAAGCTACTTTAATATTGGCAATAACGGTTACGTAGATATAAGCGTCAAAGGGGAAAAAAAGAGAATTGGCATACATAACGTTCATTTAGAGGAGGAAGCGGGCAAGCTTATACATCCCGAAAAGTCTGATGCAGATTATAGCTTGGTTGATTTCAATAGGGCGGGTGTACCTTTATTAGAAATAGTAACCGAGCCTGACATGAGAAGCATTGAAGAAGTAGAAAGCTATATGCAAACACTTAGGAATATATTACTTTATATAGGTGTGTCGGATTGTAAGATGCAGGAAGGTTCTTTAAGATTCGAAGCAAGCATATCTTTGTGTGAAAAGGGTGCAAAGGTTTTTGGTAATAGAGTAGAAATAAAGAATCTCAACTCTATGAAAGCCGTTTTAAAGGTGCTTGCATACGAAATATCCAGGCAAAGTGACTTGCTTGATAAGGGTAAGGAAGTATTAATGGAAACGAGATTGTGGGATGAGGTTAACGCTGTAAGTAGACGAATGCGTACTAAAGAGGAAGCCCATGACTACAGGTATTTTCCAGAACCTGATTTGGTTCCTGTATGGATTGATCAGAAATGGATCGATGCAACTAAAAAAACAATTCCAGAACTTCCTGTTAACAAGCGTCAAAGATTTGTAAAAGAATATCTTATTTCTGATTATGATGCAGGTGTTCTAACAGAAGATATATTTCTTGCGGATTATTTTGAAGAGTGTGTAAAGTTAGCTAGAAATTATTCAAAGGAGTTGAGTAATTGGATAATCAACGATGTGCTTCGGGAATTAAATGAGCGGAAGATTAACATTCAAGAATTTACTGTAACACCAAAGATGCTTGTAGAATTAATCAAGGAGAAATCAACTGTTGGAAATGCGATTGCTAAGGAAGTTTTTATTGAAATGGTTAATACAGGTAAGAACTCACAGTCTATTATCAACGAAAAGAATTTAACTCAATTAAGTGATGTTGATGAACTTAATACAATTACAGCAAATGTTATAGAAAAAAATCCAAAGGCGGTAGAAGATTATAAGCGTGGCAAAAAGAATGCTTTAACCTTTTTGATAGGCCAAACTATGAAGATGACTAAAGGCAAAGCGAATCCCAAAATTTTAACTGAGATTCTTAAAGAAAAAATAACAACTGGCTCGAAATGAATTTAGTATATTATGCGTCCTTAGCCTGAACAGTCTTTCTTCCGTTACCTCGTGCTCTACTTACCGCTTTGTCAATTGCACAATGAACAGAGTTGCTCAGTTCACTAATGAATTCTCCAGATGTATTACATTTTTTACTTTTTACATATTCTCTAACCTTACTAGCGACAACAAGTATTTCTTTTTTTCCGCCTTTTTTTGCCATTTCTTCCTCCTTAGATTTGTATTGAATTTATAAATTCTTCGGGATAATATCAAAAAAGTTAGAGAAGTCAAGAGTTTTTTCTGATAAAGTCTTAGGATAAGGTTATTGAGATTATGAATATCCGAAAAGAAGTATTATCAAATGTAAGCAAGATTGTGGTAAAGGTTGGAACGCGTGTGCTCACAAATGAAGATGGTTTTTTGGACAAGAATCAAATTATGGAACTATCAAGGCAGATTGTTGGGCTTTATTCTGCTGGTTATAACGTGGTAGTTGTAAGTTCTGGTGCAATTGGGGCTGGGATCAGTGCGTTAGGTCGTCATAAAAGGCCTAATATTCTTCCAGAGTTGCAAGCAGCTGCTGCAATTGGTCAGGGGAAGTTAATAGAAATTTACAATGAATGTTTTGAAAAGCAAGGATACCATGCTGCTCAATTGCTCCTTACATGGCAAGATTTTGAAGACCGGCAGAGATATTTAAATACATGCAATACATTACATTCCTTGTTGAGTCTCGGGGCTATTCCAATTATTAATGAGAATGACACTATATCAGTGGAGGAAATAACATTTGGCGATAATGACATCCTGTCAGCATTGGTTTCAAACCTGTTGCGTGCAGAATTGCTGATACTTTTATCTTCTGTTGATGGGTTATATGTAAAGCCTCCTACTTCTGGTAAAAAGAGCGATGTTCTATCTGTTGTAGATGGGATTTCAGATGATATTAAGAAGCTTGCATTCAAATTAAAGACAAAGGAGGGTATTGGCGGTATGGAGAGTAAACTTGAAGCTGCAAGCATTGTTACTAGTTCCGGAGAAGCAGCCATAATTGCTAACGGAAGACAGCCAGATGTTTTGTCTAGAATAATGGGCTTTGATGATATAGGCACATTATTTATTCCGTACAAGAACAAGAAAAAAATCGATAGCCGCAAGCGATGGATAGGATTTATTGCGAGACCAAAGGGGAAAATTTATATAGATAACGGTGCATCGGGAGCCTTACAAAAAAAAGGCAAAAGTTTATTACCATCTGGCATAGTAAAAATTGATGGGGATTTTGTTAAGGGAGATGTGGTTTCAATACTAAGTGTTAAGAGGCACAAAGAAATAGCAAGGGGACTTATAAATTATTCGTCAGAAGAGGTTCAAAAAATTAAAGGTCTTCGCACTTCATTTATAAGAAAAACATTAGGTTCTAAACCTTATGATGAGATTATCCATCGTGATAACATGGTCTTATTGTAAAATTCTTTAACCTGGGTGTCCTTTGACATGTCTTATTGCTTCTTTTAGTTCTTTGTCCATTTTAATAATTGCTTCCTCTACTGCACATTGCCAGTTTTTGAGTCCGTGTTTTTCCTTCCAAGCTGGGCGATTATAGGCGTATATTATTCCTCTGGAAGAATTGACTATTGCACCATACCCATCGCGATTAAAACACTTCATGATATTTTTTAAACGCCCACCTTGTGCACCATAGCCTGGTACAAGGAAATATGAATTCGGCATAATATGCCTGAGATTACAGATAATATTCGGATTTACTGAGGCAACCACGGCGCCAATGGAGCTATAGCCTTTTTCACCGATTAAGTCTTTCCCCCATCTATTTACTTGATTTGCGACTATTTGATGGATTTTTTTATTTTTGCATTTTAAATCCTGAATTTCTTTTGAGGAGGGATTAGAAGTTCTGACAAGGATGAATACTCCCTTACCATTTTTCTTGGCTAGTTTGATAAAAGGTAAAATACTATCAGACCCTAAATATGGATTAACAGTAATGGCGTCTACTTCAAAGGGAGTTTCTTGTTTACCATTAAATTTGATACCCCCAAGATGCGCAACAGCATAAGCTTCCGAGGTATGAGGGACATCTCCTCTTTTTATATCACCGATAACTATTAAGCCTTTTTTTTTAGCATATTTTATCGTATTCGAATATGCCTTAATGCCCCAGAATCCAAGCAGTTCATAAAATGCGATTTGAAGTTTAACAATTCCCACGTGGGGGTGAATTATATTAATTATTTGTTTGTTAAAATCAAATATTGTTTCGGCTGCATTTTTTAGCCCACTTCCTTTTTTTTTAAAAGCTGTTTTTCTAATTTCATCAGGGATATATTCCAATTGTGGATCAAGTCCCACAACGGAGCAACTGCCTTTTTCTTCAATAGTTTTTATCAATTGATTTATAAAAGTTTTCATAAAAAAGATTAAAGTATGGTTTCAGTAGGTTAGATATCTAAAAAGTTCTTAATTAACTTTGATCCTTGTGTAGTTAAAAAAGATTCAGGATGGAATTGTACTCCTTCTAATGGTAATTTTTTGTGTCTTATACCCATTATCTCATCTTTATCTGCAAATGCTGTTATTTCAAGGGTACTTGCCAGTGTTTCTTTATTTACAATGAGAGAATGATAACGGGTGGCTTCGAAAGGATTAGTTAAGCCTTTGAATATTGTTTTGTTGTCATGGTATATCATGGATGTTTTGCCATGCATTATCCTTCTTGCTCTTATAATCTTAGCACCGAAAGTATATGCGATGCATTGATGTCCTAGACAAACGCCTAGTATTGGGATCTTCTCTGCAAAGGCCTTAATTACGGAATTGGATATACCCCCTTCTTTTGGGGTGCACGGTCCGGGGGAAATAATAATATGACTAGGACTTTTGCTTTCAATCTCCGGAAGTGTAATTTTATCATTTCTAGCTACTTCTATGCGTGAGCCAAGCGCCCCTATTTGCTGTACAAGGTTGTATGTAAAAGAGTCATAATTATCTATTATTAATACCATTTAGGATTGTGTTAGGTTAATACTTTTAAGTATTCATTTATGGGTTTTTGAATTGAATTGCAAAGCCAATTTTTCATTACTTAGCTTATTCCCACATGTTTTTCCCTTTTCCAGATATATTTGAAAGAGCACAATCGGAATATTTTTGCGGGATAAATAAAACAGCAGCAAAATTAGTATAAATTAGACTGTTTTTAGTTTGCTTATTTAATTGACTAAGTCTAACAGAAAAAAAATTTATGTCAATTACTTGTCTTAATTAAGACTCTTTATAGAAGCTACTTAGAGAAATTAAGAAACTAAAAATGCGCTTGACAAAAATGCTTTTTCTGTTATTATCAATTTTAATCAGGAAGAAACTGTAGAACCTATTTATTTATTTTTTGAAGTCTTAAGACGAGTGAATAAAGTTACAAGATACTTATACGGTCGGCAAACGTATTCCTTACTCATTTTTAGCGTAATTATTTTATGATATTGAGGTTAACTAAGAGCCAATGAGAGCGTTTAGTTGAAGTAAGCATACGAAGTCTCAACGGTGTAGGTTGTTTAGCTATAACAGAAAAGAGTGGGAATTTACCCACTTTTTTTATTTATATAGATATTTATAAGAGAAGGATTTTATATGGATAAAGAAAGCTTACTACGGTTAGTTGACATGTTACACAAGGATAAAGATATTGATAAAGACATTGTGTTCCAGGGTATTGAATCTGCACTAGAGTCCGCAGCAAGAAAGCATCTGAGGACAGAAGAACCAATTTCAATTAAGATTGATAAGGTGACAGGAGAGATTACTGCATTACGAGGGGAACGTGAGATTGACCTTTCGGATCTGGGAAGAATAACTGCGCAAACTGCCAAACAAGTGATAATTCAGAAGATTAGAGAGGCAGAAAGAGATGTTATTTATGATGATTATATCGGCAGGAAAGGTACGATTGTAAGCGGAATAGTGCAACGCTTTGAGGGGCCTACCATGGTTGTAAATCTTGGCAAAATAGAGGGCTATCTTCCAAAGTCAGAACAAATTAGTAATGAATACTATCATTCTGGCGAAAGGATAAGATGTCTCGTTACTGAGGTAAAAAAAATAGGCCATAAAGTAAAAATTTTACTTTCGAGAACTCATCCTTGTTTTGTAAGACAGCTATTCGAACTAGAAGTTCCGGAAATACCTGAAAAGATTGTTGAAATAAAGGGGTTAGTAAGAGAAGCAGGCTATAGAACTAAGATCGCTGTATATTCGGACGAATCGAACGTTGATTGTGTGGGTGCGTGTGTGGGAGTGAGAGGAATAAGAATTAAAAACATTGTAGATGAATTAAACGGCGAGAAAATAGATATTATTCGTTGGGATGATGAGCCGGAAGTTTTAATTCCTAATACCCTTAAGCCTGCCGAGGCTACGGGAATTTTGTTATCACCTGAAAATCATATTGCAACCGTGGTGGTCCCGAATGATCAACTTTCGTTAGCTATAGGCAAAAGAGGCCAAAATGTAAGGCTTGCGTCAAAATTAGCAGGTTGGGATATAGACATAATTACCGAGGTAGAACTTGAACAAGAACGGGAAAGAGAAGAAGCTGAGAAAACAACAGGTGAAGAAGTTGAAGAAGCGGTATTAAATGAAGATACTGGTGATGATAAAAGCAAGGAAAACAAGGAGTGAGCATACAAAAGTTACCGCTAAAGGAGTCTTTTAATAATTATGACAAGAGTTAGTAAACTGGCTAAAGAGCTGAATTTAAAAAGTAGTTTTTTGATAGAAAAATGTCAAGAATATGGGTTTGAGCATATAAAACACCATGCAAACTCTTTGACAGAGGAACAGGTGAACCTACTACGAAGTAAGTTAGTGAAAGGAGTTGTAAAAGGTACTTCTACTAAGAAAAAACAGCATGTTTCAAAGATAGATAAAAATGACAAAAAAGGGAAGGATGAAGGAACTGCTAAGACCGTGCTGAGCGAAACAGCTTTAAAAGAACGCAGACGAGTCCCCCTTTGGAAACAAAGGGCAAGAGAAGATTTAATCAAAGGAAGATGGAAAGAGGTAACAAGGATCTCGTTACCTAGAAGGGCAAAAAGATTTGAGAAACGTGCAAGAGAAATTCCTAAGGTTAAAAAACCTATTCCTCTCAGAGAAAAAGAGGGCAAAGTTACGATAGAATTACCAGCTTCAGTTAAAGATGTATCTAAGATTTTAGGCGTAAGAGCTAGCGATATAATATCAAAATTGCTAATGGAACATAATATCTGCGTTACTATAAATCAGACTCTGGATAGTGATGTTATAGAGATGGTAGGGTTAGAGTACGGTGTTGAGGTTGAGCTGAAACAGGCAAAAGACATTGAAGAAGAATTTGTGCTCGAGGAGGAAGCTGAAAGTGCAGATGATTTGAAACCACGAGCCCCTATAGTGACTTTTCTTGGTCATGTAGACCATGGGAAGACATCCTTACTTGATGGTATCAGAAAGACCAATATTGCATCTCGAGAAGCTGGAGGAATCACTCAACATATTGGAGCTTGCCGCGTGGAAACTAATGGGAAACATGTTGTTTTTTTAGATACACCAGGACATGAAGCTTTTACTGCTATGAGAGCAAGGGGAGCAAATGTTACAGATTTGGTTGTATTAGTAGTTGCAGCAGATGACGGAGTAATGCCACAAACGGAAGAAGCTATTAATCACGCACGTGCAGCTAAAGTACCCATTCTAGTGGCCATAAACAAGGTAGATAAGCCAGAGGCGAATGTGTTAAAAGTGAAGCAACAACTAGCATCATTAGATTTGAATCCTGAAGATTGGGGTGGAAAAGTTCAAATGATTGAGACATCTGTTGTTACTAAGAAAGGGCTTGATGCTCTTTTAGACGGATTATTATTAGAAGCAGAGATATTGGAGTTAAAGGCTAATCCAAAAAAATCAGCCAGGGGCGTTGTGTTAGAAGCACAAATCCATGAGGGCAGAGGTGTTATTGCAAACCTAATGGTACGGGATGGTGAGCTGCATCGGGGTGATATTATTTTTTGTGGTCAGGCATACGGAAGAGTAAGAGCTATATATAATGATTGTGGGAAAGAGATAAGGGAAGCTGGGCCATCATCACCTGTTGCAATATCGGGGTTATCTGACTGTCCGGAGGCAGGCGACAAATTTTATGTAGTCAAAGATATTCAAAAAGCTAGAGAAATTGCGTTGGAACGGCAAAAGAAAATTCGGGAAATATCTCTATCTGGGCGTCAACATGTTACGCTGGACAATCTGTATAGAAGGATTGAAGAAGGACATGTTAAGGAAATTAAGATAATCTTAAAAGCAGATTTTAAAGGTTCAGTAGAGGTGCTTAAAAAATCGCTGGAGAAACTTTCAACTAAAGAGGTTAGGATTAGAATTTTACATAGCGCCGTTGGTGGAATTACAGAGTCTGACGTACTGCTTGCGGACGCTTCTGATGCAATAGTAATTGGTTTCCATGTAATCCCTGAAGACAGGGCAAGCATACTTGCAGAGGAGAGTGGGGTGGATATAAGGCTGTATAAGGTTATATACGATGCCACAAACGACATAAAGGCTGCTATGGAGGGTATGTTAGAGCCTGAGAGGGTTGAGCAAACGATTGGAAAAGTTGAGATAAGGCGGATATTTAAGGTGTCTAAAGTTGGAAATATTGCAGGCTGCTATGTGAAAAGTGGTAAGATAATGCGGAATTCCTTGGTAAAGGTGATACGAGATAGCGTAATCTTATACGATGGTAGACTCGCAACATTAAGAGTCCTTAAAGATGATGTAAAAGAGGTTAATGCAGGATATGAGTGTGGCATTAAGATTGTAAAATTTGATGACATTAAAGTTGGTGATATAATAGAGGCCTATGAAGTTCAAGAAGTTGCACGCACTTTAAGTTAATGAACGATATATACGGAATAATGAGTAAAAGACTGAGAAATGCTCATCATGGTTGTAGGGACTTTAAGTATTAGGATAGTGATTAGAAGCTCTCGTTCTCTAAAAGACAAACGCCGTATAATTAAGGGCTTAAAGGATAGAATTAGAAATAAGTTCAATGTTTCGATTTCTGAAACCAATGCACAAGATAACCATAAATACTCAATAATTAGTGTGGCAATGGTTGGAACAGATAGGCAATATGTTAATAGTACGTTATCATCACTCATAAATTTTTTTCGGTTTTTCCCACAAATCGATCTAGTTGATTATGAACTGGGATTGATTTAATATATTCAAAAGTCATGACAAGGAGAATGGAAAGGGTTGGAGAAATTATTAAGCAAGAAGTTAGTAAGATTATTTTGTATAAATTGCATGACCCCAGAATAGGTTTGGTAACAGTGACTAAAGTAAGCCCTTCTCCTGACCTTAAGATGGCTAAGATTTATGTAGTAATCCATGGTGATGAAGCAGCGCAAAAGAAAACTCTAAATGCTCTCAAACATGCAAAGGGGTACATTCAATCAGAAATGGCATTATGCTTAAAGATGCGCAATACACCATCATTATCTTTTTATTTGGATGATACAGAGAAAAAAAGCAATCATATTTTACAATTGATAGAAAAAGCGGTTAATGAAGACAAGTAGCATTATAAAATGCTAACATCCATAAATTATGGCAACATTACGTTTAGGTATACCAAAGGGAAGTTTACAGGAAGCGACAATTGATATGATGAAGAAGGCTGGCTATGGGGTTTATGTTAGCAGTAGATCATACTATCCCAAAGTCGATGATGAAGAATTGTCAATAAGGTTAATTCGTCCACAAGATATGTCACGTTACGTTGAAAAGGAGATTGTAGATGCTGGCCTAACAGGTCAAGACTGGGTGGAAGAAGCGAGTTCTGATGTAAAATTTGTTGAAAAATTAATATATGCAAAACAAAGATTAACAAAGGTTCGCTGGGTTTTTGCAGTTCCAGAGGACTCCCCAATTAAATCAGTAGAGGATCTTCAGGGTAAAAGAATAGCAACAGAATTAGTAAATGTTACTAAAAAGTATCTTAAAGAAAGGGGTATTGAATCTGAGGTTGAATTTTCCCATGGTGCTACAGAAGCAAAGACGCCAGACCTTGTTGATGCAATTGTAGAATTAACAGAGACAGGTAGCAGCTTAAGAGCGAATAATCTTCGCATCATTGATACTGTGATAGAATCCACTACCGTGTTCATTGCTAATCACAAATCATGGGAAGACCCGTGGAAAAGGCAAAAGATAGAAAATCTAGCAATATTATTTCAGGGAGCCATAATTGCACGCGACAAGGTGGGGTTAAAAATGAATATATCAAATGAAGGCTTAAACATCTTATTAGAGAAGTTACCTGCTTTACGAAAACCTACCATTTCCCCTCTTGCAGAAAATGCAGGCTATGCTATAGAGACAATCTTGGATGAATCGGTGGTTAGAAACATTATTCCTGAACTGAAACGAATTGGTGCAGAAGGAATAATTGAATATCCACTCAATAAGGTTGTTCTTTAGTTAATACCAAATCTTTTGATGAATCTATGATAACTCTTATAAGTATTACGAAAAAAGTATCTTACGTAGATCTTTCCTGATGGTGTAGAATATCGGGGTATAGTATGTTGAAAGCAAAGTATATAGTTTTCTTGTTATTTTTTGTGTGTATTTTTACATACGGAAGCGAAATAGTATTGGCGGAGTTCAGTAAACGCAGCAAAACTGATTTTTTGTCACGTAACGAGGCTAAGATTTATGCGAATTATTGCACGGGATATTATCTTATGCTAGAACACCGTTGGGAAGAGGCAATAGGGTCCTTAAAAAAAGCATTGAAGTCAAATCAACATGCTGAAAAAATACACAATTTGTTAGCGACATGTTACTTTCAATTGGATAAAAAAGACGAGGCTTTATTCCACATTGAGGAGGTTGCACAACTTAAGCCTAATGATTTTGGTATTCACTATACGCTTGGTAGTATATATGAGAGCGAAGGTGAAGAAAAAAAAGCTGTTTATGAATATGAACGTGCCGGTAGTTGTGCATTGGAAGATATTGACAAAGTTTTTATAGCTGACATGTTACACCGTTTGGCAAATCTTTATTTGAAAAAAGGTGATTTAGAAAAGGCAACAAGTACATATAAAAAAATACTTGATGCCAAATTGACAAATGAACCGGCTAGGATTCATCATAAACTTGGTCAAATTTATTTAGAGAGGAAAAGAGTTGAAGAAGCATTAAAAGAATTTATTAAAGTCAAAGAGAGTGGTTCAGATCTTGAATCTATAAGCTTCTATCTTGCAGTATGTTATGAAGAGCTAGAGGATTATGATAATGCAATTGCTGAATTAAAAACTTTTATCGGGAGGCATCCTGAGGCCTGGTTTATGCGAATTAGTTTGTCTAACATATGTGAAAAAGTACGACATTTTGAAATGGCGGAATTTGAGAGAGAAAAGGCTTTTGAAATACTGAAAGAGAATGTAGGTGACGGGAGCACAAATTTTAGGGAATATATTGTATTGAGTCAACTGTTTCAAAAGAAAGGTAAAAATAGACAAGCGATTGAGACATTGCAAACTGCAATTTCTAATATAACAAATGAAGATAATGAGGCGTTCAAAGAAATACACCTTTTGATGGCAAATGTGTATTACGAGATGAATGAATATAAAAATGTTGTAAAAGTATTAAGAAAAGTTTTGCAAACAGACCCTGGTTGTCATGAGGCAAGTAATTTTCTGGGGTATTTTTTTGTTGAAAGGGGAGAAAAATTAGAAGAAGCATTAAGTTTGATAGAAAAGGCTTTAAGTTTTGAACCTAAGAATGGGGCGTATCTTGATAGTTTAGGTTGGGCATATTATAAGCTTGCAACTGAACGTGATAGCAAAAAAATTATGATGGCTTTGCAAAAACTCATTGAGGCGTCAAAATATGCTGAAGATCCGGAGATTGTGGAGCATATAGGAGATGTGTATTATTCTCTTGGTTTTTGGGAAGAGGCGCAGAAACGATGGGAAACTGCATTAAAACAATGGGAAAAGGTAACAAAAGGGCTCCCATCACATTTAATATATGAAACCGCTCGTGAGCTTAAAGCTGTAAGAATAATCCAAAAGAAACTTGAAAAACTGCAGGATCTGGAAGTGATGGAATATTCGGTGGAGAGGTTAAAATCAGGAGAAAGACTTGTTAGTAAACAAGTTCAATGATAATGGCAGTGTATTTACATTTGTGGGGATAAAAGAGAGATGTCCGGGCATTCACATTGGTCAAGTATAAAACATAAAAAAGGTGCTGCGGATGCAAAGAGAGGGAAGATATTCTCCAAACTAGCAAAGGCAATTACTTCTGCAGCCAGGCAGGGTAGTGGTAATCTGGAAATGAATATAAAATTACAATATGCAATAGATAAAGCTAAAGCAGAAAATATGCCCAAGGATAATATAGAACGTGCAATACTTAAAGGTACAGGAGAATTAGGCGGTGATTCTGAGCTTTTTGAATGTATTTACGAAGGTTATGGACCCGGTGGTGTTGCAATAATGATAGAGGTATTAACCGACAATAAAAATAGGACAGCACCAGAGATCAGGAAGATGTTTGAAAGATTTGGGGGAAATCTGGGTGAACCGGGTTGTGTTTCATGGATGTTTCAAAAAAAGGGAATGATAACTGTTAATGTTGATGGTATAGAAGAGGATAGACTGATGACGTTTGTTCTGGATGCAGGAGGTGAAGACCTACAAGTTGTAGGTGATGAATATCAGATTACTTGTGATACGAAGGATTTAAACAATATCAAAAATACGTTACAAAGGGAGGGAATTAATTTGGTCTCAGCAGAAATCAGTATGATTCCAAATAGTTTCATCGAGCTTAATGAAACAACCGGTAGAAAAGTTATTTCTTTAGCGGAAGCGTTGGAGAATCATGATGATGTTCAGAATGTATATGCTAATTTTGAACTTCCAAAAGGTTTATTAGAACAACTGCAAGTCTCCAAAAGTTGAACGTCTGTAATTTCAAGATATTTAACTTCATATCAGATTTACTTTAAAGTGCGGTATATTGCGCTTTTTGTATAGCTGACAGCTTTCACGCGAATTTGACGTCCCCTCGGTGCCTCTTAAGAATCTTTTTTTAAGTTTTCTATATATTCATTGTAAAATTCTTTATCATTGTAATGAAGGCACCTTGAGTGATACCACCTTTTATATGGGTCTACATAAACAGCACAACGTTCACCTAGATTAAGGATACAACCGCGACATTTTAGTATGGGTTTACCATTTCTATTCATTTTTATCATCTTTCTTCTTTAGTAATGAGTCTTGGACCAGGACAGAGTACTAGAATGTACTATAAGCGTAGTCAAGACAATGAGAAACAAAAAATTGTGGGTTATTAAACTTCATAGATAGATCTACGCATTATTATGTTGGATAAAAATGTGCGAAGGATATTCCGTAATGGTTGAGAAAGGCTTCGAATAACAATAGACTTAAAGGTATATAATTTCTTATACATAGAGAGGGCTTCTGTTTCAAGTTGACGTCTATCCAAAAGTTTTGGTGAAAAAACGACATTTACTCCCCTATATCTAGACCAATCTTTATGCAATAGCCTATTCTCAACCTCAAGCTTGTTAGCCATTCCTGTCCCGGGATAAGGTATCGGTACATTTAAAACGGTTAGAAAGGGTTTAATACGGGATATAAACTTAACCGTACCGTTAAAAATATCTTTATCATCGCCATCCAATCCAACAATTACCGATAAAGATATTGAGAGACCATTTTTCCTGGCAGATTTTAATAATCTATAAAAATCGGATACTTTATTTTGTCTTTTACCAACTATATTTAGGCTGGCCTGGCTAATACTGTCAACGCCTACAGCTACGCCCAAACTGCCACTTTTTGCTGCCAGCCTACAGAGGTCTGGAAAGCGTCCTATATTTACCGTACACTGACTAAACCACTGAATTTTTAGAGGAATTAATCGTGTAAACAATTCCCTTGCATATTTCCTGTTTGCAAGAATATTATCATCTACAAATATTATCCTTTTTGATCCTGAGGCCTTTATATCTCGAATGATATCATCGATTGGACGGAGTCTGTAACTACCACCAAAAAATTTTGTAACAGTGCAAAAATCACAATTATGTGGACAACCCCTTGAGGCTTGAACGGGCATAAAAGGCATTATATAATTTTTCTTTTTAACTAAGTCATACCGTGGGCTGGGAAGGTCTTTTAAATTGTGAAGTTGAGAACACTCGTAAACACGTTTTAATTTCTTATTTTTAAAGTCGTCAATAACAGTTGGCCACAAATTATCTGCTTCACCAATAATAATACTATCTACATGTTCAATGGCCTCAGATGGAAGAGCTGAAACATGTATACCTCCCATAATTACGGTTTTACCTCTTTTTCTGAATTCACTTGCTATCCCGTATGCCCTTGGCGCCTGACAGGTAAAGGCTGTTATTCCGACAAGATCGCATTCTGTTTCAAAATCTATATCTTCCGCCAATTCTTCTACAATTTCTACCTCAACGTCTTTGGGAGTTAAACCGGCAAGATATATCAGGTTCATTCTGGGAAATAAAATCCTTTGTTTCTCAAAAATAGAGCCGTCATCGTAATACACGGATGGTCCGATTAGTAGTAGTTTCATAATAAATTCTAATTAGGAAAATAATTTATCGAATTTAATGAACTTTTGATGGCATTGTTTAAACTGTTCTCTTGGAATAATGGAGTGGTATAATATTTGTCCGACTATGCTGTTTGAGCGCGTTGGTAGGAAATGCATATGTCCTAATGTTGTTAAAACAGAAACTATAAGGTAGTTGGATGAAATGAACTATTGAGTCTTGTTTTCGATTGCAATCTTTTCTTCTTCAGTCTCCTCCTCTTTTCTTTCTTTTTTAAGATTCAATAATTCAAGTATTTGATTGCTTTCCAGCACTTCCTCTTCTTCAAGTTTCCTGGAAAGGATATCTAGCTTATCCCTGTTTTTTTCAACTAGTGATTTGGCTTTGGCATAAGATTCATTAATTACTCTGGAAACCTCATTGTCGATTTCTACTGCTGTTTTTTCACTGTACTCCTTTTCCTGAACAAGATCATGTCCTAGGAAGATATTTCCAGATTGTCTTCCAAACGTTTGTGGACCGATCGCATTACTCATGCCAAATTTACATACATAATTTCGGGCGAGTTTTGTTACTCTTTCCAGGTCATTTTGCGCACCGGTGGATAACTCATTAAAGACAATTTCTTCTGCTGCACGTCCGGCAAGAAGAACACATAAAGTATCCAGTATTTGAGATTCTTTGGTCAAATATTTATCCTCGCTGGGGAGCTGTAGTGTATAACCAAGTGCTGCGGCCCCCCTGGCTATAATTGATACTTTATGTACGGGGTCAGTATTCGGCAATATCGCTGCTACCAGAGTATGGCCTGACTCATGATACGCAACAATTCTTTTTTCCTCATCGCTTATTACCCTGCTTTTCCTTTCAGGGCCTGCTATAACTCTTTCTATTGATTCCTCAAGTTCTCCCATTTCAACAAATTTCTTATCACGTCGCGCAGCGAGCAATGCTGCTTCATTAATAACATTAGCCAGGTCAGCGCCTGAGAAGCCGGGAGTACGTTTTGCTATTGTCTTAAGATTCCCATTAGGCGCTACCTTAACAGTTTTTGCATGTACTTTTAGAATAGCTTCCCTTCCGATTAAGTCTGGTCTGTCAACGGTAATTTGTCTATCAAACCTTCCTGGACGGAGCAAGGCATAATCCAAGACGTCTGGTCTGTTTGTAGCCGCTATGATGATTACTCCTTTTTGTGAAGAGAAACCATCCATCTCGGCTAATAGTTGGTTAAGTGTTTGCTCACGTTCGTCATGGCCACCACCCAGGCCTGCGCCACGTTGTCTTCCTACACTATCAAGTTCGTCAATAAAGATTATGCAAGGGGCTTTCTGCTTAGCCTGCTCAAACATGTCACGTACTCTTGCGGCCCCCATACCGACAAACATTTCTACAAAATCAGATCCACTTATGGAGAAGAAGGGTACACCAGATTCGCCTGCAACCGCTTTTGCTAGAAGTGTTTTTCCAGTCCCTGGTGGTCCGACAAGTAAAACACCTTTTGGGATCTTGCCACCAAGTTTTTGAAATTTCTGCGGGTATTTCAAAAACTCTATTATTTCTTTTAGTTCTTCCTTAGCTTCATCACAACCTGCAACATCGGCAAAATTAGTTTTTTGCGCATCTTTTTCGGCATATAACTTAATCTTTGCTTTTCCAAATGACATAAAAGGTGCTCCCATTCCACCGATTCTTTTTGAAATAAAGAACCAGGCTATTGCGATAATTGCAAATGGGAAGAGCCACCACATTAGCATGTTTTTGAGAAAATTGTTTTCGGTTTCCCCTTTAAAATTGATGTTTTGTTTTTCTAATTCATCAATTAACTTAGGATCATGTATGGGAATGGTCACGAAGGAGGCAGCTTTGCCCTTTTCAGAAGACGACTCTTTATAATAGTGGCCCCTGATTATTTTTTCCCCTACTGAGCAATCAACTATCTTTCCTTTAGTTAAATATTTTTTAAATTGACTATAGGAAAGTTCCTCTCCTTTGGGTGACATAAACATTTGTATAACATATAAAACTACAAGAAAAAGAAGAAGATACCCTATAGAGAATGTAGTCTTCCTGGGCTTTAGACTTTTGGGCTTTTTTCCTTGTGTTTTTTTGTTAATTCTTTTCATCATATCAACTTATTAAAAAATCCTAAAAATTTATCAAAAATAAATTATATGTTAATATTAACATAATGTCAAAATAAATAAACAAAATCGTCATAGTAAAAGAACTTTAAATTACTCTACCTCTTAGTTATTGACAAAAGTAATTAGCTCGGCTAAAATTCTTTTTAGTATACTCTTTATGAATGAATTGTTAGTAGTTAAATACCGACTATCCCTTTGAAATAGTTTGTTGTATAGCATAAACAATAAGGTTCTTTAAATCAATGGCTTATAGTTGACTTCTTATAAACGACTTATTTTTTAGTTTGTTCTTGGAATTTTATAATCGGGGCGTAGCGCAGCTTGGTTTAGCGCACTTGAATGGGGTTCAAGAGGTCGCTGGTTCGAATCCAGTCGCCCCGATATTAATAGATGAATGATTTACCTTAATATTAGAGAAATATTGAAAAATCTTTTCTCTATTGTAGTCAAATTGTAGACAGACCTGAAGTTTTATTCCAAACTCTTGATTAACTAAAGCATATATTCAAACATAATAGACATAAAACTATTTCTGAAACATAAACAATTCAAGAGAGGTGTCATTATGGACAGGAAAGGAATAAGTATTCAAAGACATGTTATTGAACAAGAAAGACAATATCCTCAAGCCACAGGTAGCCTTACTGGGTTATTGATGGACTTAATATACGCAGCAAAGGTAATTTCGAGGGAAGTAAACAAGGCTGGCCTTGTGGATATCCTTGGTCTTACTGGCGACAAAAACATTCATGGTGAGGAAGTGAAGAAGCTGGATGAATATGCTAACGACAAATTGTATAATGCTATGGATCATGGGGGGCATCTTTGTATAATGGCCTCAGAGGAAAGGGATCAAGCCATTCCCATTCCAGACGAATTTCCCAAAGGTAAATATGTGCTACTCTTTGACCCACTTGACGGTTCGTCTAATATTGATGCCAATGTGAGCATTGGGACTATATTTTCCATACATCGCAAAAAAACAGGTGGTGAAAACGGAAAACTTGAAGACTGCCTTCAAAAGGGTCGTGATCAGGTGGCAGCAGGTTACATAGTTTATGGTACCAGTACAATGTTGGTTTACACAACCGGTCAGGGCGTAAATGGTTATACGTTAGACCCAAGCGTAGGTGAATTCCTTTTGTCACATGAGGACATAAAAATACCAACAAAAGGGAAAATTTATAGTATCAATGAAGGAAATACTAATTTTTGGGACGAAGGAACAAAAAAATATATCAGTTATCTTAAAGAAAAAGACCCTGCAACAGGCAGGCCATATTCTTTACGTTATATAGGTTCTCTTGTGGCAGATTTTCATAGAAATCTACTTTATGGTGGTATATTCTTATATCCAACCGATTATAAAGACCCGAAGAAACCCAAAGGTAAATTGCGTTTATTATATGAAGCATCTCCATTAGCTTTTATTGTAGAACAGGCAGGTGGATTGGCGATTACTGGTAAAGAAAATATAATGGATGTGCAGCCAACTGAACTCCATCAAAAAGTGCCTTTGATTATAGGAAGTAAGGAAGATGTGCTTACTTATCAAAAATTTGTGGCGGATTATACAACATAGTAAAAGTTGAAAAGGAGATAGGAAATTATGTTTAAACAGATTTCAGAAATAAGAGAATATATTAAAGGTGTTCTTGAGATTCATTTAGGAGGCAAAATAAATGTTGTAAACGAAACCCTTTATCGGAAAAAAAAATTGGATCGCTTGGTGCGTAATGCCGTCTTTAATGAAAAAAGTGATTTGAAAGATATATCAAGGTGGATAATAAGGCAAAGTGGTTGTGCTCTGGGTATAATACCGGCTTCAATTCAAGGGTTGTACGAAAGGATGGGCAAAGGTGAATATACAGGCTTTACAGTACCTGCTATTAACATAAGAGGTTTAACTTATGATGTGGCCAGGGCGATCATAAAGGCTGCGAGAAAAAACAATGTGGGGGCATTCATCTTTGAGATAGCAAAATCAGAAATAGGATATACAGAGCAGAGACCATCTGAATATGCAGCAGTAGTACATGCTGCTGCAATTAAAGAGGGTCATGAGGGAGCGATTTTTATACAAGGTGATCATTTCCAGGTAAACGCAAAGAAATACGCTAAAGATCCTGATAAGGAATATAACACGGTGAGAGATTTAATTAAGGAGGCACTAGAAGCAGATTTCTACAATATTGATATAGACACCTCTACATTGGTTGATTTGAGTAAAACAGATATAGTAGAGCAACAAAGACTTAATTTTGAGTTGGCGGCGAAGCTTACCTCGTACATTCGCGAAAACCAGCCTAACGGCATTATAGTCTCAGTTGGTGGTGAGATAGGGGAGGTTGGTGGGAAAAATAGTACCGAGGAAGAACTAAGAGTGTATATGGATAACTATCTTAAAGCAATTGAAGAAAAAAAAGGGATTAGCAAAATAAGTGTGCAGACCGGTACCACCCACGGAGGTGTTCCATTACCGGATGGAAGCGTTGCAAAAGTAAAACTGGACTTTAATACCTTAGAAAGGCTTTCAAAGGTGGCAAGGGACGAGTATGGACTAAGTGGAGCTGTGCAACATGGTGCATCCACGTTACCTGGAGATGCATTTGATAAATTTCCACAAACAGGAACTGCAGAAGTACACCTGGCTACTGAATTTCAGAATATGATTTATGAAAATGGGCAATTTCCCAAAGATTTAAGGGAAGAAATATATGATTATTTAAAAAAGAATTGTGCCGAGGAAAGGAAGGAGGGACAAACAGACGAACAATTTATCTATAAGACAAGAAAAAAGGCCTTTGGTCCCTTTAAAGAGAAAATTTGGAATTTGCCAGGTAATATTAGGGAGAATATTAGCGCAACACTTGAGGATAAGTTTGTTTTTCTCTTTGAAAAATTGAATGTAGGTAATACAAAAAAGATTGTTGATGAAACGATCAAGCCTGTAGAAATTATGCAAAGTCCGCCATTACCGATTGATTGATTTAGTACTAAATTTTCAATTCAGGGTAGATATTCTATTTCTGATTTCGGATCACGAACCATAAGCTCATTCACGGCTTTCATTGGATCCTTATCTTTAAAGAGCACGTTATAGATTTCCCTCGTAATAGGCATTTCAGAGTTAAATTTATTTGCTAGTTTGTACACTGACTTGGTTGTCAATATTCCTTCTGCGACTTGATCCATTTCTTCCAATATTTGTGTTAATTTTTTACCTTTAGCAATTTGTTCGCCTACCGAGCGATTTCTACCGTATGGACTGACACAAGTAGTTATTAAATCTCCAAGTCCAGTAAGTCCAGAAAATGTATTTATCTGACCACCCATTGCTACACCCAGACGGATTATTTCTGCCAGCCCCCTTGTTATCAAGGCTGCCTTTGAATTGTTCCCGAAACCAAGTCCATCACAGATTCCAGCCGCAATTGCTATAACATTTTTAACGGAAGCCCCGAGTTCGACACCTATCACATCGGTATTAGTATAGACCCGAAAACGGTTCGTCATAAAAGTAATTTGAACTTCTTTTGCTAATTCCATTTCTTCAGATGCAATAACAACAGTCGTTGGTAGATTTCTTGCAACTTCTTCTGCATGACTTGGCCCTAAGAGTAATGCAATAGGCTGTTTTCCTAAAACATCTTTAATTATTTCACTCCCCAGCATAAGTGTTTCATTTTCTATACCTTTAATTACACTTACAATGGGTGTTCCCTGAATGTAGTAATTCTTAAGGTTTTTAAAAACTTTTCTGGTATAAGGTGTAGGTGTTGCAGCTACTATAAGATCAACTTCATTCTGTGCATCATCTATATTTGAGGTTATATTTAAATCGGATGGTATATTAATAGCCGGGAGATATTTTGTGTTTTCTCTATGTTTTTTTAAAAACTCAACATAGTCAGGGGTTGACCCCCAAAGCGTTACTTTGAACCCCTTATTATGTAATAAAATAGAGAGTGCAGTTCCCCATCCACCTGTGCCTAAAATTAATATTTTATTTTGCTTATCCATAGAATGTTTAGTTTATGTATCTTGAAGTGCTTTATAATGAACTGTTTTTTTGGGAGGGCTTCTTTCCTAAAGATATTTTTAATTTACTAAAACTGCATTAGTATTGTAGATTGGGAAAGTAGCACATAGTTCCGTGACTTTACTCTTAATTGTTTTTAGGTTGTTGTCGTCTTCATGGTTACTGAGTGCAAGATCGATCCAGTCAGCAATTTGTGACATTTCCGGTTCTTTCATACCACGTGTCGTAACTGAAGGAGTACCTATCCTTATGCCACTTGGATCGTTTGCGGTCCTTTTGTCAAAAGGGATCATATTTCTATTAAGGATAATGCCTGCTTTTTCTAAAGTTTCCTGTGCTTCTCTCCCAAATACATTTTTATTTGTAAGGTCTATAAGGAAAAGATGATTATCAGTGCCCCCGGAGACTATCTTATAGTCTTTTTCTTTTAGCTCATTTGCTAATTTTTTTGCATTTTTAATAGTTTGTTTTTGGCATTCTCTGAATTCTTTAGTTTTAGCTTCCTTGAATGCAACAGCCTTTGCTGCGATTACGTGCATTAAAGGTCCGCCCTGAATACCAGGAAAGACAAACTGGTCTATCCTTGAAGCATATTTAGCCTTACAAAGTATTAATCCTCCCCTTGGGCCTCTGAGTGTTTTGTGTGTGGAAGTGGTTGTAAAGTCTGCGTAAGGAATAGGGTCTTGATGTAAGCCCGCTACAATGAGGCCTGCAATGTGAGCAATGTCTGCTAAAAATAGTGCACCTACTTCATCCGCAATATCCTTAAATTTTGCAAAGTCTAATTCTCTTGGATAAGCGCTTGCACCTGCTATTATGAGGTCAGGATTATTTTTTTTTGCAATCTCCCTTAATTCTTCGTAATCAATATATCCTGTTTCCTTGCCTACACCGTATGTTATCTTTTCGTAGAACTGACCAGAAAAATTTTTTTTGAAACCGTGTGTAAGATGCCCGCCATGAGAAAGGTCCATACTTAATATCTTATCTCCAGGATTAAGAGATGAAAACAAAACCGCCATGTTTGCCTGTGAGCCTGAGTGTGGTTGGACATTAGCATGTTCTGCTCCAAAGATGTCCTTTGCACGTTTTACGGCAAGTTTCTCTGCTATATCTATTTTTCCACATCCCGCATACCAACGCTTATCAGGATAACCCTCGGCGTATTTATTAGTCATTACGGAACCCTGAGCTTGCAGCACTGCAGTGCTGCAATAATTTTCCGAGGCTATCAATTCAATATGATTTTGCTGTCTCTCTGTTTCTTCCTGAATTGCCTGGAATACTTCAGGATCGGTTTGTTTTAAATTGTCCATAATATAAGCAATAAATTCTTATTTTCCAATTTTCCATTTTAGATATGCTGTGATGAAATCATCAATTTCGCCGTCAAGAAACGACTGCGTCTTAGGTGTCTCCTTTCCTGTTCGTAAATCCTTTATCATAGTATAAGGTTGGAGGACATAAGACCTTATTTGATGACCCCATGCAATCTCACCCTTTTCATCATATGCATTGGCAAGTTCCTTCTCGCGTTCCTTCTCTTTAAGTTGGTACAATTTTGATTTTAACATCTTTAAGGCCGTAGCCTTATTTTTGTGTTGAGACCTATCATTCTGACATTGTACTATTATGCCGGTCGGTATGTGCGTAATTCTAACTGCAGAAGAGGTTTTATTGACGTGTTGTCCTCCAGCGCCAGAAGCACGATAAGTATCCAGTTTCAAATCCTTTTCGTTAACTTCTATTTCTATGTCTGTGTCTAACTCAGGGATTACGTCAACTGCAGCAAACGAAGTGTGACGTCTGCTATTAGAATCAAATGGTGATATACGAACCAGACGGTGAACACCAACTTCTGACTTTAAATAGCCATATGCAAAACTACCCTTAACAAGAATCGTTACACTTTTGATCCCTGCTTCTTCGCCCGGCAAAAGGTCTATCTGCCCAATGGAATATTTATTCCTTTCTGCCCATCTACTATACATCCTCAATAACATTGATACCCAATCACATGATTCTGTACCGCCAGCACCTGCATGGATGTTAAGGTATGCATTTTTACAGTCATTCTTTCCACTTAACATCATGCGAATTTCTAGCTTTTCTAACTTCTGTGTGAATGACTGCAGGTCTTTTGCAACCTCAGTTTCTAATTCTTCGTCTTCTTCACCCTCTGCAAGTTCCGATAAATCCGTAATATCGTCTAATGATTTTTGTAACTCCCGAAACGGAGACGTTAATTCCTTTAATACCTTAAGTCTTTGTATTGTAGATTGTGCCTTTTCTTTATTACTCCAGAAATCTGCATTTGCCAGCTGCTTTTCAAGATTTTCTAATTCACTTTCTTTAGCCTCCAGGTCAAAGAGAGTCCTTTAAATAAAGTAGCCGGTTCCTTAATGGATTTAATTGTTTTTTAATGTCCTTAAGCATTTTAAAACCTCTGAAAAATAGGTATAGTTCACTTTACTTTTCAAATTATAATTTATGCAAATATTAAAGTCAAATTGTTTTTAATAGGGTTGATAATCTTAAAATCACTTGCACTGTGAAGGTCTATATGATAGGATTTTTTCATTTAGGAGTCTTTATGATAGCCGGAGTCAAAATAAAAGATTTAAAAGCAATCCCAGACGAACGTGGCCGTCTAATGGAGATGTTGCGTGCGGATGACGACCTTTTTATTAAGTTTGGCCAAATATATGCAACTACTGCTTATCCAGGTGTTGTAAAGGCGTGGCACTATCACGAGAAACAAACTGATAATCTAGTCGTAATATCCGGAATGATGAAATTGGTACTCTATGATCCCCGTGAAGGTTCACCAACAAAAACTCAAATAGATGAATTTTTCATCGGAGTTCACAATCCAAAATTAATTCAGATTCCACCTCTTGTATATCATGGTTTTAAATGCATCAGCGAAACGGAAAGTATAGTAATTAATTGTCCTACAGAGGTATATAATTATAAAGACCCAGATGAATTTAGAATAGACCCTTATGGCGACAAAATTCCTTACAATTGGCGTAGAAAGGATGGATGATGAAAGGAATTGTTTTAGCTGGTGGCCTCGGCACTCGATTATTACCCCTAACTAAGATTACTAACAAACATCTATTACCTGTGTATGATAAGCCGATGATATACTATCCTTTACAAACGTTAATTAATGCTGGAATTAAGGATATTATGATTGTTACTGGCGGGAATAATGCGGGTGATTTCCTCAGACTTCTTGGTAATGGAAAGCAATTTGGTTTAAAAGATATAAGCTATACGTATCAAGAAGGTGAGGGCGGAATAGCAGAGGCATTGAGACTTGCAGAAGATTTTGCAGATGGTGAGAAGGTTTTGATTGTTCTAGGGGATAATGTTATTGGAAAAGACATAATCAGGGAGAAGGGGGAATTTGAGAAACAGAAGGAAGGCGCTAAGATATTAATAAAAAAGGTTTCACATCCAGAAAATTTCGGTGTTCCGGAACTAAACGGAAACAAAGTAATTAGTATTGAAGAAAAACCTAAAAAGCCTAAATCACAATATGCCGTTGTAGGTATTTATATGTATGATAGCCGTGTATTTGATATTATTAAAACGCTTGAAAGATCGGATAGGGGGGAATTAGAGATTACTGATGTTAACAATGCGTATATAAAAGCTGGTACAATGACATGTTCTGTATTAGATGGCTGGTGGATTGATGCAGGTAGCTCACCAGAAAATTTAGCCGAAGCGACAAAACTTGTGATGAAGACAGGTGCTAACAATTTGACGTGAACTTAAATTATATTTGTTTAATAAAAGAGAATTGATATGCGTGTTATTTCAGGTAAAGCAAAAGGTGCACGATTATCAGCTTTAAGTACCAAACGGACAAGACCAATATTAGATAGGGTAAAGGAATCCTTATTCAATATATTAGGTGATTTTATAGTGGACAGTGTCGTTCTTGACTTATTCGCAGGTACCGGGTCGTTGGGAATAGAGGCACTCAGTCGTGGTGCAAAAAGGTGTTTGTTTGTTGATAATGATATGCACGCTGCTCAGGTTATAAAAAAAAACCTTCAAGACACACGGTTCCTGGAAGGGACATTGGTTCTTAAAAAAAACGTTTTTGCTTTATCAACGTTCTTAACTGATAAAAGTATGAAATTTGACCTTATACTGGTAGCTCCTCCATATAAGTTAATAGATTTAGATAGTAAGGATAGAGAAAAGGTCTTTTCTCTTCTTGATGAGTGCGTTTCCGGGCAAATTCTAAATGAAAGAGGAATTGTTGTACTTCAGCACCATAAGAAACAAATAGTCAGTCAAGAAAATTTCAAACAGTTAAAGGTGTTTGATGAAAGACGGTACGGTAACACACAGCTTACTTTTTTAAGAACAAATTCGGTTTAAAATTATCAGAGGTAAATTTTTCAGCTAATAAGTTCTGTTCGTGAGGAAAAACAACCAGGAAATTATTAATGGAATAAGCCTTAAAGCTCCAGCCAAGATAAATCTGTTTTTGGAGGTTTTGGGTAAGAGGAACGATGGTTATCATGAACTTGAAACAGTGATGCAGGAGATTGATCTTGTAGACTCCCTCGAGTTTGAAGAAATTGATGAAGGGGTAAAACTTGAATGTGAAAACAGCAGTATTCCTTTAAATGAGAACAATCTTGTGTATAAAGCTGCGGAGCTTGTTCTGAGAGAATGTGGCATTAAAAAGGGGGTGGCAATACGGTTAGAGAAAAGAATACCGGTGGGAGCCGGTTTAGGTGGTGGGAGTAGCGATGCTGCAGCAACTCTTAAGGCATTGAACTCATTATGGGGGATTGGCCTTAATGATGTAGAGCTTATGGAGTTGGCTGCCAAAATAGGTTCAGATGTTGCCTTTTTTATAAAAGGCAAGACATCGTTATGCAGGGGGAGGGGAGAGAAGGTATATCCTATTGAAGTAAAAAGCAAATTGAATTATCTTGTCGTTTTTCCCCATGTGGAAATTAGTACAAAAGCGATATATGGTAACCTGAAAATAGACTTGACAAAAAACAGAAAAGATGTTAGCGTTTTTGCGAAAGCAATGGAGAACACGGACGTTGAGAAAATCGGTAAGCTGCTATTTAACCGCTTGGAAGAAACTATTTTTTCCCTATATCCTGATTTGCTGCAGATGAAAAATTTATTAGAACGTTTTGGCTTTTGTGGTTTGTTAGTTTCAGGAAGCGGGTCAGCTATCTACGGATTGTGCAGCAATAGAAATCAGGCAGAGATGATTAGGAATCAAATTGAATTAAGAGGTATGGGGAAGGTATTTGTGGCTGCAAATACGATAATACCACAGACAACAAGGTAAGCAAGGGGGAGATTTATTACTATGAATATTACTGAGGTCAGAGTAAAACTAACAGAGGCAAAAAAGAATCGCTTACAGGCTTTTTGTAGCATTACAATTGACGATGATTTTGTGGTAAGAGATTTGAAGATCATTGAGGGATATAAAGGGGCTTTTGTTGCTATGCCAAGTAGAAAGCTTACCGATAAATGTCCTAAATGTGGTTGTAAAAATCACCTCCGTGCGCGATTTTGTAATGATTGTGGTAATAAACTAAGCGAAAGACATCCAGTAGGAGACTCAAGCGGGAAATTTAAATTATATGCTGACACGGCACACCCAATAAATTCTAAATGCCGTGATGAGATTGAACAAAAGGTACTTGCTGCATATAAAGAGGAAACTGAGAAAGCAAAAGAACCAGGATATAAACCTGCCAAGATTGACGAACCAGATGCAGATGATTACGAAGGTAAAGATAGTAAATTTGGAGAGGAAAGTTTCTAAAAGAGTATAAAAACATTCCTATAAATCAATTCAAATGACCGATCAAGAAGTTGACATATCCTGAATCACACGCTATACTTATTCATTAAAGTATTTTTAAGGAAGGTAATTTTTACTTGCTCAATAACTTGTCGGCTGAAGTAGGTATTATCTCTTTACCTCAGCGCCTACGTTTCAGAAAGAAGGATTTAGCATCCTGCTACTTCATGAATAAGCTAGTTAGTCTTCAGGCTTGGATTAGCTTGACTCAAATTATTGGATAGATATTATTTTTAGTAAACAAAATCACTTGAAAAGATGTCTAGAACAGGTTCACAAATTTTAATTGATGTATTAAAAAAAGAGGGTGTAGAATACATTTTTGGCATACCGGGTGGTGTCGTTATACCACTTTTCGATGCCCTGTTTGATGCTGACTTAAAATTCATACTGACACGTCATGAACAAGCAGCAGGTCATGCGGCTGATGGTTATGCTCGGGCTACAGGAAAAGTAGGTGTTTGTATCGTTACATCTGGTCCTGGCGCAACAAACCTAACAACTGCGATCGCTACAGCCAGTATGGACTCTATACCTCTGGTAGCTATAACTGGTCAGGTTAAAACACATCTTATAGGCAGTGACGCTTTCCAGGAAGCTGACGTAACCGGTATAACACGCCCTATAACAAAGCATAATTATCTGGTAAAAGATATAAAAGAACTAGCAAAGGTAGTTAAAGAGGCATTTTATATTGCCTCAACAGGCAGGCCAGGTCCTGTTGTTATTGACCTGCCTGTGGACGTAACAATAGATACATGGGATGGAGATATTCCTGAAAAGGTAGATCTACCTGGATATAAGCCAGCGTATGAAGGTAACATGCGACAGATAAAAATAACAGCAGAGGCAATAAACAGGTCAAAAAGACCCGTAGTTTATGCAGGTGGTGGAGTTATAAGTTCAAATAGTTCAAAACAGCTTATTGAGCTTGCAGAAAAGGCCAATTTGCCAGTAAACACTACACTGTTGGCACTCGGAGCTTTTCCTGAGGACAACGAACTGGCGCTGGGGATGTTAGGAATGCATGGAACAGTTCCTGCTAACTATGCCGTTCACGAATCAGATTTATTAATTGCAATTGGAGCAAGATTTGATGATAGGATTACGGGTAAGATAGATGAGTTTGCTCCTAATGCAAGGATTATTCATATAGATATAGACCCAACTTCTATAAGTAAGAATATCAGGGTTGATATCCCGGTTGTTGGCGATGCAAAAAACATCTTAACAGAATTAATAAAGCATGTTAATTATGTTGACCGAAAAGAATGGTTTGAAAAGATTTCGGAATGGAAGAAGAAATATCGCTTGTCTTATAATAATACAAATGACGATGTAAAACCTCAATACGTAGTTGAACAAATTTGTCAAGCCACCAAAGGTAAGGCAATTATCACTACTGAAGTTGGCCAGAACCAGATGTGGGCAGCCCAATATTATACCTATACAGATCCCAGAAGTTTTTTATCTTCTGGTGGTTTAGGAACTATGGGGTTCGGTTTTCCGGCAGCAATAGGCGCCCAACTTGGATGTCCGGATAAAATCGTTATTGACATTGCAGGCGATGGTAGTTTTCAAATGAATATTCAGGAACTCAGTACTGCTGTGAATTATAAGTTACCCGTTAAGGTTGCCATCCTGAACAATGGCTACCTCGGGATGGTAAGGCAGTGGCAGGAGCTATTTTATGACAAAAGGTATTCGCATACACAACTGGATGGTAATCCTGATTTTGTGCGGGTAGCAGAAGCCTATGGCGCTGCCGGTTTTCTGGTTGAAAAAAAGGAAGATGTCAGGCCCGTAATCGAAAAAGCAATTTCAATAAATGGTCCTGTCGTAATCGATTTTAGAGTAGATCCAGAAGAAAATGTATTTCCAATGATCCCGGCAGGGCAAGCCATTAGTCAGATTAAGGGAGTTGAATTAATCTGAGGAATGACATAAGTGTCATGAGGTTTTTAAAAAATCACGATCTATTCAAACAGTCTACATTTCCAAATACATCAAACCATAACTAAGAGTTGTTTTTGTTGATTTTCCTCTTATAAAGGATTGAAGAGTGAGTGTTAGTCGTTTTTGTGTCCCATTTCATGCCGGTGTGAAAGACATATGGATAGATGGTTCAGAGACTCATCATATGCTGCGTGTTAAAAGGTCGAGAATCGGTGATCGGATTGTCTTATTTAATGGCATGGGAGATGAATGCAGTGCCGAGATCATCGAAGTAAAAGGAAGTAGAGTTAAAGTAAAGATTGGTCAAATCAAAGCCGTAAGCAAGGAAAGTAATGTGGGAATAGACATAGCATTCGCAATTCCTAAAGGGAGACGGTCTAATTTCCTGATTCAGAAATGTGCTGAATTAGGAGTTCAAAAGTTATTTCCGTTACATTATGAACGTAGCATTGTGAAGTTTAAGGATAGTTGTTCTGAAAAAATTGAGAGATGGAGAAAAATTGCTGTTGAGGCATCAAAACAATGTGGCCGTAATACGATAACAGAGATCAATGACGTTATGAATTTCGGGAATATCCTCAAGAGTGTGGGAAGTTATGATATTTCTCTTTTTGCGTGTAGTCAATCTGTTTCGAATAATTTAAAAAATATATTGAAAGAACATCAAAGAGTAAATAAGATAATTAGTTTGATTGGCCCGGAGGGGGGATTTACGCCGAAAGAGATAGGAATGGCAAAGGAAGCCGGGTGTGAATTTGTTAGTTTAGGCCAGAGTATCCTTCGAGTGGAAACGTCTGCGATTGCCATTTCCGCAATCCTTTCCTATCACTATTCGGCATGAGTTTATAGTATTACCCTGTAAAAACTTATTTTTTTAGGAAGTTTTTTTTTGTCATAAAAAGTTACAAGTGCCTAAAGTTTAAAGTGAGCTAAAGTTATAGATAACAAAGAACTTTCTAAAGAGCTTGAAAAACGCACGCGAAAATTAACAGTGAGATATTATATTAACTTTAGGCATTTTAGATCACTTTAGTCACTTCAAACTTGGTTGCGGCTTTGCTGCACTATGAGGTTATCCCATGTTATATGCCGTAATTATGGCAGGCGGTTCAGGTACGAGGTTTTGGCCCTGGAGTCGAAAGGAGAGGCCAAAACAACTCTTAAAGATTACGGGAGAGGACACTATGATTAAGCAAACTATTGACCGCATTGTGACTGAAATCTCTCCTGGCAATATTTACATTGTAACAACATCTTTACAGGCTGATGGCATCAAAGGGGAATTGCCGCAGATACCGGCAAAGAACATTATTTCGGAACCTTTTGGTCGAAACACCGCTGCATGTATTGGTCTTGCTGCAACCATAATTTCTAAAGAGGATGCCAACGCCACAATGGCCATAATGACTGCTGACCACATAATCGAACCTTCTGACCTTTTTTTAAAGGCATTACGTTGTGCTGAAAGACTAGCTGCAGAAGCAAATGCACTGGTTGCATTTGGAATTAAGCCGAAGGAACCTTCTGTAAATTATGGTTACATCCAAAGAAGTAAAGAGGCGATTAATTACGATGGTTTCCGGGTTTATGATGCAATATGTTTTAAGGAAAAACCAGATCATACCACGGCAGAGAACTTTGTCCAAAGCGGTGAATATTACTGGAATAGCGGCATTTTCGTATGGTCTGTGAAAACTATACTGAAAAACATAAAGACCCTTATGCCACAATTAGCATTGGGATTAACAAAGATTGGAGAATCAGTCGGCACACCTGATGAGTCAAGTGTGATTCGCGATGAATATGAGAAGTTTGAAAGTGTATCAATAGATTATGGAGTGATGGAAAAAACATCAAATGTGAAAATAGTTGAAGCAAATTTCAGGTGGGACGATGTTGGTTCATGGCTCGCAGTGGAAAGATTGAATAAACCAGACCAAAATAATAATACGATATTGGGTAAACATTGTGGGATTAATACGAATGGAAACATTATAGTTGGAGACGAGGAACGCTTGATAACAACCATAAATGTGTCTAATATGATTATAGTAAGTACAAAGGATGTTACTATGGTTTGCAACAAAGATAATGCAGAAGATATTAAAAAGTTAACTGATGTCTTAAAGGAAAGGGGTTTCAATAGCTATCTATGATTTTTGGCTTTAACACGAAGATAAACTCTGGAATCCCGCCAGGGCGGACGAGGACGCCTCCCGAAAGGGAGGTGCCTTGCTTTCGCAAGGAATCCGATTTCCATTTTATGTTGAATAAAATGTAGCGGAAAGCTTTAGGGTTTCCGCTACTGATATTTGCCATATTTTCATTACACTAAAAAATCCAGATAATTTTGTACAATCATGCGAGAAAAGGCTAAATTTTAAAGTACTATGGAAATAAACAGGAATACGATAATTAAAGACCTGGTAAAAAAACACCCCGAAACACTTTCGGTATTCAGAAAATACAACCTGGTTGTTGCAGGAGGCGTGAGAGGTCCTAACGAGCCTTTAGCATTCTTCGCAAAGGCACATGAGGTAGATTACGACGAAATTCTTAAAGAATTGAAAGAAGCTGTTGAGAGAGGAGTGGATGAAAACGTCGAAACAATAGAGTTAAAGGAAGACAAGGTTTATGAAAGATTTGTCAAAACGGCTATTTTAATGACATTGACGGTAGGTGTTACCTTTGGGGCCGTTATATTAACATATATTGGTGCAAAAGGAGATTTTCGGTCTGTACTCCACCCACTTGTTCAGGCGCACGGGCATGCTCAATTGTTTGGGTGGGTAGGTCTTTGTATTATTGGCTTTGCGTACTATATAGTGCCCAGGGTTAAGAACACAGAACTTAGATATCGTGAATTAACAACTACCAGCTTCTGGTTGATGGTGACTGGAACCGTTATAAGGATTTTTGCGCAACCGTATGCAAATGAAACGACAAATATTCTCCTCCCTATTTCAGGACTATTGGAATGCGGGGCAGTCCTGACATTTGCTTACATTATATTTAGTACCGTATTCTCAAGTAAGGAAAAGATTGAAATATATGATAAGTTTATTAAGGTTGGAGTATTATGGTTTGTGGTCTGTAGCATTATAAATTTCTTTATGGATGTGTATATGTTTTTCACGAATTCACATGAGATTCCAAGAACATTTTACAGTCCCTTTGTACATATGTTTATTCTTGGTTTTGTTTTCATGTTCATTTTCGCTGTAAATATTAGGACTGTGTATGCCTTCCTTGATGTAAAGACACCCAGATCCACTGCTGTTAATACTACATTCTGGTTGTTAAATTTAATTATCCCTTTTTATTTTATTACGAATATCTTAAATTACCAATTCCCATTTTTGTTGAAGGCTTCCTATTTTACAATTTACGTAGTAGCCTTCAGTCTCTTGACATTTGTTTATGGTATCAGGGTCTTTGAGAGATCAACCAAGGAACTTGAAGATGTTGTTATGGACAGGAGCTATGCAAAGACGATCAGGGCTGCTTATGTGTGGTTGATTATTGGAGTACTTATCCTTGGGGCTAAGCCTTTTTTAGAGGCATTTTCAGAAGCGCAGTATTTATTCCATGGTGCGGCTAACCATGCACTTGCCGTTGGATTCATTACTATGATGATTATAGGATATGCTTCAAAAATGGTTCCGACGTTTAAGGGTGTTAATATGTACAGTGTAAGGCTTTCAGATGTGACCTTTTTTCTCATAAACCTGGGTTGTTTTTTAAGAGTATCTACTCAAATATTGATTGGACTATCAGGAGGTTTTTATTATTCTATTATTGGCTTTTCGGGTTGGATCGAGCTTGCAGCAATCGGTATATTTGGATACAACATATGGAAGACTATGAATGCCGAGGAAGAGGATGAAGAAGAGCCAAAGGAAAGATTAAGGGAGATAACAAAAAACACAAAAATTTATGATGCGATTGATCAGTATCCTGAGACATTAGATGTATTCTTGGAGTTTGGCTTTAAACAACTCAGTAATCCTGTTGCAAGGAAGACGGTTGCCAAAGTATTTACAATTGAACAGGCAACGAAAATACACCCGGTTGAAATAAGCGATCTGCTTAAGGCCCTGAACGAGAAGATTTCAAAAGTTTAAATGTGAATGGCGTTAAGACTTCTTGCCCGACGAGTTGGAGGCTGTGTCACAATAGAGAAAACACATAATATGTCATCCCGAACTTGTTTCGGGATCTCTTAGGTTGCTAAGTTATTGGAATCATTAGATTCTGAAACAAGTTCAGAATGACAAAATGCCCTTTTTCTGGATTATGACACAGTCTCTTGCTTGGCGGGACTGCCCGACCAGGTCATTCAGGCGGGTAGCCTTTTATTTCCTGCAGATAAATTAGTGAACGGAGTTAGTTTATGAAGATATTAAAGATAACCTTGATTTTTCTGGTGCTTAGTCTTGTATTATCTGAATCTTGTATTGCTCAAAAGGCCGAGGAGTATTTCCAGAGAGGGATTGGTTATCTTGAAACAAGGCTTATAAATAAGGCAATTGCTGAATTTAAGAAGGCTCTACCTTTGTTTGAAGAAGGGCAAAGTCAAGGAAAGGCGGAGGTATATGTTGCCCTTGCAAATGCATACAATTGGAGGGGGATATACAAAGCTGCAATTACTGCGTGTAAAAAGGCTATAGAAATTAATCCTGACCTTACTTATGCACATTATAATATGGGATTTGCTTACAGGGAAGAGGGGAAGGACAAGCTGGCAGCAAAAGAATTTGCGATCTATAACAAATTATTAAAGCAAGAGGGTGAATACATTGAAATTCCTGAGAAATCAACTTTGGATGATATTAATAAGTATATCACTCTCGGAGATAACTATTTTAAGGAAGGCAAGCTTGATGAAGCAATATCCGAATATAAAAAGGCATTTGAAATAAAACCTCGTGACGACATCCTTAATAAACTTAGTCAGGTATATCGAGAAAAAAGACTGGCGGGCAAAACTGAAGATGAATCTGCAATAACGGATACAGCAGCTGCAGACACAAAGACTCTCAAAATTGATTCGTTTGCTGATGAAAAGATTTTAGAAGGTATGCCTGGGGTAATAAAATCTGATAAAATAATTCAAGAAACATCGGTAGATGATCTCTCGATCACAGGTGATGAATATTACGATAAAGGAATGCTTGATGAGGCAATCGAAGAATTTAAAGAAGTGCTTGAGATTGATCCGGATGATGCAGAAACCCATCACAATCTTGGTAACGTTTACGTAGATAAAGAGATGTTTGACGAGGCCATATCTGCATATAAAAAGGCGATAGAACTTAATCCAGCATTTATAGATGCTTATATTAATCTTGGGACAGTCTACCTGGATAGAGGTTTAACTGACGATGCGATTGCTTTATATCAACAAGGCACAAAGCTTAATCCGGATGACCCATATTTATGCTATTATCTCGGAGAGGCATATTGCGATAAGCAACGGTATAAAAAAGCCATAATAAAGTTTGAAAAAGCTGTATCCATAAACCCTATGGACCCGGAGATTCAATATCGTTTAGCAGAAACGTATTATGAGACCGAACAATTTGACCTCGCGTTAGAACATATGAGGCGTGCTGAAGAATTGGGACATCCAGTTGACCAGGAGTTTATTGATAATCTGGAGAAAAAAGCCAGGTGAAATTTAGTTTTTTAGTAAAAATATTTTGACCATTTATAGAGTTTTTAAAAGGTTATCTGCCAGCCTTCCAGCATCGAGCATCAAGCATCAAGTATCGAGAATCCAGTTTACCCGCCGTGCTTTCCCGCCCAAACGCAGACTGTGTCATAATCCAGAAAAAGGGCATTTTGTTATTCTGAACCAGGTCCTGAACTGGATTCAGGATCTCCGATTTCAGAATCTAATGATTCCAATAACTTAGCAACCTAAGAGATCCCGAAACAAGTTCGGGATGACAATTGTGACACAGTCTGACGCTTGGCGGGCATTTTTCCCTCTAAAGTTATCAGCGTATTACTGATTGACATGATTAGTTACTTTGTTACTATAAATTAAGTAAAGGCCTGATTGATTACACAATCAAGACTCATAATTAAATGCCATGAAAGACAATCGATTGTATATTGCGATGGTAGGTCTCCCGGCAAGGGGAAAGTCCACTATTGCGACCAAACTCAAAGAAAGCCTGGTGCATGAATCTGTAAAGACCAGAATATTCAACAACGGTGATCTGAGAAGAAAGATGATCCGGGGGAACACTTCCTATGCCAAATTTTTCGATTCGAATAACAGTGAGGGGGTTGCCATCAGGGAACGTATCGCCCTTACCAACATGAAAAGGGCTCAAAAGTTTCTCAATAGTGTAGGAGACGTTGCAATTTTGGATGCTTCCAATGTCAGCCGGGCTAGAAGGGAGAGGGTCCAGTCCAGGTTAAATGACCACCTCATCCTGTTTATTGAGTGTGTGAACAATGATGAGGAGATCCTCAGTGCGAGCATACTCAGAAAGATTAATCTGGCTGAATTCGGACATCTAACCAAGGAAGAAGCGATTAAGTGTTTCAGGGAAAGGATATTCTATTACCAATCCATTGAGGAACCCCTGGAAAGGGAAAGGAATTACATCAGGCTCGATTCCCTCCACAACAGTATCATAGGGGAAGGCCTCACCGATATCATTCCTTACTATGACCAAATCAGGGACTTCCTAGTCACAAACACGGTAAAGAATCTTTACCTGATCCGTCATGGTGAAACATACTATAACCTGGAGGACCGCATCGGTGGAGACTCGGATTTGACTGAAAAAGGCTGGGCCCAGGCAAGGGCACTTGCTAATTATTTTAAAAAGAAAAGAAGCCCTTTGATATTCACCAGTCAGAAAAAACGGACATATCAAACTGCTGTACCCATCAAAGAAGTTCAGGAAGACTGTACCATCATTCCCCTGGCAGAGTTTGACGAGATCGACAGCGGAATCTGCGAATGCATGAGTTACGAGAAAATCAGGACACAGATGCCAGAGGTATTCTCTGCAAGGAAAAAGGACAAGTACAATTATGTCTATCCGGAGGGAGAAGGATATGTCACCATGCAGGAGAGGATAAATCGCGGCATCAAAAAAGCCCTGTACCTAAGCAACCCCTCGGACAACATTATGATTATCGGTCACAGGGCCGTAAACCGTATGATCCTTTCTCACTTTATGTTTCGCAGAGAGGAGGACGTTCCATTTATCTATATTCCGCAGGATAAGTTTTACCACATCTCCACCACGCAAAACAAAAAACATTTTCAATTAAAGAGATTCGAGTAGTCCCCCCCTAACAAATGATGAATAACGAATAACCACAAGAATTTCCATTGCAATCCAAACCCACTCTTTTATAATAACCACCAATAAACAGAAGTTACAAATCACCTTTACCACATTCTAATATATCGCGGGAGAGTTGTCATTTTTACCCGACGAGTTGGAGACTGTGTCATAATGTCATCCCGAACTTGTTTCGGGATCTCTAAGGTTGCTAACCTATTGAAATCATTAGATTCTGAATCAAGTTCAGAATGACAAAATAGGCATTTCCTTTATTATGACACAGTCTCTTGTGTGGCGGGTTTAACCGCCCCCAATGCTTCCTTGTGCCCGCCCGGATGACTTGGTAGGACGGGGAAGCAAGGAATGGGGGGCGGGTACTTTAATTCTATACTTATTTTGATAATATCTGGAAACATTTTTAAGGAGGATAATAAGTGAATACTGACATCTTAGCAATTATAATAATGGTATTTATAGCTGGTATTGTAACTACAGTATGGCGTATTCGAGCTGCAAAGGATAAAAGAGACGAATGGCTAAAGGAGCGACCTGCAGTTTCCAAAAAAGTCGAAAAAAGTCAAATGCAAATTGCTATAGAAAGACTCGAAAATAAACAAGCTGAGCTTTCTAAAAGACTTGACCAAATTTTAGAAGCAAAGTCAAAGGCAACTAAACCAAAAGCTGTGAAAAAGAAAATCCAAAAAACAAGTACCAGGAAAACTATCAGTAAACCTAAAAAGAAGAAACCTTAAAGTGGCAGGCAAATAACGAATGACGAATAACCCCGTAAACTCGCCCCCAATGCTTGCTCCTGTGGGAAGAAGGCAAGATGCTGGGGCATTGAGGGCTCGCACGGGGTTTACCCCGTGAAATGCAACTAGCCCTGCGTGCCCAATGGAATGCAAAGTCTATTCCTTCAGGGTGGAATCAGCATATTCCTTCAGGGAGCATATTTAACTGGGGGCAGGCAAATAACGAATGAAGAAGGATGAGTGACGAATAACCACATGAATTTCCATTGCAATCCAAACCCACTCTTTTATAATATCAGGCGGAAAGGAACATCAAGCCTCTTTCATCACATTTTAACACCATCAAATCAAATTTAATATACTGACAAATGATTCAATCTCATCAAGCATATCTTTGATCGCCTTATTTGGTCTTTACCAAATTACATCTCATTAGACTTCATTTTCCAGCAATAATCATTAAAAGTGTTGACTCACCAATGTTATAAAGTATAGTTAATAGCGGAGAGAGTCGCTCTTGCAGAAGGTATTGATAAGTTTGAGCCATTACAAGATCTTACAGGCATACTCTTGACTAACAGTAAGGTTTTAGATGTCTTAAAACTTCTGATTACTCATGTATAATAAGGGATAGACCTGATAATTTTAAGCAGAGAATATATAACCCTCTTTAATAAAAGCTGGAGAGGTGAGAGTTGATGAATATCGATGAAACTGACATACATCATCATTTAAAGCTTAGAATGTTACAAAGAGGTATTAGTAAAGAGGAAATTGAAAATACATTAAGTAAAGGGTGGTTTGCTAATGATGCAAAGAAAGGTGTTAAAGGAAAGGTATTTATATTTCCTTATAACAATTATTGGGAAGGAAAATATTATGAAGAAAAAGAAGTTACAGTTTATTATAAAGTAAAAGGAGATAAGATTAATTTTTTAACTGTCAAAGCAAGATATGGTAAAACTTTCATAAAAGGAGGATAGTAATATGAAGATTGAGTATGACCCAGAAAGAGACCTTCTCTACCTATTTTTTGCAGATTCCGATAAAAAATCAGCGGAGACTGTAACAATTAAACCAGGGGTTCATGCTGATTTTGATAAGGATGGGAAGCTAATTGGAATTGAGGTTATTGATGCTTCTGAGATAATGGGTAAAAAGATTGAGTTTACACTTCCGAAATTCACAGCAGTAGTATAAAGTGGATTAGTCGAAAATAGGAAGGTCTTGCAAAAGTATAGGGGGCGGATATATATGCTCAGTGAGAAAGTAGAGAAAGTAGGGTCAGCGCCTGTTTATGGCTGATATAATATCAGCGAGTGATCTTCGATCAGGTTGCGGGGCCTATCTTTAATAGAAAATATTTTGTAATATAAATCAATCCTTGCTTAAGGAGTAAAATAATAAGTTAATTGGGAAACCGAATTATAAGTTAGGCGAAATCACAAAAAACCAATAAGGAAAGGAGGAAAAAATGTCAGCACTGATTGAAGAACTTAAGAAGGAACATTCGGAAATCGTTGCGACACTCAACGAAGTCAAAAAACTTGGTATTCTTTCGAAAGAAGGACAAGCCAAACTCCTGTCTGTAAAAGAGAGTTTGCTTGCACATCTCAATAAGGAAGACGGGCAACTTTATCCGGCTCTTAAAAAAGGAGCAGAACATAATAAGGATCTAAAAAATACATTAGATTTATTCGCAATGGACATGGAGAATGTCTCAAGTGTTGCACTGGAATTTTATGATAAATATTCTGAGGGAGCTTTAGGTGAGGAGTTTGCGAGAGAGTTTGAAAAACTTTTCGCAGCTATTAATTCAAGGATAAGGCACGAAGAAGAAGTTCTATATGATGAGTATGAATATATGAATAAACCCGGTACATCTTGAAAAAAGTGGACAGAAACTTGGGTCTCGCCCCCATACTCGTACAAGGTCACGATTACGGAATCAAAGGGAACAGTTAGTCATTCAGAATGTCCCGGAGGCAAGAGAGAATGCTACACTTGGATATCTGAGTTCGAGCAGTTTCTTGGGATTAAGACGACTTACATCGACATAAGTAAGACAGTAGCCTCAAGCACACTCGAAATCACATTATGCTGTGATGGAACAATCAGATCCTGGGATCACAGTTCTCATCCCAATGCTAAATTGAACAAGAATTTCTAGTATTGACACATCTCCCACAATTTCTCATGGAATATTAAAGTGGATCATGTAAATAGAGTAAATAGGGACATCAATGATAAGTAATTAGGTAACCCGATTAAGGTCATTGGTTACAGGTTGTAGATTACGAATGATTTCAGGTTACGGATTATAGTCAAAACTCAACAAATGTTATAATTCGTGCGATTGTTTTGTCAGGCTGCGGATAACTGCGATTATTTCTTCGACAACATCTTCACAGGATACATAGGAGGTGTTTATTGTGTAATTGGCTGCATTTTCGTAAAACTGCTGGCGTTTGTCTATCAGGTGTTTGATCTCATCAAAAAGATTTTTATTTGTTAAAGAAGGCCTTTGCTGTTTTGTCTTTTCATCTTGTGTTAGGCGGTTATAGATAATTTCCGGAGTTGCTTCTAAGAGGATCAGAAATCCATTACTCTTTAAGTTTTTTACATTTTCGCTTTTAAGAACAACCCCTCCTCCTGCTGCTATTATCTTGTTGTCCATCTTGCTTAGTTTCGCAATAGTTTCGGCCTCAGTCTTACGAAAACCTTCCTCTCCCTCTTTTTCAAAAATATCCTTGATAGTTTTTCCGGTAGTGCTTTCAATATACTCGTCTGTATCAATAAAATCCCTTTTCAAGCGATTTGCCAAAAGTTTACCAACAGTGCTTTTCCCGGCACCTCTAAAACCGATTAGGACTATATTCATAGAAATTAATCCTTCAAAGTTGCTAATTTAATATGTCTGAAATTCTACAACTTATTGATATTTACCTTACAAGGCTTAGTAAGGTGGGCATTGCCTACCCTACAGAACTGTTGGTTTTAATCCGAAAATAGATTCCCGATCAGAGGTCGGCCCGCCTGCCATCTGTCGGGCAGGGAATGACAATTTGTTGTGTTATCTGCCATTGCCCACCCTACAGAACTCTAAAAAATTAGGACAATATTCATAGCATATCCATTGCAACATTTTTCATTAGTTCTACTGGGGGTTCAGTATCTGTCCAGAGCCTGAATTGTTCTGCCGCCTGGTTAATGAACATAGTGAGTCCATTAACTGTATGGCATCCTCTTCCCTCGGCATCTCGGAGTAACCTTGTTTCGATTGGATTGTAAACAGCGTCAAACACTATCATACCTTCTCTTAGTACGTTTTTGGGGACAGGCGATTCCTCTACATTTGGGAACATACCGATAGATGTACTGTTTATGAGGATATCGGTGTTGAGCCCAGAAATTTCTTCAAATCTTCTGAGCTTACACCCGACATCATCAGATAGCTTCTTCGCACGTTCGAGGGTGCGATTGTAGATAGTTATATCACAACCTTTTTCTTTTAAACCAAAGGCAATTGCCCGTGCCGCACCACCTGCTCCTATGATGGCAACTTTTTTATCTTTTAAGGTACCCTTATTTCCCTCCAGGCCATTCTCCAAACCCTTTACGGCTGCCATGCAGTCAGTATTATGGCCTGTTAATCTTCCGTCTTGATTTACAACAGTGTTAATAGCGCCAATCTTGCCGGCAACGTAATCGATATCATCAAGGAAGGGTAAAATACTTTCTTTATGTGGAATTGTGACACTAAAGCCCTGGAAATCCATTTTCCTGAAATCCTTAATAAAGGTTTCAATATCTAAGACCTTCATAGGGACATAAACACTATTGAGTCCTTTTTCTATGAAGGAGGAGTTATGGATGACCGGACTTATACTGTGAGAGATGGGATTTCCAACAACACCATAAAGCTTTGTCTCCTTGTTTGTCTTTTTGAAGTGATATATGTTTGAAAGCTCATCAATCGTTAACTGCCCGGGTGCAGATTCCTTACCTTTCTTTAGTGAAGCAAACGTTAGTAACCCCCCGAATCTTCTTGTAAGAATCCTGCTTATCTGCCCGAATTCTCCCATACAAAAAGATATGGTAGGTACGTTCGCAATCTTTAGAAGTTCAAATATTCTGACGTTATCGGTAATATCATTTGCGTACGTAACAACCTTTGCTATGTCAGGTTTACATTGAGAAATGTCCTCGTATATTTTGTTTATATTATGAGGCGTTTCCTTGAAATTATGATAAGAGACAATTAACTTACTGCTATCTCGTCTGGTGATGTGCCTGACTGAATCAAGTTCGACATCAACATAATCAGCTCCCAGTTCGATTGCCTTTTGCAACAAACATAATCTATCCTTTTCACTACCGGCATAATTACCACCTTCTCTTTTGGGTCTATTCGTAACTATGATTGGTTTGGTTTTGGTTTTTAATGTTTTTTCCAGACATATTTTTGCATCTTCCATTTCTGAAATGTAATCAAGGCGCAGTTCGATTATGTCTATACCAGCATGTTTAGATGCCAATGATAATTCAGAAATAGCATCTTCAATACTTCTGGCCGTAATTGGAACACAAATCATGATATAATATGTCCTGGAATTTTTATGACTCTTTAGTTTAAATTTTTCTATTGTCTATCAAACAGATTGATCCTCGATCCTGCCTGCCCGACGGTTTGGAGACTGTGTCATAATTAAACGACAAAAGAGGATACCAGTG
>JBHHYH010000019.1:0-45535 GCA_046757465.1 Candidatus Scalinduaceae bacterium | reverse complement strand
TATTTTAATACTATAATTGCGCGCAATGCAACTACGGTTGCCAGCTTGCATCGTTTTCACCTTGGATTATACTTCTTTCGTCTTTTAATTTGAAAATAAACTTTGGAGTCCCGCCAGGGCGGACGAGGACGCCTTCCGATAGGAAGGAAATACCCTGCTCTCGCAGGCCCGCCTGCCATTTGTCGGGCAGGGAATCCGAGATCTAAATGACTATAGCTTTCATGCTTCGTAGTGCTACAAAGTGATATGGTTGTTTACCATAGATTTAATGTCAAAACTTAAAATCAAAAGGAAGTCGAAGACAAAAAAAAAGATTCGTGTATTGCTTGCAAAGGCAGGACTAGACGGCCATGATCGCGGAATAAAGATCGTGGCAAAGGCCTTGTCTGAAGCCGGTATAGACATAATCTACACGGGACTTCATCAAACTCCCGAATCTGTAATCGAAAGGGCAATTGAAGAAAATGTAGACCTTATTGGTTTTAGTATCCTTTCTGGAGCACACATGGCAGTATTTCCCAGAGCAATAAAGCTCCTTAAGGAAAAGGGTGCCAGGGATATCGGAGTCTTTGGAGGTGGAATCATACCGGATGAAGACATAAAAACACTGAAAAAAATGGGAGTAAAAAAACTCTTCGGATCAGGAACACCTCTTGAAGAAATTATAGATTTCGTTAAAATTTCAGCTCACCGTAAAGTTCGCCGAGAATAGAAAATTATAAGCATTTGGGAATTTATTATTTTGAAAGGGGGTGATTTCTAATGGCAGTAGCAAGGGTAACAAGGATAACGGCCTCATCGCCAACCAGTTGGCAAGATGCAGTACAGGAAGGGCTTAAAAGGGCAAGCAAAACCCTCAGGGGTATAACAGGTTTAGAAGTAGTGAGCCAGAAGGCAAAGATTGTTGAAGGTAAGATAACGGAATACAGAGTAACAGTAGATATGACGTTTATACTGGAAGATTAGAAAATAATTAGAACATGAAGGAACAATATATCACTTGTGATGTTGAAAATAAGATTGCCATCTTGCAAATTGATAATCCCCCTGCAAATGCGCTTTCCACTCAAGTAATAAACGAATTGAGTAATACACTTGACTCACTCACAGAGAGAGATGATACCAAAGCAATAATAATAACAGGAAAAGGTAAATTCTTCTGTGCAGGAGCGGATATAAAGGAGATTGCAAAGATTAATTCTGCTAAAGAAGCAAAGGAATTTAGTCATCTCGGCCAGGGACTTATTAAAAAGATGTTAAATTTGCAAAAACCTATAATTGCCGCTATTAACAAAGTCTGCCTCGGTGGTGGATTAGAACTTGCAATGGCCTGTCATATTAGAATCGCCACAGATAATGCCAGGTTAGGCCTGCCAGAGATTGCCCTTGGAATCATACCTGGATTCAGTGGAACACAGTTACTCCCAAGGTTGGTAGGAAGAGGAAAGGCGATTGAAATGATTTTAACTGGCGAAAATGTATTGGCAAAAGACATGAAGGAGATAGGATTGATTAATCATTTAGTTCCCGCAGACGAGCTAATTAAAGAAGCAAAAGAGCTTGCAATGAAGATCGCCGAAAAGGGATTCGTTGCCGTTTCCTCCGCATTGAAAGCAATTATGGATGTATATGTTAGAAATCTTGATAAAGGTATGGAACTAGAAACAAGTCTTTTTGACAAGATATTTGAAACAGAAGATTGGAGAGAAGGGGTTTCAGCATTTCTAGAAAAACGACAACCTAAATTCAAAGACAAATAGACGAAGGAATCACATAACCCACAACATGAAATGTTTTTTCTTCTACAAATTCTGTTTTGCATCGCAAAAAACATATGTTAATACCCTGAATGAACTAATCTATTCATGAACATTATCGTTTGTATAAAGCAGGTTCCTGATACAGAAACCAAAATAACAATAGCTCAATCTGGTCTTGATATTGATAGATCAAACATTTCGTATATTGTTAATCCTTACGACGAAAATGCAGTGGAAGAAGCTCTTAGAATTAAAGAAAGATTGGGTAAGGGAGCTGTTACAGTCATCAGTATGGGGCCAGCAAGGGTAACTGAAGCATTAAGAAGTTGCCTGGCAATGGGAGCAGACAAGGCTATACACTTGAAGGATGAATCATTTGAAGAATCTGATTCATATGGAACTGCTCTTATACTTTATGAGGCAATAAAAAAAATACCTTACGACATTATTCTCTGCGGAAGGCAGGCTATGGACGATGATAACGGGGCCGTTGCCATTCAATTAGCAGAACTTCTAAACCTGCCTCATATTTCGTTAATAAACAAAATGGAAATTGATGAAACAAATTGTAAGGCTACAGTACATAGAAAAACGGAAGACAATATTGAGATAATAGAATGTCAACTACCCACCGTCTTTACATGTCATTATGGACTGAATCAACCTCGTTATGCTTCTTTACCAGGAATTATGAAGGCAAGGCAAAAACCCTTCCAAAAAATCGATGCTGATAGTCTGGGATTGAATAAAAATGAAATTGGTAAAGCTGGTTCGAAGCTTCAAGTGATAAAGATGGAGATACCATCAGCAAGAAGGGCAGGGAAGATTTTTGAAGGGGAACCACAGGATGTGGTAAAGGAATTAACAAGACTTTTACGTGAGGAAGCAGGGGTAATATAATCCACAAAAGATTCCAGACATACAGACTTAGTTACAATTGTCATCCCGAACTTGTTTCGGGATCTCTAATGTTGTTAAGTTATTGAAATTATTAGATTCTGAAATAAATTCAGAATGACAAATTATGTATTTTTGTTATTGTAAAACAGTCTGACAAAGCGAAAATGCCTCATGAACAAATCAGTACTGGCCATTGCCGAACAAAGAGAAGGAACACTTAGAAGGATTACTTTTGAAGTAATAGGTGAAGCAAGGCGATTAGCTGATAAACTGAATACTGAATTAAACGTTACCATATTGGGTTTTAATATAAGTTCTTTAGCAGACATATTAAGATTTCATAGTCCCGATAAAGTATTAGTAGCTGATAGTAAAATCCTTGAAAATTATAATAGTGAAGCATACATCAAAATTTTAACTGATGTTGTATCGAAGATAGAACCTTCAATAATACTTCTGGGTGCTACGTCCATTGGTAAAGACATTGCTCCTCGACTGGCTGCCAGGTTAAAAACAAACTTAATCAGTGAGTGTATCTCTCTGGACACTAATGATACACTCCTCACAGCCGTAAGGCCAATATACGGGGGAAAGACGAGGGCAACTGTGACAAGCAACACACCAAAATATCAAATAGCTACATTAAGACAGAATATATTCAAACCTTCAATAGAGAATAGGTCAAAAACTGCTGTCCTGGAAAAGATAGATACTGAAATCATTCCTGAAAATCTGAAAGTGCAAATAAAAGAGATTATACCTCCGCCAAAAACCGCTGTGAACCTGACTGAAGCCAGGATTATTGTTTCTGGCGGTAGAGGTATGAAAGGCCCAGAAAATTTTAAGATGCTCGAAGAACTTGCAAATATATTGGGCGGAGCATTAGGAGTGTCTCGTCCAGTTGTTGATGCAGGTTGGGTAGGACATGAACACCACGTCGGTTTAACAGGTAAGATTGTGACTCCTGAGCTTTACATTGCATGTGGTATATCTGGAGCCATTCAACATCAGGCTGGCATGTCAACATCAAAATGTATCGTTGCCATCAACAAGGACCCTGATGCCCCTATATTCAAAATTGCGGACTACGGGATAGTTGGCGACCTTTTTACAATAGTTCCTCTCCTGACTGAGGAACTGAAAAAGATGTTGAGAAAAAAGTAAGGAGGAAAATGGCTGAAGTTGTTTCAATTCATATTGTACGAGAAAAAAAGGCTCCTGCAGAATCTTGTGACCACGTCACGATACGCACTAATTTCGGTATTGAAGGAGACTGTCGTTCTGGGAAATACCAGACTGGACAGATTACCTTAATTGAATCCGAACTTATGGACATGGTATCCCGTGAACTTGGTTATGAAATACCTGCCGGGGCGAGTAGGCGGCAGATTGTGGTCAGGGGTATTTCACTGGAGGAATCGATTGGGTATAAATTATGTCTTGGATCTGTCCTTGTCCTGATAGAAGATAGATGTAAACCATGTAATAATATGGAAGTAATGATTGGTACCGGGGCAAAGGATGCAATGAACGGCCAAGGTGGCGTGCGCTGCCGAGTTATTAAAGGAGGGGATCTTCACGTTAGTGACGCAGTAACTGTAGAAAGCTCCGTTTGCTCCCGTTACGAAAGGCTATCAGGACTCTGCTTTAAACTTACCACTTATCTCATAAGACTTTCTGACAAGGCGTAATACGATAAAATCAAAAACGGAAGAATATTAACAATATACTATACAGCTTTTCTTACTCGATCTTGGCCTTGATTTCTTCAATTAATTTTTCTTTTGTAAAAGGTTTCTCAAGAAATACAAGGTTTGGGTCCATCTCCTTTAAGTTTTTATAAGCTTTCGGGGAAAAGCTACTGGCGACAATGACTGGAATATTGGCGTATTCAGGCATGCCCTTTATGTATAAGAAGAATGTATCACCTGTTACCAGATCCAAAAGTATATCAAGAATAATCAGATCGGGCTTCCCTTCCTCCAGTTTTGACAATGCATCGTCTCCATCATAGGCACGAACAATCTCATAATCCGTGTCTTCCAACATCATCGTATAAAGGTCCTGAAAAGATTGTTCATCTTCTACTATCATTATTGTTTTACCCATTTTTTTAATGCTCCTCTTATTTGTGATACATAGAAAAAAATATATTATAATTATTTTTAAAATTATGGCAACAGCAAACTTATCAAACACACCTAAAAAGTCAACTAAATATTTTTCATTCGCCTGAACGAATTATTTTGGTCAGATAAACAGCATAACCAAAGCTTTACGTTTACAATCCACATATTGCTGGGTTTAGTTTCCATCATTACCTTGCGTATCTGTAGCAATAGGCTCCTTTTCTGTTACCACCAATGGTAACGTAAATCTAAAAGTAGAGCCTTTACCTTTACCTTTACTTTCAGCCCATATTTTCCCCCCATGAGCCTCTACAATAGTCTTACATATAGAAAGGCCAACACCTGTACCAGGTGTGCTTGCATTCTCCTGATAGAATCTTTCAAACAGTTTATATTGTTGTTCCTTAGAAAGGCCAATACCTATACCAGAATCCTTCACTGAAAATTCTAATTCAGAGTTCTTTTGCTGAAGTGAAACGGATATCTCACCTCTATTAGTATATTTTATAGCATTATCTATTAAATTTGTGACCACTCGGGTAATTCCATGTCTATCTACCACAACGTTTGGTAACTTATTGGGTAATATACTTCTTATAGTCAGACCTTTCTGTCTTGCCAATAAAGTTGAGCTTTTTGTTACCTGGACGATTAATTTTTTCAACTGAAGAGATTCTCTGTCATAATTTTCCCTGCCAGATTCCAGAGATGTTAATTCCAGAATGCTCTCTACAGTTTTATTAAGCCTTTTGATATTTTCTTTTATGATATCATTAAAGAGGTTTCCTTTGTTTTCATCCTTTCCTCCATCTTTCTTGTCTCCAACCCATAATTCAAGAGCCAGCCTTAATTGAGCCAACGGAGATTTCAGCTCATGAGAAACATCTCTAATTATATTATCCTTCATCTCGTCAAGACCTCGGAGTTCTTCATTAGCTCTCTCAAGATTCCGCGTAGTTTCCTCAAGTGCCATGGTCTTTTCTTCTATAGATTCAGCCATAGTATTGAAGGATTCTGCTAATTCTCCAAACTCATCGCCTGACTTCACATCAACTCTTTTTGACAAATCACCACTGGCTATTGCCCTTGTAGCAGCAACTGTGCGGTCAAGTGGTTTCCTTACAAATTTTCTTATCAATAGATAAGTAAGAAAGATTACTGAAATAGTCGAAATTATACCTATACTGAACAAAATTACTGTATTAGTCCATATTGCAGCCTCCATATGTCCTGCTGGTGCAATGACACTTATTGCCCCCCTTAATTCACCTAATTTGTAACCCTCCTTTTTGTATCCGGTTATATCTAACTCACCTTCATAATCCGGTAAGCCATGACACGGAAGACAATCGGCTTTTATATATAATGGAATTATATATCTAATTATCTTTTTACCTTCCTTGTCATAGTCTTCTCCCCATACCGCATCTTCGTTCTTTTTTGTTTGGAACTGTTTTAACAGCTTTATCTCATATTCATCAGGGGCATTCTCGGGGTTTCTATAGTTTAAGCTCGTTTGTTTTATAATATAATTCGTAGACGAACTAACTCGCTTGGAGATTGCCGCACCAACCTTTGCCGGGTTTAAGTGCTTAAACGTTACATTGCCAGTCTCTGGGTCTGTATTGATTACATCTTGTTTCTCCGCAATGTATTCGCGAATAATTTCTAATTGTAGTGCAAGCATCTCTGCCTTCGTCTTTATTTCTCCCCTAATTAAACGTTCTTCTTTTTTTATTAGCCACGTAAACACTATTCCCATTGCAACAACCAAAATTGGTGCGATAAACCATAATAGCTTTGTACCCAGCTTAAGTCTTGAAAACATAATTAAGAAATGAAATTTATTTTTATATTTAAACTAACTGATCAATATTTTATCTAATTCCTCAAGTAATCTCTCCTTGGTTAGATACGACTTCTCAATATACACAAGATTTGGGTCTATCTTCTTAAGGTTTTTGTATTGTTTTTCAGAAAGGGCACTGATTACTAATACAGGAATATCTGCATACTCTGGCATGCCTTTTAGATACAAGAAAAACGTATCTCCCGTAATCATATCCAAAAGCATATCCAGGATTATCACATCTGGCTTATCTTCCTCCAGCTTCGCCATTGCTTCGTCACCATCATACGCACAAATTATATCATAACCCTTGCCTTCAAACATTACTGAATACAAATCGTGAAATGCCTTTTCATCCTCAACTATCATTACTTTCTTGCTCATATCACACATCCTTTTTCAAGAAAAACTACCATACTTTCATCTACACAATGTACTCTGGTTCTCCGAAACACCACCAGCAATACTTATTATTCCTTGTTTCCATATCCATTGTCTGCAACTTCGCTAATGACGTTGGTGGAGTTGATAATCAGGTCTGCAGGTAAAAAATTACTCTTTTTTTATCCCACTCTTTCGCTGTTCAAAGGTAAGTTAAACTTAAATGTTGCCCCCTTACCTTTGCCTTCACTTTCAACCCAAATTCTACCACCATGTGCCTCAACAATCTTCTTACAGATAGAGAGACCAACACCAGAACCGTCACTTCTCGCTTTTTCCTGGAAAAATCTATCAAAAAGCTTGTCGTAATGACCCTTTGGCGTACTTATACCAACTCCCATATCTTTAACTGCTACTTCTATTTCCCTATACCTTCTCACTGCAGAGATGACGATTTCCCCAAATTCAGAATACTTTATAGCATTGTCTACTAAGTTAGAAATAACTCTGGTAATTTCCTCTCTATCTCCCAAAACAATTGGTAATTTGTCAGGAACTTTTGCTGTCAGTGATAAATTTTTCTTATCTGCTATTAACTTTAATCCCTCAGTTACTTGGTGTATTAACTCTTCCAGGTCTAAACGCTCCTTTTTGTATTTCACACGGCCAGATTCCAAAACTGATAAAGCCAGGATGCTTTGTATCGTCTTCTGCAGCCTCTGGATGTTATCGGTAATTATTTTACTCAGTGTTTCTTCTTTTTTTCTATCTACCTGTTCTTGCTTTATTTCCTTAGTCCAGAGATCTATTGCCATTTGAACTTGTGCGACCGGTGACTTTAATTCATGAGATACGTCTCGAATCATTGTGTCTTTCATCTTATCAAGGCTACGTAATTCCTCATTCGCCCTCTCTATCTCAACGTTTCTTTGTTCAAGTTCCCTATTTATTATCTTCAAATCCCTAGTCCTTTCTTCAACAGTCTTTTCCAGATTCGAGGTATAGTTCTGAAGCTCCTTCTCAAGTTTCTTCTGTGCCGTAATGTCTCTAACAATCTTTATTATAGATTTTAACTTGCCTTCATTGTCCAAAATAGGATAAGATGCAATAAAGACATGTTTTTTGTCTCTTTCTACATAATGTTCTGCCGTAGCAGGAGTTAGTGTTTCGATTGCTTTCATTGTAGGACAATCGTCACAGATAGTTTCCCTACCTTTATAGACACAGTAACATTTTTTTCCAATAATATCCTTACCATAAGTATCCATTGCAACCTTATTTACTTGCATAATAGTCCCATCCTTTTCAAGGACCGTCATGGGATCTCTTATGGCATCGAATATCGACTCCATAAAATTACTGGAAGATTGAAGTTCCTCATTTCTCTTTTTTATGGTTTTGGTCATCATGTTAAAGGAATTTGCAAGCTCACCAATTTCATCCTTGGTGTCTATTTTTACATCCTGAGTAAGGTCTCCTGAAGCCATTTTTCTTGTTGCGTCTGTCAAATAAAGGATTGGAGCCGCCATCCTTTGCCCCATAAAAAAGGCAAGCACTATTACTCCTATTGAGACTATTACCATAATAGTTGTAACATTCCTATGCAGTTTGTTAACGGCCTTATAACCTTCGCCATAATCAATTTCGGCGATTATCCCCCAATCAAGTTCAGGAATCCATTCCCAGAAACCTATTACCTTTATTCCACGATAATCCAGATAACCTTTTCCATCATAGCCTGTGTATCCCTTCAAACATTCCGAGACTGACTTGGTCAATTTTCCTGTTTCAGGGTTGATTAACTTTACTTCAAGGGTAGTCCTTCTTTTTATAAAACCTTCCTTCTTTAAGTAAGGAACAAATCGAGATTCTGTTATCATATATCCTTGTTTATTAATGAGATATGTCTCCCCACTCTCACCCAATTTTATGCTTCTCATCAATTCACTTATTTTATTTACATTAACCCTGAGACATGCAACACCCATAATTCTATTTCGGTCAGTAATAGGAGTTGAGACAATCATGGTTGGAATACCTACTTCTAAATGTCCGAATTCATTTTCAATTGGAACCTCTGAAGGAACTATCTGGGATACGAATGTTTCCCCGTCCATTGCCTTCTTGAAATATTCGTGTTCAGAAATATTTTTGCCTACTTTGCCCTTTGTGGTTGATAAGTGAACAATACCTTCTGCATCACTTATAAGAACTTCCTTATAGTCGTACTCGTATCTTATATAGTGAGTATATCTCAAAAGTCGCCAGAACCTCGCATCCTCCATTGTGATTCTCGTAGCAAGGAGAGTAAAAGGATTTTCTGCGATAACCCTTACATCACCCTTTCTTTCTTCTATCCAACCCTTGATGTGTTCAGCTTGTTTGTATCCAACGCCTTGCAGATTCTGTATTAAAGACTCTTGTAATGCCTTTTGTGCCTTAGGATAAACCACCACCCTCATTACGAACAAAGGGATAATAGCCAGTATTAAAAATAAAAAAATAATCTTCTTCTTTAATGATCTTATTTCAATTGACTTTAATATGGCGCTCCCCTTTTCAAGGACTGCAGGAGGTATTCTTTTCTTAAAGGCTTCTAAAATATAAATATCTTTTCCCCCCATTTTAAATGATATTAAATTCGTTTATTAGTTATAATCTTACTTACGGGTTTTGTCACCCATGACATAAAAGAGAATTGTCTTAAGAACCAAAAAATAAAAATCTTTGCAATTTTCCAAGATAAACGTGCATTTAAGCTATCAAAGATTATTCTTTTAAACATTTTACTGCCGGCAACAGAATGGAAAAGAGCCATTTTTAAACCCTTATCTTCTTTTGCAAGTTGAATCATCGGAGAGAATAGTCCAAAATGCGAACTGAATGTTGCAAGACGTCTAACGGCTTTTCCATAGGGAAGATCACCAGTTATATCAGAAAAACTATCATAGTAATCCTTAAAAGCTTCTTTTGATATACCCACGTCCATCATAACCTCTGCAGCCCTAATACCAGTAACACATGCGGTATTTACGCCCTTACCCTTAAAGGCTCGAACAATGCCCGCCGCATCACCTGTCGTAACATATCTATCTCCAAAGAGATTTTTTGCAGGGGCTGTTGGAAACTGCCAACGGCTATAAGACAATTCGTGCCTTTGCATAGCAAAGTTAGGGGGTAAAACCCTGTTTACCTGTGGAAGCAATAGAAAGTTATCCATCCAGCGCCAGTTAACCTTCGAACCCGCAATATTTATATCGAAATGGTCTATTTTGGGAGTTATGGCACCAAACTCTATTCCCTTAAGTGAGGGAAGAAATGCATGTATACAGTTCCCAAACTTCTTCATCTCCTCTTTTTCAGGATAAAACTTAGTCAAAATTGTACTCATATATTGAGCCGTTCGATAACGTGTTGTTGTTTCAAACATCTTGCAAGCGCCCTCATCTAAACCAAATGCTCCAACTAACACATCCGCCCTTCTATTATCTTTTTCACTATAAATCATTACGCCACTGGAATCAATATCAATATTTGTTACACGGCTTCGTATTATATTTGCTCCTGCATCTCTTGCCCCATGCAATAGATAGTTGTCAAATAACATTCTGTGCACTGCATGAGACACCTCACCATTACCCTCCAATTTTATCTCGTTGTCATCAGAGTGCAGGTAATATGCCGGAATTTCTTCCAGTATAAGATGATGCGGAAATGGAATCCCCAAATCTTTTTCCAGTATTTCTTCTATAGGTGGGGAAAGCACCCCTACACATGGATTAAACTGCTCATCTTTCCCAAAATCCTTACCCTCATACAACACTACATTCAAATCTATGTTACGTCTTTTAGCCAATTTGCCAAGTGTGATTGCGCAGCTCGTGCCAGCAGGACCACCGCCAATAATGACGACCGTTTGACCATCTTCAAGGGGACCAAGCCCCTTATTTGTCAAACTCCTTAATCTCTTTGCGTGTCTCAACTCCCTACCACCAACCGTAGATTCAATAGTTTGTTTCGTCAAAGCAGTCACAGTAATAGGCATTAATTTAAACTGAAAAATCGGATTGAATATGTTAAAAAAAACCTCTTTATAGGGCATACTTCCCGTACACATATTCCATATAATTTCTAACTGCTTTTTTACGGTAGGTGAATCCTTGCCTGATTTAAGGAATGCTAAGTAACTGGACGAGATACGCCTTCTAGAAGTTATATAATCATTAAATTCAAATAGCTTCCTCCCATAATAATTGTCGGACCTAAAGAGCTTCCTGACAGGTTTATAATAACCTCTTAAAAGAGCCTTTTTGGAAACGCCTAAATCAAAAATACTATTTGCTGCCATCTTAGAGGTAACAAAAGCAGATTCAATCCCGTTTTTAAAATATCTGGAGATTGCGGCGCTTCCTACAATGACAAACCTGTCGGTAAACGGATGTTTTGCCTGCGTGACATATATCTTGGGAAAACAAATACAATAACTTTTCGGCATTTTCCAACCTTCTGGAAACGTATGGCGGACAATAGGGTGGTTAAGAAATTCAAGTAAATGGGCCTTATTTAAATCAGTTTTACCAATCAGGGTAACAGTTATATAGTCACCCCTGGGGGTAAAAGTGGCATACGTAATTGGTTTTATTCCTAGTGAAAAAATGTGAATCTTATTTTTAAAATATTTATGAACATTCTCCTCCCCTGTATAAATCTCTGCCTGACAAGCCCTGATAGTGCGAGGTTGAACATAACCAAATTCCAATCTCCTTATTTTTTCCAGCATACCGGTATTCAATCCAAAAGCACCCACTATCAAATCTGCAGCTAGCTCCTTTCTTGAACCTTCCTTTCCAAAAATTATCCTTGCCCACTCCTCTGAATTTGATGGCAAGACAACGTCCTTCACAATCTCAGAGCAAATCTTTGCACCCATTCTCTCAACGTGCCTTAAAAGGAAGTTGTCAAAACTTACATCCTTCATCTGCTGTGAAAACATTGGTCCATCACCCCTGCAAACCGTTACTATCTTTTTTCCTGTAGATGGTCTTGGATTGTGAACTTCTATACACCCATCCTGCGTTTGAAAATGATAGCCATCAATTTCTTTTTGAATGCATCTTTCCGGGATAAGTATTTCTTGGCTTTTTAAATCGCCATAAAGTTTTTCTGAAATAACCCCTGCACACATATTGCAGCCACGAGGCCCCTTTTGGCAAAAATTCTTTCCTTCAAATATGGTTATTCCAACGTTTATGCCTCTTTCCTTAGCAATTTTTGAAGCAAAGTGAGCGAAAAAACTCCCAGCAGGCCCACCACCAATTATGGCAATCTGTGAACCGTCAGTTAGAAAAAAATCTCTATCTTTCATAGGATACTCAATTCCTTCTTAGCCAAGCATCAACATCGTCCCACTTTTGTCTTACCCATGCAAACGTATCAATCGGTAACATCTTTAAAACAAGGCGTGGTTTCATAGCCTTATAAAATATTTCTTTGTAAGGTGCATTTCCCGTAAGCATGTTCCATAATATTTCGTTTATTTGGTTTGCAGTTTCCTTATCCTTGTCGGATTTTATAATCTTTATATTAGTATTTGCTATTTGCCTTTGAGATGACAAAAAATCGTTAATTTTTAGCATCATAATACCATATAAATTATCACGAGCCAGAACCCTTTTAGCCGGTTTAAAATAACCGTTCATAAACGCCTTCTCAGAAACTCCGCTCTTAAAAGCTGTATAAGCCGATAACTTTGCCATATTAAAGGCAGACTCAATGCCACTTTTATATGACCTTGAAATACTTGCATCCCCTAGTACAACTATTCTATCCGTACAAGGATGTTTTGCATAGCTCACCGGAATCTTGGAGATACACATACAGAAACTCTTTGGTATCTCCCAATCTGTTGGCATCAATCTTTTCACCGCTTGATGATTAAGAAAGTCTATCAGATTGTTCCTTGTCAAATCCCGTCTACCTACTAAATTAACGGTTACATAGTCAGCTTTTGGTGTAATTGATGCAAATTTAAGTTCCTTTTTACCCAATGCAAAAACAAAAACATTGTTGCCGAATGTCTTTTCTATATGTTCAGGACTCAACATTATTTCACATTGGCACGTTCGTACAGTTTTCGGCGGTTTATAGCCAAAATCCATTTGACCAATCTTTTCCATCATCCCTGTATTTACGCCAAATGCACCTACCACCAAATCCGCCTTAAATTCCTTTCTTGAACTTCCTTCACCAAATATTACTTTTACAGGATCCCCCTTCTTGGGAGGTAATTCAAGCTCCTTTACAATCTCAAAAATTATCTCTACTCCCTGCTTCTTAACATGATTCAAAAGAAAATCATCAAAACTAACATTGCCTTCATGTGGAGATTGTATTGGACCATTTCCACGAAACACAGTAACAATTTTTGGTATGTGTCCAGGAACGGGGTGATGAAGAAATACACCGTCATCCGGTGTATAGAAGCAGTAAGCCTCTATTTTTCTTTGAACACAGAATTCAGCAATATTTATTCCTTCTCCTTCCAATTTATCAAATAGATTTTCAGAGATGACACCTGCACACATATTGCAACCGCGCGGCCCCCTCTGGCAGAAGCTCTTCCTGTCAAAGATTTTTATAGATACGTCAATACCCGTTTCTGCAGCATGTCGCGACGCAAAATGCGCAAAGAAACTCCCCGCGGGGCCTCCACCAATTATAGCAACCTTAGAACCATTTTTTAGAAAAAGGTTATTGTTCCGCATGCCTTTTGTGAAATACCATACTATAATTATAATAACCTGTTGTTAATAAGCAACTCTAACCAGTAAAGACTTATAAATTAATTTTATTCTTATTTTATGGATAAATCAAGGCTAATACAGCTAATACACCCATACTTCAGACATAAAAAAAGGCGCTCAAATAATGAGCGCCTTTTTCTTTCAAAATTGAACAACAATGAAAATTAAATTGTTTTATTTGAAATCACCATAAAGCCCTTAATCTTCTTTTCTCTTTCTAGATATTGCTGCAATGCCAAAAATTACTACTGCTGCAACTACAATAATACCACCAAGTACACCAATCACTCCTTTTCTACCCTTTTTGACTAATTTTTTGTCTACTTCCTTGGCCCTTATTAATTTTTGCGCCTCACTTTCCATCGCACTTATCTTCTTGTAAACCATAGCAGAACCATACCACCAGGATATATCTTGCTGCACGTGTGCAGTGCCTTTGTATGCATGTGCCTTGTCGCCAAACCACATATCGGTATACAAGTTTTCTATATACGAAGGATTATTCTTACCAGCCATAAATACAGAGTATACGCCTAAAATGGGTCCATAAACAGGTATCTTGCCGCCAGTGGTCTTAAATGCATTGTAAATAGCATCTCCAAGCAAGCCAGGTCCTAATGCATCCGCAAGCACCTCTCCCATTGGGTATGGGTCTCTCTCCGAAACTGGAGGGTCAAAGGCGTCTGCTGCTGCTATTTCGTCCAGAATTAGGTGTGCCCTATCCTGAAGTTGCCACTGCTCAAACATCATGTTATCTAGGTTTTCAAGATAAAGTCTTGCCCAGCGTGGACTGTGGCAATTGGAACACATTTGTATCCATTTTTCTCGTTTAGCCTTACTTTCTGATGAGTATATGTCGAGTTTATAATTCAATGGTGGTAGTTTTACACCATATGGATAGGCCTTTAAGGAAGACTTAAAATCAATACCCTTTGGTGGGACAGTGCCCATTCTCCAAATACCCTTTGCTGCGGTAGTGTGTGTGAACTTCCCCCCCCCCTGATACATGTGACAGAATTGACATGTAGGTGTTCTATAATCTTTACCAGGTACCATTTGGCCAAGTGGTTTTTCCCAATCCCAGTGTTCTCCTTCGAGATGGTATATTATTCCCATCTTGGATTCCAGATAAGATTCAGCATCAGGATGGTCGTACCCCATATGGCAACTGATACAAGCCTCCGGCCTTCTACCCTCGGCGGCCGTAAATCTATGTCTTGTATGGCAAATATCACACTTCTCAGTAGTGGCATGACAATAATCGCAACCAAACATGGTCGTAAGAAAGCCTTGCCTTGCATTCTCCGGATACCATGGTGGTACTACGTTGGCCGTAAACGTATCTACGTGATTCGGCCGACCATACTTCATTTCATCCAGATATTCACCTACCTGCTTAGGGTGACATTCACCGCATGTAGCTGGTGTCGGCATATGAAGCTCTTTGTGATCTTTACCATGACAATTACTACACGTAACTTCCTTTAATTCTTGCTCCAGTAATTCCTCTATCTGTTTCGTCCTTTGTGAAAAATAACTATTCTTTTTTGGATCTGCATGAGTCGAGTTCCTCCAGTCATGTACTATCCCCGGCGTCACTTCTTCATGGCACTTCACACATTCTTCTGCCTTATACTTTTCCAAGAGCTGATCGTAATAGGTGCCATCAGGTTTAACATAGTGCCTTGAGGGAAACCAGTACATTTGCATTGGAACAGGTTTGTAGAAATCCTGCCATGGTCCTGCACCTTTATCCAATCCTACATTATCTGAATATAAAGCTCTTAACTGCTCTGATGGATAAATTTCATTAAAGTAGTTCTTTGCCCTTTCTTGCATTTCTTTTGTAATAGGCTCGAGAACAACATTTTCTGCAGAAGCGCCACTTGATTCTGATGAAGCATTTGCAAACTTACCCTGGAACGTACAAATAATTGATACTGAAACGACAATCGCACAAGCTTTTAGAAGATTCATTATAAAAATCCTCCCTTTCTCTTATCAAAGTTTACCGCAAAAAGCATTACAATTTCTTTAATTATTTTCCTTCCTTTATCATTTCTAAAGATTCATTAACAAGTTTCTTATATTTTGGTTTGAACCACTCATAAGGGTCATGCTCTTTGTGCTCTCTGAAGTACTTCACCCTCTTCTCATGTCTCCTGCTTCTATGGCATCCGGTATTGCTGCCACAGACATTATAAGCAGGTGTTATTCGTGAGATTTTTTGCCCTTCTAGCGCCTTACCAATATCCATAAAATATCCATAAACCTCTCCGGGCCCATGGCACGCCTCACACGTTATTCCCTCTTCAGAATATGTATCTGTTTCTTTATTATATCCTGTTGTATGACATTCATAACACGTCTTCCTATAATCTTCATCACCGTCTATAAAATCAGGTGCTTCCTGTATAACTCTAAAACTTTCGAATTTTACCCTCTTCCACCGTTCGACATGTGGTGCCGTTAAGCCAGTATGACATCGCAAACACCTACCACTTCCCAAATATATCGCCTTTTCCCCTGTTATAGTTCTATTTCTAAAATCACCCCGTTCAATATCTTCATCCGGTGAAAGCGTAGCCAACTCTTCCCACATCGCGAAGATTACATCTGAATTCTCCAACCTTTTTTGCATCTGTCTCCTATGCTTATATATATTATGATGAGCATGTTCTACGTCTAAAGACCTTCCGCTCCCACCATGGCAAACAGTACAACCGTATATGTCAAAAGGGAAGTCTTTAACAACTGTGTGATGAGATTCACTCAACTTTGCTTCATCAATATGACACGTCATACATCTGTCAGCTTTCTGCCCATTTTTCTGATTTGCCCAACTATATTCTCCTAGTAAAAGTATTTGTTTAATCTCATATTTTGGGTTCTGTAGCTTAGCTAGTTTTTCCTTTAATTTCTCTATTACTTCAACATCCGTTGAGTTTTGTAGTTCTTTTTCTACCTCTTTTCGTTGCTGCTCATAATATGCTTCCTGATACTTCTTCCAACCAGGCTCAGCGGCATCCTTAATCCAGATGTAAGAACTTAAAAAAAGTATTATGCTGAACAAAAAAAACAATTTCTTTTTCATTTGACTATTTCTTTGTAAAAAATTGAAAGTAAATTTCTATTAACCTAATCTTAAAATCTTAAATATTAAACCAGGGTGTTTGTAATATGTATCTAATATTAAACATAAGCCTTAAAACAATCTTTATGATTATGCCCATCATAATTAAAAACATAATCATAGTAATATTGTATCTGATAAACCCCAATTTCTCGTAAAAGCTTCTACATCGTTTTATCGGGAGAATCAATCCTCCTCCAAAATAAATAAGAAGTGCTAAAAAACCTAACCAGTTAGGGAAACTCACCAGTGGTGGTGGCGTTGGAAAATCGAAATTCCATGTCTCCCACGGCCAGAAGAATGTCCAGAACGGGCCTCTCATGTATACACCTATAATTATAAGTACAAACCAGAAGGTAAATCCAAAAACAAAAACTGTAACTGCAAATTTTCTATCTGAGAAGTTATAACCACCATTTCCTTTTGGATTTATGTCTAGGTATGGAATCGCCATTAATCCAACAATTATAATGCCGGGAAGCACCACTCCAGCAAACCATGGATCGAAATAGACAAGGGCTTCCTGCAAACCTAAAAAATACCATGGCGCCTTTGCCGGATTCTCAGGTTCTCCTGGATTGGCAAGTTCTCTTAGAGGGGCATCAACATAATACGAATACAAAAGCAAAAAAATAGTTACAAGAATGGCCGCCAAAAATTCCTTTGCTACCAGGTTTGGCCATGTAAAAACTTTTTTAGTTTTATTTTTAATCTCTACATGATTTGACATTAAATTCTCCTAATTATCAAAGAGGCCCGGAGATACCCCCGTCTTTCCTGATACGCCAGAAATGAAGTATCATTAGACCTCCAGCAATTACGGGTATTGCTATACAATGCCATACGTAAGCACGAAGTAGTGCAGGGGCGTCAATTTGAGTACCACCCAAGAGAGCAAAACGTACATCACTATTTATCTTTACCCCCAAAAGTTCAGCAAAGGGACCTTTATAACCTACAAAAGGTGTTGCCCCACCCATATTAGTACCAACCGTAATCGCCCAATATCCAAGCTGATCCCAGGGCAATAAATACCCCGTAAAGCTTAAGAGAAGTGTTAATACTAATAACATTACACCCAAAAGCCAATTGAACTGTCTAGGAGCTTTGTAAGAACCTGTCAGGAATACCCTGAGCATGTGGAAACAAACCGTTATGACCATTGCATGACCAGCCCAGCGGTGTGAATTCCGCAAAAAACGTCCAAAAGGCACTGCGTACATTAAGTCAATCATATCTGCATATGCACGATTGACATCGGGGACATAATAAAACATTAAAAGAATGCCTGTTATTGTCTCGAAAAAAAAGATAAAAAATGTTATACCACCCAGACACCATGTGAAGCGGATCTTCGTACCGTGCTCTGGAATCTTCACGGGATGCAAATGCAACCATACGTTACTTATAGTCTGAAGAGCCCGGTTTCTGGGGGTATCCGCGTAACCATGTCGAAATACAGACTTCCAAATTTCATTGTCCGTAATTTTCTTTATCATATCCGAGATTAAATTCATTTGAACATTCCCTTCTTCTCATTACTTTTTTTTAACACAATCATCATATTAGAAATTTATAATCCTATCTATTGCTTCCTTCTAATATTTTATTGATTTCTTCATTAGGCTCCCAAAACACACGCTTCATGGATATTGCATCCACAGGACAATCTTTACAATTACCACATCTGATACAAACATCAGTATATCTTATCACAATACCATCTTTACTAACATAAGGCCGATGTTCACCACCAGTATCTACATCAACCTGCACCAATGCATCAACAGGACATACGCTACTGCATCGGCCACAGAGTATACAATCATCCGTCGCCACGTTAATACTAAGATCACATTTCAGACAACGTTCGGCCTCTATTTGCGCCTGAGATTCAGTAAGACCAAATTCTACTAAATTAAACGTGCCCTCCCTGTCCGTTTCAGGCAATGTTTTCATCTCCTGGCGAGGTGTATTATCATAATTTTTTTCTCGTTCACTAATAAAATCACCTTCTATAAGCGTGACCCAGGCCTTGTCCTTGGATTCCTGAATCTCTTCCCCTCTTATATACCTATCTATAGATTTTGCTGCAGTATGTCCTTGCTCAATACATTCGATAATCGTGCTCGGCCCTAGCGTTACATCACCTCCAGCAAAGATACCTTCTTTATTAGACTTAAGGTTGTCGTCCACGGCAAGTGTTCCCCATCTAGTAACGTCTATATCATAACCTTCTTCGAGAAATTTCAGGTCTGCTTCCTGACTAATAGCCGTAATAATACAGTCAGTTTCAATTGTAAATTCAGAGTTAGGAATCGGTTCAGGCCGCCTTCTTCCACTACTATCAGGCTCGCCCAATTTCATTTTAATACATTCCATAGCCTTTACTTTCCCTTTTTCTGTTAAAATTTTCACCGGTGCAGCAAGATAATGAAATTTAACGCCCTCATGTTCTGCCTCTTCAACCTCTAATTGGAGGGCTGGCATCTCTTTTCGCGTCCTCCTATAAACTATATAAACATCAGGACTCAGCCTTTTTGCTGTCCTGGCCGCATCAATTGCCGAATTTCCACCGCCAATCACCGCCACTTTTTTACCTGGGCTTTTCAAATTACCAGTATTCACACCCTTTAAGAAGTTTAGGCAATCCATAACACCTTCTGTCCCTTCTTCTCCAGGAATCTCAAGCATCCTCCCCTTTTGTGCACCTACCGCTATAAATACTGATTTGTATCCTTCTTCGAATAAATCAGAAATTGTCTTTCCCGGGCTTCCAATAGGGGTATTTGTCTTTATCTCAACACCTCGTGCCTGAATATTGCTTACATCAAACATAATCTGCTCACGTGGGAGTCTAAATGACGGAATCGCCCACATCATCATACCTCCAATTTGAGATTCCTTTTCAAAAATAGTCACCTTATATCCCATACCAGCGAGGTCATTGGCTGCCGTTAACCCAGCAGGGCCAGCACCAATTATGGCAACTTTTTCCTCTCTCTGTTTCACCTTTGAGGGTGGAATTTTTATCTTATTTTTGTAAATATAGTCTGTAACAAATCGCTTTAAGGCATCAATTGCTACTGGTTTGTCAAAATCACCACGTTTACATTTAGACTCACAAGGACGTGGACATACATATCCACAAACGGCAGGAAATGGATTGGTTTCTAACATTAATTTGTACGATTCTGTATACTTACCTTGGCTAATTAAACGTATGTAACCAGGCACATCCATGTGTGCAGGACATCGATGCTGACAACGAATGTTCTTTTGTAACCAATCCAAATCAAGAGATACCCGTGTCCCTTGTTTAGATATAGTCGCTTGATTCATATATACACCTTTTGTAAGAAAAATAACTTATTTATTTAAACAACTATATAACCAACTCCGTCTCGATTGGTACAATTTTACTTGTATCTGCAATCAACTTGCCATCATCTGAAAGTGTAAGTTGAAAATGAAACAATGGCCTTGGTGCTGGACCTGCAAAATTTACTCCGTTTCTGTAATATTTACTTCCATGACATGGGCATTCGAATATGTTCTTTTCCTTTGTCCAATGCACTGCACAGCCAAGATGTTGGCATACCACTGATATTACCTTAAAGCTATTACCATCTCTAACGATAAAAACCTTCCTGGACTTTAATGTTGTTACTGTATTCTCTACAAAATCTGAAGGGAAACCAACGGGAAAAACTGGAGAAGGTTCAAAAAGAACCTTAGGAAAGAAAAATCCTTTAGGCCCCAATGTTTCCCAAGCATAAGCTAACATTGTCATTAGGAAAACACCCCACCCGGCTATAGTAAAAAAACTTCTTCTTGATGTATATATTCCACCGCTCTTCGATTCTTTTTCTTTTAATGCTTCAGCCATGATTTAACCTCCATTATATAACGGTATATAATGAATAATATGCACTAATAGATTGATTTATTTTGTAACATGAATTTAATAATAACTACTTTATTTATAATATTTTTATTAAAATCACAATAGTGTCTAAACTCTATGTGAAGCGGAAAAGTTTAACAAAGTGATAACTAAATAGCAATAGTGTCCTGATATTACTTATATCCAATAATACACTCTATATTTCTCAATAAAATACCATATTTTAAGATTGTTTCTTTTTTCGCAAAAGATGTACCATTAAAAAAAAAGAGGGGAATAAAAGAAGGTTTGACTGGCTAAGTATTTACAAATAATGAACATATAAAGATACAAACTCTTAAAGAAACAATTTGTTTATTGGTCAATTATATTCTTTTTGACAACCTGTCAATACATTGAATTATTAAAAAAAACCGGTTGACATTATGTCAGCACTTAAAAGAAATTATTTATTGACTCTTTTTAATAAATAATTTGTACCCTCCATCAAGTTTTTCAACCTTTATAATTTTATGCCCCTCTTCCTTTATACTCCTTGGAACATTCCTCATCGGTTCTCCATCGTCAAGGGTCACTTCCAAGACCTGCCCGTTTTCCATCACCTCCAGCTTTAATTTTGCTTTTACAAAATTAATTGGGCAAAGAACACCTCTTAAATCAATCTTTTCATCTACTACATTCTCACTCATTTTTATTTTTACCTATTATTTTTTTAAAAAACCCTTTCGTCACACGCTTTATGCTTTCATAGCCCTCTCTACCTGTAAAATAAATGCCAATCCCCGTTAGACCCCAACTAAAAAAGTAGCTTATAGAGGCTGAACTAGCCTTTACTTTTAATGATAAAGGAAGAAAAAAAATTAATGGTACACAGAAATAAATAACAAAACTAAAAATTATAAGTGACAGTCCTAAGATAAACTTATGTCTTCTTATTTTTAATTCTTCCTCTTCAAGGGTCTGTTTTTTCGGTTCAAAGTACCAGGATTTCATTTCTGTTTCTTCCTTATTTCTTACAGATATTATTATGTACAAATATTCCGTCCATGCATTGGCACATTCTTTATCAAATGCAGATGGTGCTGCTGGATGATCCGGATGTGAATGATATATACCAATTATGTTTAATCCCTTTTTTGTTGCTTTCCGATCCACCTCATCAAACTTTTTCGAATCTATTTCATATCTATCCTGGGCCCTCTCCTTGTTCTTATTTTCAACCGGGTAAACCTCACATACTTCTTTTTTAGAACTATTATTACCCACAAGAAGACCACAACATTCGAAGGGGTAGGCCGATTTAGCCTCCTTCAACATCTTGTTAACTAAATTCGAACTAATATAAATCACAAATAACCTCAACAACCATTTTTTATCATTATTCACCTCTGTCTTACTAAATAAAGAGCTGTGTCCCAGCACCTTCAGCCATTTTCAACATAGTAGGTAAACCTATAATGTCGTTAACCTTGGTTTTTACCAACTCCTCATCTAGTTCCATCAACTTCACGGCGCCACTACATGCGTAAATCTCCAGATTTCCCATCTTGCCTACTTCATCTAATAATTCCTTTAGCATATTTGAATTTCCTTGTGGAACTGCCTCTAATAAACGCCTATCTTCATCCTGAATCCCGGCAGGGAGTTCAATCTCGTCTAGCTTATCAATTACGAATTTTTTAAGTGCCCAAAAGAATAAAAAAATATAAACCTTATTCCCCATAGAGGCCGCTGTGGTGGCCAACATCACGGCTTGGTATAACTTGTCATAACTACTACTATGAAGAAAAAGTATAAATTTTTTCTCTTTCATCTATGCAGTAATAAAAGGTCGTGCAACTTCCTTTCTGTACTTTTCGATCCCTATACGATCAATAGTGGTTCCTATCCTTTCCCCTCGCTTACCATTTCTTTTATACCAGTCAAGTGTTTGTTCAATAAAGTCAGACACCTTTTCATCTGGTAAGAACAACATTACATCGTTTGCTTCTCTGGGGTGCCTTCCATGCTTTCCACCTATACGGACTGCCCAACCTTTTCGTTTTGCCGTCCATGCATCAGTAGGACAAGCCCTTATACAATCTCCACAATACACGCATTTTTCTCTATAAAAAATAGGCTTCCCATCTTCTGCAGCAACTATAGCACCTTCCAGACATGCCTTTTCACATAGGGTACACCCTGTACATGGGCTTTCCTCCCAAACGGGTTCCACAACACCTTGAAAACCCAAATCCATTCCCTTTGTTCTACTACAATCGATCGGGCATCCAGAAAATGAAATCTTAAACTTATGATGGCAAGTTGTACCAAAAAATTTTTTATCCACCTCCAACGCATTCTTCTGAGCATCCATAATCCCTCTGGGATTATACTCACAACCACCACAAGCGGTAGGAACACGAACTCTGGGACCACAAGATGCGATTGGCTGTCCAAATTCTGCCAGTTCATTTACAACTGCATCAAAATCATCTATGTGTACACCAATAATTTCAACTGATTGCCTAAAACTAAGGTGGCAATAACCCATTCTACTATATTTTTTCGCGACTTCGGCAATCTTGACCATCTTGTCAATGTCAAGCCTGCCTCCTGGCACCCTTAAACGAACCGTAAACAGGTCCTTTTGTGTCTGTTTTATAAATCCACCAGATTTTAATTCATTTATATCAACCTTTTCAGTTTCTGTTTTAGCTCCTGTACTTTCAGGCATTAAGTGCTCCTTAAGACTAAAATAATAGAATTGATTCTAAGAAATCAAATATAATAAATGTTATCACCAGGAGGGGAATGTTGCAAGTAGAAAAAGCTTGAACGACGTGACCAAATGAATTAAAGAACGTGAATAAGCTTGAAATGTTTAAGCTGGTTTATTTCAATAAATTCGTCTCCCTATTAAAATATTATTTCTCTCATCTTTGCTTCTGCTTCTTCAGTGCCTTTAGTTTTTACAATTTCCAGAATATCCTTTTCTGCCAACCGTTGGAGAATTTTTCTACGTTTCGCATCATCTTGTATATCAGACATTGCAATATCACGCATCCTGGTTAATAAATTTACATATTCTCCATATTCTGAGCCAAAGACACCTTCCAATTCCTTTCTAATATTTTTAGCAAGGGCAGGACTTGCTCCGCCAGTCGAAATGCTTATACAAAGGTCTCCTCTTTTTACGGTTGAAGGGACGATAAATGAGCAAAGCTCCGGACGATCAACTACGTTTATGATTATGTTCCTCTTCCCTGCATCTAACGATACTCTTTTATTAACCTCCTCATTATCCGTTGCAGCAATAACGAGCATGGCGCCATCTAAACAACTTTCGTCATAATTTTTATTTATCAACACAAGCCCCTTCTCATTTGCCATTTCGGGACATGTATCAGGACTGATCACGGTTACGTCTGCACCGGCCTCCTTCAGGCTGCATGCCTTTCGATATGCAACCTTACCCCCTCCGACAATGACACATTTCTTACCTTTAATATCCAAATAAAGAGGGTAAAATCTGGACACTTAATATCTCCCACATCCTATAACCTGTTAACTTATGCTCCCTAAACACTAATCCTTACATGGCCTACATCACACAACTGATACATTCATACAATTTTTGCATTCTAATCTATTAAAATATAATTATCAAATAATATTAATTAAAACGAAAATGTGACTTGTAGAGTAAAAGCATTAGATAGGACAAAAAAAGCATAAAAACAGTATATGCCAAATTTGCACATACTACCGGAAACGGCAATGTGTATCAGACGCAGTTTTATAGTTTGGATGCAATTATTTCTGTGGAAGAGAGGGTTAACATATCGAAAAATTACTATTGGTTTTTCTTTTCAATTCCTATATATTGTGGCATCTAATGTTTATAAATACAATATATAACAGGTATCATTCCTTACTAACTAACTTAAATAGTCAATTAGTAAAGAATGATACCTGTAAAATGATAGAAATGTCATTCCCTGCGTGCTGAAGAATCTCATAAGCCATTTCTATTAGTGAACCCGCTCAAAGTTTATTCTGAAATACAAACAAGCAAGATCACCCACAAATTCCGTCCTCAGCGGCATCTTAGACAAGGCAAAATTTGCCTTGAAGGCTGGGCGGCATACCTTCCAGACATCAGCGCAACTTATCCGACATCTCTACTCCCTCCGGTATGACACAGGACGAAGGACTTTAAATGACAAGGTGCAACATTGGATTAATTTTGTAGAACTCCGTAATTGCGTTTTTTTAATAAGAATAGAATAAGGAGGAAACAAAATGAACAGACAATTAGTACCATTGTTTTTTATGGCAATATTTCTATTAATAATTTCTGGTCTTTATCCTACGGCAAGTGGCAACGAAAGAGACGATTGTGCCAGGATAATTTATAAAAATGACACATATTCCAATAATTCAGTTAACGTTTCGATATGCACAGGAAACCGGAATTTATCAAAACCAAGTTATAAACCTGTACCGGACACATACCTCTACATTGGGGATAAAGAAAAATCAAACGATAATTTCTTATATAAGGAGTGGTGTGAAAAAACGTTTGATAACGGCAGTTATATATATGAAGCATACAAGAATATAGCCTTCAATATCGAATATACACCGGAACCATATAAAACTGATTTCTGGCAAACATCCTTGGAGACTGTCAGGTTGAAGAAGGGAGACTGCGAGGATGCAGTATTTCATTTCTTTTCACAACTTCCCCCGGACCAAAGAAATGCCGAAATCATATGGGGATGGGTAATTGACAGGCAAGATGCGATTGGGACAGCACATGTGTGGTATCAACTAATGGATAAAGAAGGGAAACAATACATTGTAGAAGGTTTTTCTAAAGACTGGAATGGAATAATACCAATGGAAATTGTGGAAAAAACTGAAACAAGAAGATCGACATTCACAATCGTTCATTCCTCAGTTAGCAGATTGGCCAATTTGCCTTTAGAAACAGATGATGAACAGATATGGGAATTTTTTCCACACTTTATAGATACACAACATTACCATTCCGGCCACATCCTGTCCGAATACCCATTGAATGCGCAAGAAATGTTATGGGAGTATCGGAAACACCCCACAATGTCTTCAAATGTAGGCAAAGAAATATGTAATATCTTGAAGAAACTTCATGAGCTTTTTTCCAGATATGAGAGTCAAAAAGAAGATTCGGAATCAGATATACTGGTCCCGATTATAAGTAAAACAAAAAGATAGCTATCCCGGATGCATTTTCCAATCAATAAGGATTAAATCCCGCCAAATAAAGAGGGGCACCTTAAGGTGCCCCTCCCTAACTCTGACTTACATAATCTGAATATATATTAAAATAGACCAGATTGTTATTCCCAGCAAATGTTGCTGAGTGACAGACTTTTTTGCTCAGTAATTAATCTTCTTAAAAGATGTTAAAGATAAAACCTGCAATAATAAATTTATGAGAATTGCCCTCTGGCACGTAAGATATATTTTGAAATATCAACAGCGCCTTGAGAACCCATGTACAGGGCGGCAACTCCCGATGCACCACAAGTAACCTGTTTTGCCGTTTCCGCATCAAAACCTATTGCATTCGAAAGCACAATCCCTATCATTGAAGCAACGCCAACCCATAGTTTTCTGCTTGTAAGTAAGTTGTTAACCCTTAATTTCTTTAACGTTGCGGTAAAGTCTACACCACTTTGTGAGATTAAATAAACAAACGCAACTGTAACTATGCCAGTTGTAACCTGAGAAGCTTGTTCTTCACCATAGCCTATTGCATTTGCCAATATAACCCCGATTATGGATGAAACAGCTATCCATAATTTACGGCTTGCTATAAGCCTTTCTATTGCTACCCCTTTTTGTTCATGTATGAAGTCCACCGTTCCCTGTCCGATTAAGTAAGCGCCCACAATATACATAACGGCCTTAGTAACTCTCAATGCATTGTCTTCATCAAAGCAAATTCCAAAAATAACTATGCCAACAATTCCAGCCACAGCTACCCACAACTTCCGACTAGTTAATACTCTATCCATCTTCCCCTCCTTAAAAGATTTCAAATAAAAAAACTATCACTAAAACAACCTGGTCTATGTGTTAAATGACAATTCTAGTTTAAAACCTTTTCTTCTTCGGCGATCAAATCTTCATACGTTTCCCTCCTCCTAAGGGTTGAGACGTTGTCGCCGTCCACTAAAATTTCACAGGCACGCGGTCTTGAGTTATAACTGGAACTCATTGTAAAACCATACGCCCCAGCGCTGAATATCGCAATCAGCTCTCCTTCCTGTACCTTCGGAAACCACCGTGCCTTTGCAAAGACATCACTACTCTCACATACAGGACCCACAATATCTACTATTTCCAACTCTCCATTCGTATCCGGCTTTTTATCAGGAACCTCTACTTCCGGCATTGTAACCTCAGTATCAACAGGCCAGGTTCTGTGAAAGGCATCATATAATGAAGGCCGGGCAAGGTCGTTCATCGCTGCGTCACAGATAATATGTTTTTTCCCCGCAGTAGAGATCTTCGTATAAATCACTTTACTCACGAGTATTCCCGCATTACCTACAATAAACCGTCCGGGTTCCATTATCAGTTTACAGCCAAGCTTCTTAATTATGGGAATAATTTCTGCCGCAAAATCAGATGGCCTTTTAGTCTTCTCCCCTGTATATGAGATACAATAACCTCCTCCAATATTGATATATTCAATTCTTTGTCTGTCTTTAGCTTCTAAAGTATTTTCCAGAAATTCAGCAACTTTCTTAAGTGCAAGGACGTAAGGTTCGGGTTCATAAATCGGAGAACCAAGATGCACGTGTATACCATTTAAGTCTATATTCTTATAATTTGCAATATCTTTTATTATCTGTTCGGCAATTACGAAATCCATTCCAAACTTATTTTCCTTTTTGCCGGTTGTAGTCTTGGCATGTGTCTTGGTTCCGGGCGCCACATCAGGATTGATACGCAAGGCTACACTGGCCGTTTTGTTGAGACAATTTGCAATCCTGTTAATATTGGATAATTCGGCCTGTGACTCAACGTTGAACATGAAGATATTATTTTCCAGTGCATAGGTTATTTCCTCAGAAGTCTTACCAACACCTGCGAAAACGATCTTGTCAGGAGTGGCGCCTGCCTTTAATGCCCTGTAAAGCTCTCCACCGGAAACAACGTCAAACCCTGAACCTGCATCTGCCAACAGCCTACAGATTGACAGGTTTGAATTAGACTTAACCGAGAAACATATCAAAGGACTTGCCTCTGCAAATGCATCCCGTATCTCTGCAAAATGACTCAGGATGGAATTCCTGCTGTAAATATATGTCGGTGTATTTACCTTTTCTATTATCTCTTTTACCTTTACTTGCTCACAAAGTAATTCATTATTCCGGTAACTGAAAAAATCAAAGCTGGACATATATATGTTTTCTCCACTTCCTCTTTGTCAAAGAGTTCAAAGCGCAGCAAAGACGTAAGTTGACAAATCCCCCTAATTCCCCCTTTATTAAAGGGGGAGTAAGGGGGATTTAATTAATTTGTTTACTATAAATATACTAGAATATTCACGATTTACGATTTGAGACTTGCTGTTTAAGCTTCTTCTCCCACACACTTAATCTCTTCTGCACCAAACCGGGAGACGTTGAGCCGTGGCTTTTATATTGTTTAATATAGTTTTCCGCTCCCAGTGTCTTATAAATGTCTTTACTAATCAAAGGCGAGAACTGTTTAAATTCTCTTATGCTGATATCACTCAATTCCTTACCGCCTTTGCTATACTTCATTACTATCTTGCCAACAATTTCATGTGCCTCGCGGAATGGAATACCTTTCTTAACCAGATAATCTGCAATCCCTGTGGCATCCGGAAATCCTTTTTGACAACTTCTTTCTATGTTATCAATCTTAAATGCAGTCTTTTTTATCAACTCTTTGAGAATTATCAGACAATCCTTCACCGTATCAGACGAATCAAATATCGCCTCTTTATCCTCCTGCAAATCCCTGTTGTATGAAAGCGGCAGCCCCTTCATTAAGGTTAGCAGAGAAAACAGGTTGCCATACACGCGTCCGCATTTACCCCTGATAAGCTCAAGCACGTCCGGATTCTTCTTTTGCGGCATAATGCTGGAACCTGTGCAGTAAGCATCGTCAATGTCCAGAAAGTCAAACTCCTGACTGCACCAGATTATCCATTCTTCACTTAATCTTGAGAGGTGCATTGAAATAATGGATAGTGCTGCTGCAAACTCCAGACAGAAATCTCTGTCACTCACTGCGTCAAGACTGTTTTCAAAAGACGAATCAAAACCAAGGGCCTTAGCCGTCATCTCGGGCTTTATGCCAAGAGTTGTCCCTGCCAGGGCACATGCGCCAAGCGGAGATTTGTTTACACGTTTAAGACAATCAACCAATCTTGCACGATCCCTTTCCAGCATCTCTACGTAAGCAAGAAAGTAGTGCCCGACCAAAATCGGTTGAGCATGTTGAAGGTGCGTGAAACCGGGCAAGACACCTTTCCCAAACACTTTTGCCTTCAATACCATTTCCAATTGTAAACTGGTAATGGCACCCACTACTTCCTGAATCTGGTCACGAACCCATAACCTTAAATCCAAGGCTATCTGGTCATTTCTACTTCTGGCCGTATGGAGTTTTTTTGCCACGTTTCCTATCCGTTTTACTAAAGCAGATTCAATATTCATGTGTATATCTTCCTGCTCAGTCTTAAACTTAAACTTACCGGATTCGATATCATTTAAGATTCCCTTCAGTCCCTTAATAATCGTATCTCTTTCCTTATTCGTAATCAGTTTACATTCAGCCAGCATCCTTGCATGTACGATGCTTCCTTCAATATCGTATTTATATAAGCGCTGATCGAACGATATAGACTCCGTAAAGGCCTCGACTGATGAAGCCGTTTTCTTCTTAAATCTACCGCCCCATGCCTTCTTATTAGTCATGATTAAGAACCTGAGATAATTTCCTAATATAATCTTAAAATGTAAGTTTGCAGTAATATAGCCTACGGCATGGGGGAGTGTCAAGCTATATCTAAAGATGATATATACTTACCGGAACAAGTAAAAACATATCTATTGCATAAAAATATTACCGAATATATACTTATTTAATATGAAGGTAATAGGCATAGAAACGTCCGGTTCAACCGGAAGTGTTGCAGTTTGTAATGGTGATACTATTGTCGGCAGGAAGACATTCGGAAGGAAATTGAATCACGGCAAAGAGATTGTTTCTTCACTTAAGGCTATTTTTGATGAAATTAAGTGGGAACCAGACGATGTAGACCTTATTGCCGTCAGCATTGGGCCGGGTTCTTATACGGGCCTCAGGATTGGTGTAACATGCGCAAAAACACTTGCATACGGACTGGGAAAGCCCGTTATTGACGTCCCGACCTTAGATGTTTTAGCAGAAAATGTAAAAAATGATGTAAAAAACCTTTGCCCCGTCATAGACGCAAAGAGAAAGAAAGTTTATGCCTGTATTTATGCCAGAAATGATATCGGGGAAAAAAGGATTACGGACTTTTTAATTATTTCACCAGAGGAACTACTTGATATCTTGCCTGAACCAGTTTTACTCTTTGGTGACGGTGTGGCACCTTATAAAGATATCTTTGCGCAAAAGAAAGCCATAATTGCGAATGATGGATTAGGTATTGCTGATGCGGTTAACGTCGCTAAGTTAGGCCTGAAAAGATACGAACAGGGCAAGCGCTGTGAAATTAATTTATTAGCGCCTCTTTATTTGAGAAGATCGGAGGCCGAGGAAAGATTAGAGGAAAATCGCTGATTTCAAATCCTCCTCTTTCCCACTTTAAAAAAGGGGGACTAAGGGGGATTTGATTCATCCTGTATTACCTTTTGTTCTCTGGCTAAACTAAACCTTAAATCTCCCTATTACATCTTCCATTAATCTACTATACTCCTCCAACTTCCCATATATAATTTGAGCAACCTCTTCTTTATAGGTATGGCTTGTCATATTCCTGTTATCAGTCATTTCAAGAAGTTTGATAGTCTCATCCTCATTTATCATACCTACAGTAAATACTTCCCTGAAACAAGACTTTGGTGAATAGCAGATTATTCCTTCTTTAGTCTTCAGGTACTCTTTAATAAATTTCCAGAATGCCTCAAACGTATACTCAAACCTTTGTATTGCTGCATCCCTTACGATAACAGAAAATGGCTGTTGCAATATCTCCCTTAGTGTCCCAATAGCCCTTTTAGCATCTTTGTATCTAATCTCTAATCTTTCCAGACTACTGCCTCCTTTAAAACCATATTTTTAAACTCCTCAGATACAGTAGAAAAGTCCACGATTTCCACCTTATATGGGATATTCAGCTCATCTATGTATTCACGTAGTAAGATCAACTTTTTCCTGTCTGCCCCTTTCCCTGCAATTATTCCAACATCAACATCCGAAGTGTTTACAAACTCTCCTCTTGCCCTCGAACCAAACAACACAACCTTTACATCCTCATCTTTAAGATATTTTAAAATAATCTCTTTTAGTTTTTCAAGAGGATTTAAAGTCTCCTTAATCTTATCGCTCATTTCTTTTCAATCGAATTTTAAAATCAAATTATTTTGCCCAGTGATGACAGTATCCTTCAGGACATGGTTCATAATAATAAAGGTGTTTTTTTGTTTCTGACAACCTGGTGAGGGTGGTTCTATCCCCTCCTTTGAAACGCTCTGTTTGCGTTGTAATCCTCAATCAATCTACTATTTCCTATGGAGATTGTAAAGAAATAAATGTTGCAAAATAGGTATGGTATCACTCTATTTTGTTGAAAAGGTACGAACAGGGCAAGCGCTGTGACATTAATCTACTGGCGCCTCTTTATTTAAGAAGATCAGCGGCCGAGGAGAGATTAGAAGGAAAGTAAGTAATTGTATATTTAGCCACACATAAGCACAAATGGACTAACGTCACAAATCAGGTGCTCTGTTTTTTGGCGTCACCTGAATTTATTTTGTTAGCTCTTTTATGTCTGGCACTTTGCCTGTCCATAAGTGAAGAGCATGACATACATCTTTTTCCTCTATTCCACGTAGCCTGAATATTTCACAAATGAATTTCTCGGCTGTCTCTAAAGCTTCATTTGCCGCATGCTCGCTAAGTGAATTATAAGCTGTTGTATCCGCCATACCCTTTATTGTAATACCTGGCAATTCGATAGATTCGTGGGTGCTTGAAAAGTGAACCAGCTTATTTCTCAGATTTTTTAGGTTCGAAAATTTCTGCCCTATTCCAGAACCGAATTTGATTTTTTTGCCAAAGACAAGGCGTGGCCAGTCTTCTAGTTTCCTGCCAAGTGATGCCTGATTCTCAAAATCATCAAGGATATGTTGTTTCGCATGCTTATATGGCTCTTCTGATATGAGAATTCGGAAATACACATTCAAAAATACTTCAACTCCAGTTACAGATAAAATCACACAGAGTGCCGCATCTTGTTTTTTGTGACTATCATTAGCATGTGATTCGACTCTGTAACAAAGCCGACGCAAGGCCTCAAAGTATGAACGGACCATGCTATTTGGAGATGATAAAGTCTTTTCCATATTCCTAAGAGCTAACGCAGATTTCAGCGGCGCGGTTTTTTACGTCTGCCGCAATGATTTGTTGGGACTTTCTTCTCCATGTCATCGACTTTATATTCAGCGAGAGGTTCATGTGCTTCTGGGTAGCGATCCATCCATGATAGGTCTTTACCGATAACAAGTTCTTCCATTGTCGCATGGTGAGTGTTCTTCATGGGAATGAGACGCATCTGAAAACCATGCTCTCTGGCCATTGTCTTAACCTCATCCGCATTATCATAGGTCATTAAGAAATCGCCTTTTACTGATTCACAGAGCGTGAACAAACACTCATGGTCTAAAATATAATGACGGTAAAGACGCTTACCTGCCTTCTTTCCACCAGCCGTATAAGGCGGGTCAATAAAAAACACCACGTCATTGCGTTGAGAATACTCCCGAATAACCTTTAGCCCGTCCTCTCGACGGAACATAATCCTATCAGCAACGAGTTTTAAATTGTCGAATCGTTTCGCAATTGTGGTTGGGTACCAACGAGAGCTGATTCCTTTGCCGTTCTCCCCATGTTTTAAAAAACCTGATCCATCGGCCAGTATACCGCCGTGAAATGTTCGATTTTTCAGAATAGTTTGGAACGCTTTCTCTTTAATGCTAACGTCTGTTTTGGATATTTCCTGTATGACTGCTTCCTTGGTCAGCTCAAAATCAAGGATTCTTTTCGCAAGCCATCCCGCATGTCCATCGACCACTGATTGCCAGACTGCCGCCATATCCTCATCAATTTCCACCATGACGACATGTGAGACGAGTTCCTCAAACAAAGCGGTGAGGCTTATAATGCCCCCACCGGCAAACGGTTCGACCATGATTTGGGGCTTATGATAGAGAGTTTTGATCCAGTTTCGGAATATAGGAACAAACCAGGTTTTTCCTCCGGGATATCGGAATGGGCTTCTTTGTGGAACTGAAGCAACGTTAACAGGTTTAGGGGATTCCGTATCACACCGTTTCGGGAACAGCGATAGTTGTCTGGATGCTTTCATTTCAGAATGGATTTTCAATTATTTTGTTATTTGGTGGTGTTTCGAGCTGCTCATCAAGCTTCCCTTGAAGCAACTTAATAAAATCGTCTATGTTTCCTGGAGAAGAAGTCGTGATAGATATAAGGGCGGGCTCAAATTCAGTAAAAACTTCATCAGTTTTTGTTAGTACGAATCTTTCCTGCCCGTCTTCTTTGACCAACTGGAGATCGTATATGAGCCAAGAAATATCAGCTTTCGACTTACTAACTGTTTTTAAAGGCGGAAGTGTTTCAAAGAAACTCTTGTTTAGCGCGACGGCTATCTTCTTTCGCCAGGAATGAAGAATACCACCCTTATATAGAAGCTGAGGCGCTAAGCGTTTTCGAGAAGAAGACAGGTAATCTGGTCGTGGGTAATTCGGCTGAGTTGACCAGTCCATTTGTGCGTTAGCCTTTGGGTTCTTCATGTAGTACTCAAATGGGTCGCGAACATTTCCGGAGATGTAAACCGCTTGTATTTCGAGAGCGCCAAAGTCGAAGATTTTTCCATTGTCGTCGTATGCAACAAGTACAACGTCAATGTTACCAGCCGACTTTCCGTTACCGTCATTCAGACGAACTTCAGTAAGTGAACTCCATGCAGTGACATCACCAAAGAAAAAAGATGACGCATCATCAGTAATAAGCCAATCCTCCCTAAACCTGATAGGACATGTAATCGCTGGGATGCCATCATGAAATATACTGCATACGCCAAGGGGATCCTTTGCTTTGTCTTTGGTACAATTGGGAACCTTGTTATTGAATGGACAGAGGCGGCCAGATCGGTACCGGATAGCTTTAGGTGATTGATCATCAACTAGATGCCCAAAGACCTCGGTGAGTGGTTGTATGTGTTTCGTCACTCGTTTTTGACCTTTCTGTTCATCTTTAGACCTAACAGTTAAATAGACTGCATCTGTCTATCTCGAATAACATAGCCATGATTTATATTACTTTGAGGCAATTTTTCAAGTGAAATTTATAAAAAACTTATGAAAAGAGATTCTTCGTCACTTCGTTTCTCAGAATGACAGGAGGCGAATAACATTGAGTGCGTTTTTATAATTGTGACACGGCTTGCAAGGAGGAGAGATTAGAAGGGAATGGTTGATTTCTATGCTGGTTTTTATATGCCTACGCGAAGGATGATAAATTTGTTGTTCTATCGTCGTATTGTTCTTCGTAATATTTCAGGAATTCACCTGTTTTGATCTTACTCCACCAATCCTGATGCTCGATATACCATTTTATAGTACTTCTTATACCATCTTCGTGGTTTATTTTGGGTTTCCATCCCAGTGAACGAATCTTGCTACAATCGATAGAATATCTTCTATCATGCCCTACTCTATCTTTAACATTTTTGATTAGTGAACTCGGTTTTTTGAGTTCATCAAGAATGATGTTGGTTATTTCGATATTTGCGCATTCGTTACCTGCACTAATATTGTAAATCTCTCCAGGCTTGCCATTTTCCACCAGAAAATCGATAGCAGTACAATTATCCTCAACATGCAGCCAGTCACGAACTTGCCTGCCATCACCATAAACAGGAAGCGCCTTATTCTCTATAGCATTTGTAACAAAGAGTGGCAGCAATTTCTCAGGATACTGATTTGGCCCGTAATTATTACATGATCTCGTTATTACAATAGGAACCTTATGCGTTACCCAATAAGCATTTGTCAATAATTCTGCACCTGCCTTGCTGGCAGAATACGGATTCCTCGGATGTAAAACATCACTTTCCTTAAACGATCCACTGTCAATACTTCCGTATACTTCATCTGTTGATATCTGTATAAATTTCTCAATATCATTTTTCTTTGCCACTTCGAGTAATATATATGTCCCCTTGATATCGGTATCAATAAATGAATCTGCATTCATTATGCTTCTATCAACATGTGAGTCTGCAGCAAAATTTACTATTACGTTGACCTCTTCCTCTTTTACTATTTTTTCAACAAGGCGCCTGTCGCAAATATCTCCCTTACAAAACTTAAAGTATGACGATTTGCCGGAATCTTTTGTTATCTCATCCAGATTCTCAAGGTTACCTGCATAGGTTAATTTATCAAGTACAACTACTCTTTTTTGTTGCTTTACCTTTAATCTTGTAAAGTGGCTTCCAATAAAACCCGCACCACCAGTAATTAATATTGTCATTTTAAATTCTTAATTTTCTCCTTTGTTCTTGTCTTCCCACACTTCAAGGAATCGCCTGCATATATCAACACTAGAAACAATTCCAATTAATTTACCGTTTCTTACAACAGGCAGGGCCTTAACGTTATGCTTTTTTATCATTGAAAGCGCCCTTACCAGAGAACATTCCTCATCAACTGTGTACACCTTTCTTGTCATGATTCCACTCACAGTCATAGCAGCAATCTTTTTTACATCTTCCGCAGAAAAGTCTAATGATCCGTAATCTTTTACAAAATCTATATCCACAAGAGGAACAAAATCTGGTAGAAATGTCTTTACTATATCACTTATTGAGACAATCCCGATTAAGGAACCCTGATCGTCAACAACTGGTACGGAGGAAATCCTATGTTTGGTTAGTAACGATGCAGCTTCTTTAATACCCATTGTTTCTTTAGCAGTAATGATATTCTTTGTTGCCATGCATTTCTTTATCTTCAAATTCTTTTTTCCTCTTTACCAGTATTCGAGATGTTTTTCAGTTTTCTTGCTATTTCTTTTTAGTACCCCCTTCTTTCTATCTGATAGCTCATTGCTTCTCAACAGTATCAGTTAGAATTACAACTTTATTTTCTCTTACCTCCATAAAACCTCTTTTCAGGGAAAATGTGACTTTTTTCTCATCAGGTTCAGTAATATCCAATGGGCCTGGTTCAAGAGTGGTGATAAGGGGGGCATGTTGAGGTAGGATACCTAAATATCCATCGGTACCATGAACAATTATAGCCGCTACTTCGTTGCTATAGACTACCTTTTCCGGAGTGATTACGTTTAAATTAAAGGTTCTATCTGCCATAAATTTACATTAACCCTAGGATAGAATGTTACGATTTTTACGTAATTGCTCAATATCAAGTGGAAATTTATTGGATTTTATTACCACCCCTTTTCCCCTCCTTCGCAAGGAGGGGATAAAGGGGTGGTTTTCCACTTGATATTGAGCAATTACATTTTTTCGTCTCTTTTCAATTTTATACTTATTACCTGGCTTCCATTCCTTTTGCCTTTTCCACGACCTCTTCTATGCCACCTACCATATAGAAAGCCTGTTCCGGTAATTGATCGTGTTTACCATCAATTATTTCCTTAATCCCTTTTACGGAATCCTCAATTTTAACATATTTCCCCTTTATACCGGTAAACTGTTCTGCCACAAAGAATGGTTGTGATAAGAACCGTTGTATCCTTCGCGCCCTTCCTACGATAAGTTTATCTTCTTCCGATAACTCTTCCATTCCTAATATGGCGATAAAGTCTTGCAAATCATTGTAACGCTGCAAAATCCTTTGCACTTCTCTGGCTACTTCATAATGATCCTGCCCCACTATACGAGGATCAAGAATACGTGATGTTGACCGCAATGGGTCAACGGCAGGATAAATTCCCATTTCCGCTATTTGTCGTGAAAGCCAGATTGTAGAATCTAAATGAGGGAAGGTTGCTACAGGTGCAGGATCCGTAAAGTCATCTGCAGGTACATAGATTGCCTGCATCGAAGTTATAGAACCCTTTTTAGTAGACGTAATTCTCTCCTGTAAGTCTCCCATCTCATTTGCCAGAGTTGGCTGGTACCCAACTGCTGAAGGCATTCGGCCTAGCAGGGCGGAAACCTCCGAACCTGCCTGTACAAAACGAAAGATGTTGTCTATAAACAGGAGTACATCTTGTCCCTCCGAATCTCTGAAATACTCCGCCATTGTAAGCCCTGTTAGAGCTACTCTTAACCTCGCACCCGGCGGTTCATTCATCTGCCCAAATACAAGAACGGTTTTGTCCAGCACTCCAGATTCTTTCATTTCAAGCCAGAGGTCATTACCTTCTCTTGTTCTCTCGCCAACACCGGAAAACACTGAAAAGCCAGCATGCTCACTGGCAATACTCCTGATTAATTCCATAATAAGGACAGTCTTTCCAACGCCAGCGCCACCAAACAGACCCACCTTACCACCTTTTGCAAATGGAGCAAGTAGGTCAACAACCTTCAATCCTGTCTCAAACACTGTTGCCGTCGTCTCTCTATCCTCAAATGAAGGCGGCTGTCGGTGGATTGGATAACGTTCTTTTGTTTTAACTTCACCAATATTATCTATTGGCTCTCCCAACAGGTTAAATATTCTTCCCAGAACATCTGGTCCTACAGGCACTGATATCGGTCCCCCTGTATCTATGACTTCCATCCCTCTCACTAAACCATCTGTAGACGCGAGCGCCACACATCTAACAGTATCATTACCTATGTGCTGTGCAACCTCTGCCACAAGGTCTATGTTTCTTTTTTCATCCTTGATTCTTATTGCATTTCGAATGGGAGACAAATTTTCCGGAGGAAACCTCACATCTACCACAGGACCTATTATTTGTACTATTTCTCCTTTATTCAACGTAATTGCCTCTCCTTCCCTTCAATCATTCTAAAATTGTACTTTATGAAAGATTTCAGTTAGTTAAAACTTCAATCTAATATTTCAATTAGATTGTAACAAAGATTGCAATAAAATAACTTAAAAAGCTCATGTTGCTAACGCCTCAGAACCAGAAACTACCTCAAGTAATTCCTTGGTAATAGCCTCCTGTCTTGCCCTATTATACGAACGAGTAAGATCATCTATAACTTCTTCAGCATTTTCTGATGCAGCAATCATGGCTACCCTTCGTGCTGCAAATTCCGCCGTTAACGATTCAAATATTGCCTGACGCAATTGAGCTTCTATATACTTGGGTAGAAGATTTGAAAATATCGCCTCAGATGAGGGTTCTAAAATGTAATATCCTAAAAGTTTTTTTTCTTCAGGTTTTTCGGAAGTACTATCACCACTTGCTATCGGTAATAGTCTTAATTTAGAAGGTATAGATTTCATTACAGTTTTGAATTTAGTAAAGAATAAATATATTTCATCAAAAACATTTTCTTCAAAGTCTTTTATTAATTTGCCGGCTATTTCCGTTATCTTATTATCACCAATTTGTAATGACGAAAGGCTCAATTGTTCCACAGTTTCATTATAATACTTCTCAATCTTGTATGGTTTATTCTGGAAGCGTACAAACCCTTTTCTTCCTAACAAATGGAGTTTTATTTCTTTTTGTGAATTTTCCCTGATAAACTCAAGTGTATGCTGTATAACATTTGTATTATAAGCTCCACACAGACCCTTATCGGAGGTTATCAGTAAAATCAAAATTTTACTAACTTCTTTTTTCGGATTAAAAAAATGGGCCTTTTCTGGAGTGGATTCCATTAAACGGTATAGAATGTTGTTAATATTTTGAGTATATGGTCGTGCAGACAATACTCTAGCTTCAGCTTTTTTAAGTCTATTAGCAGCAACCATCTCCATCGCACGCGTAATCTGTTGAATGTTTTTTATGCTCTTGATTCTTCTTTTTATATCTCTGGTACTTTCCATAATCCCTCAATATAAATTAGCGACTGCCTACCCCCAATGCTTCCTTGCGGAAGCAAGGAATGGGGGGTGGCGGGCCTGCCCGACTTCGTTCAGGCGTGGGAAGGAACTAATTTATATTCTTCCTTAAACTCCATAGTTGCCTTTTTTAGTCTGTTAGAAGTATCATCATCGATTTTCTTCTTATCTTCTATTTCAAGGACTATTCCTGAATGTTTATCTTTCATATATTGCAGGAATTTTCCCTCAAAGTCTTTTACTTTTTCAGTTGGTATATCATCCAGGTAACCATTTATAGCAACGAATATCATTATAACCTGCTCTTCTACAGGTACTGGTTCGTATTGAGGCTGTTTTAAGATTTCTATTAATCTATCACCTCTGGATAACTGTTCTTGTGTTGATTTATCTAACTCAGAACCAAATTGAGCAAATGCTGCCAACTCTCTGTGTTGAGCCAAATTGAGTCTTAGTGCTCCAGCTACTTTCTTCATTGCCGGAATCTGTGCATTGCCTCCTACCCTTGATACTGACAGTCCAACACTTATTGCAGGACGAATCCCTGAATTAAATAAATCACTTTCAAGATAAATTTGCCCGTCCGTAATAGATATAACATTCGTAGGAATATAAGCCGCATAATCTCCTGCTTGAGTTTCCACTACCGGAAGTGCTGTTAGTGACCCGCCCCCACGTTCATCACTTAATTTAGCTGCCCTCTCCAGCAAGCGGGAGTGGAGATTAAAGATGTCTCCCGGAAATGCCTCTCTGCCTGGAGGTCGTCTAAGTAATAAAGATACCTGTCTATATGCAATGGCATGCTTGTAAAGGTCGTCGTACATTATCACAGCATGCATTCCATTATCTCTGAAATATTCTCCCATCGCACAACCTGCATAGGGTGCAAGATATTGCATAGGTGCAGGATCGCTTGCAGCGGCAACAACAACTATTGTATTTTTCATTGCCCCGTAATCTTCAAGCGTCTTAGTTACATCAGCCACCGTAGAAAGTTTCTGACCGATAGCTACATAAATACTATAAACCCCGGTTTTCCTCTGGTTCAAGATTGTATCAACTAATAATGCCGTCTTGCCTGTCTGTCTGTCACCAATGATTAATTCCCTTTGTCCACGGCCTATTGGTATCATAGAATCGATTGCTTTTATTCCAGTTTGTAACGGTTCTTTTACAGGTTGTCTTTCAATAACATTTGGAGCACTTCCTTCTACTGGCATAGATTTATCTGTAAAAATTGCTCCTTTACCATCCAGTGGTTGACCTAGTGCATTCACTACCCTTCCGAGTAGCGCCTCACCAACGGGAACCTCTACAATTTTTCCCGTTGTCTTTACCGTGTCACCCTCTTTTATATTCGTATCTGATCCCAATAAGATACAGCCAACATTATCTTCCTCTAAATTAAGTGCTATCCCATATACTCCATCTGAAAATTCTATCAATTCGTTTGACATACAGTCATCCAATCCATATATTCTCGCAACGCCATCTCCTACTTGAAGTACTGTACCAACACTCTCCATCTTTAATTTATCTTCATATCCTTCAATTTCTCTCTTTATTATCGAAGCAACTTCATCTGGTCTTACTGTCATACCTGATATACCCCCCTAAAAAATGAAAAGCCCTTAAGCTAAGGCAGTTTTTGACAAATTCTTTTTTAGATTCTTTAAGTGATTGATTACGCTTCCATCAATTAATTTATTTCCTATTCTAATTATCATTCCACCGATTATATCCTTATTTAATTCAGTTTCTAATTCCACCTTTTTCTTCGTTAGTTTTTCAAGATTTTCTTTTAATTTGATAAGCTTGGAATCAGGTAAAGGAAATGCCGTTTGAACTTTAACATGTGTTACACCCTTTATTCGTCCTGCTACTTCTTTGAACACATCCGGTAGAGAATCCAGTATCCTCTCTCTCCTCTTTTCTATCAAGATAAAGAGAAAGTTTCTTACCCACTTATTTGAACATTGAGGACCAATGGTTTTGTTAATTATGTCTTTTTTTTCGGTTTTTATAATTGATGGATGATATAGAACATCGCGGAATTTTTTGTTTGTTCTTAGTAGTTCTTTAATACCTTCCAGGTCTTTCTCTACATCACCGGCAACTCCCTTTTCATCTGCTACTTCAAACAACGCCTGTGCATAACCTGCCACAACACTCTCTTCTATCAAGACAGTTCCTCCACACCATTACTCCAGATTCAAATATAAAATATTTTCCGATTAACTATTTTAAGGTCTTCATAACTTCACAACTGGCCTCTATTGTCGAATCTATATCCTCTTCACTATGAGCAGTTGAAACAAAGGCGACCTGATTCTATAAAAGCGGATTACCCCTACCCCTCCAAAGGCCCTTACAGGGCTATTTACACCGCCAGGGATACTTTCAAGAGCTTGCCTGAATGCTTCATTTGATTTTTTGGCGACTAACATATTAAAAAATATTAGCCTTCATTCCAGTATCAAAAACATATAACAAACGAAGGCAAAAACTCTTATTCTTGTTAAATTATTAAGTATTAATAAAAAATCATAAGAGTCCCAAAATCTATCAAGAAAGGTCTGTATTGTCAAATAAAAACTAATATGCGAATTCCAAACGAATTTCGTTAGGCACACATCACCAAGACAAACTCCAAGCACCTAGTACACGTTATCTGAGTAGAATTTGCTTTTCTCTTCAATCTGTGTTATTATGAAGAAAATCTTCTTCATCATCTCATCCGATTTGTTTTATATTCTCGGGTTTCACGTATAGGGGCATTATCTTTCTTTTTTACCTATTTTCATCTTGATTTTTATCTTAATTTAATTAAAATGACTATCTTTATAAAAATAGATGGGAAATATCTTCCCTAGATACTTAATAGATGGTAGGGAGTTCAGATAATTTTAAAAGTGGGATTCGATTTGCTGTAAGAATAAGCACTGGATTGATCATTGCCATATTTCTAGGAACATTTACTGGCTATTTACTAGACAAATATTTTCATACAAAGCCCTGGTTGATTTTACTGGGGCTTTTTATTGGCTTTACAGTAGGGCTGTTAAATGTTTATAGGTATTTTAAAGAAGAGGAAAAAAAATAAAAAGAGTTCAAAATGCCCTGTATTCAAATTTAGCTCCGCTTCGCTACGCAATTGTAAGTAGTATCTGTTGAGGAAACACAGTATTGTCACCCTGAACTCGTTTCAGGGTCTCTTAACATCTTGATACATAAGATTCTGAAACAAGTTCAGAATGACATTTTTGGGCATTTAAGCTTTCCGCAACAGATACTAAGTAGCAAGTAGAGAGTAGAAAGATTTTTATCTTATTAATTTTTACTCTCTACTTTTTTAGCTAACAGGTAGCAGCCTTAATATAACCTTATAATAATAACAGGAGGTTGTAGACTTTCGAAGACGTTTAGTCTTTTTTTAGGAATCTATTTTTGAAACAACACAACCCTTTAGAACACTTTGAACTTCATCCTCTTATAGAACTCAAGCTCCTTGGTATAGATATCTCTGTAAATAAGGCTGTAATAATGATGTGGATCGTATGTATCCTGATTCCCTGCATCTTTGTGTTAGCAGCCAGGGGGAGAAGGATGATACCCAACAGACTTCAGAGCCTGACAGAAATAAGCATTGAATTTTTGAGGAATATGGCAGTGGATAATATGGGCAAAAAAGGTCTTAAGTTTTTTCCTTTTATTGCTACTCTATTTTTCTTTATCCTATTTTGCAATCTTCTTGGGATTATTCCTGGTTCTTATACAGTCACCAGCCAGATTATTGTTACTGCATTTTTTGCAATAAGTGTTTTTATAATAAGTCTAATTGTAGGTTTTGCAATACACGGGGTCCGATATCTCAGGATATTTGTACCTTCAGGAGTGCCAAAATTTATTATACCCATAATAGTACCCATCGAAATAGTAAGTATGATGGCAAGACCGCTCTCCTTATCCGTCAGGTTGTTTGCTAATATGACAGCAGGTCATACGATACTTATTGTACTTTTTTCGCTGGCCATTGGACTCAAGTATATAGGTTTTTTACCATTTTTTTTCACTGTGGCATTAACCGGCCTGGAGATATTTATAGCCTTTATTCAGGCCTATATATTTACCATACTAACATGTGTATATATAGGTGAAGCTATTGAGATGCATTGAAGTTTGCATATGAATCGATTAATATTTTTATTGGAAAGGAGGTAGCTCATGGACAGTTCAGCGGCTGCATTAATTGGAATGGGTATGGCTGCTGTGGGTTTTGCAGGCTCAGGGATAGGTATAGGATACATCTTTGGGAAAATGATAGAATCTGTAGCTCGCCAGCCCGAGGCAGAGGCAAAGGTAGGAAAGTATATGTGGATAGGTTTTGCTCTTGTTGAGGCAATTGCACTCTATGGCCTCGTTATAGCCTTTATAATTATGGGTATGAGGGGAGGGGAAGGGTAACGCTTATTTCACGCTTTGAAAATCTTCGTGTGATTTAAGATTGTTAAACTCCTTTCTCCAATATCCATATAATTAAAAGGAGAAAAAAATGCCTCAATTTGATCTACACTTTTTAACCCCTTTAACCTTCTGGTCACTGATCTCTTTTATTATATTGATGGTAATTCTTTACAAGTATGCCCTTCCAGCAATAACTGGAATACTGGATGCCAGACAAGAGAAGATAAAAGGTGATATTGATCAGGCGGAGAAGTTAAGGGAAGATGCTGATAAAATACTGGCTGAATATCAGGAAAAATTACGTTATGCCTTCCAAAAGTCCGAGGAAGTCGTTAATGATGCTGTAAAGAAGGCAGAAGTGATACACCAAAAGAAAATAGAGGAAACTCAAGCTGAGAAGGAAAAGATTCTTTCTGACGCAAGAAAAACTATAGAGTTTGAGAAAGAAAAGGCTCTAATTGAGATACGGACCTACGTTGTTTCTTTAACTATAGCAGCAACAGAGAAATTGACCAGAAAGACATTGACAGATGCCGATTCTACACGACTTGCAGAAGAATCTATAGAGGATGTTATTAAAACTATGGGATAATACCCTATTTTACATCAAACTTTTATGTGAAATCCATTTGACAAATATAAGTTTTTAACTTACTATCTGTCTTAGTCTTTAGTAGATTTATACCTGTAATAGAATTATTCGAAGATACATGAATAAAGGGAAATTTATGAATTTATCTCAGTTAAAAACAAGTTTAATGGATAAAAGGGAAAGGTTCATAGAGATAATAAGAGAAAAAAAGAAGAACGCACTAGAAGCCTTTATCAAAGCAATGTGGAAACTCGCTATAATCAAATTTGTGGCAGTGATAGTCGGGTTTATAGTAATGATGGTATTTTTCTTCACACATTTAAATTGCTTTACACCAATAACCTTGCAATTTTCGAAGTGGGTTTCTTCTTCATTTATAGGATTTGCCATATTAATTATGACTGTAAAACTTGTAGCGGTTTCAATAGGCTTAACCGTAACAATATTAACAGTGAAAAATACGACTTTTAAGGATGTTCGACTAAGGTTTATAGAGGCGTGTAAGCTGCAATTACGGGTCTTCTTAAGGAGAAAAGTACCACCTCAAGTAATTAATGGAATACATCTACGCCATTAAAAAAACTGACGTAATAATAAACTATTCAACCTTTTGTCATCCGTATGGAAATCGGAAACAATGTCCTTTTGTAACACCACTTCTATATTTCCACTTTCGTGGGAATGACAGAATGGAGTTGTCAATATTTTTTTTAAATACTTAAAAATTATTTGATCATCTGCGTCCAAACCATTTGTGACTCATACCTCTTCTTGAACTAATTTTACGTAAACTCGGTCTGCCAACATGCCTTCCTAACATGATTTTACGTTTTGGAAATTCTACAATTCATGATATTAAAGGGCTTGAGTATTCTTATACAAAACCGGGAAGAAGAAAACCCCCCAACCTTGTTTTTGCAGGTGAGGTCTCTCTTTCTCGTAATAATTACAGGTGCAGTCCTTGTGTATGGAACGATTGACATGCCCTCATTTGGAGATCCTGATCCACCCGCAAATGAACACGTGTCGCCAAGATATATAGAAGAATCTCACCATGAGACTAGAGTTAAAAACTTTGTTATCGCTGTACTTGCAAGTTACAGGGGATACGATACACTCGGAAAAACAACGGTAATTTTCACCGCTGGCATCTGTGTTATCTTGCTACTGAGGAGATGGAAAAAAGATTAGAATTCATCATAAACTAGCAGACTGTAGTGGAAGGCCTTGCCAGAGACACATATTTTCATAAAGCGGGGCAAACATGCCTACGTAAAAAATTTAAAAAATACTATCATTATTACGGTAGCCATGG
>JBHHYH010000018.1:0-47811 GCA_046757465.1 Candidatus Scalinduaceae bacterium | reverse complement strand
TTGCTTTATAAGCAGCCATAAAAAAATCAGCATACTCAAATAGTCTGACGTAAGCACAAGGTAGTTATGACGTTATGCACATTTCTACGTGTAACTGAGAAGGGGACGGTCTGTACATAGGATATTTAGGCCTAAATTAAGAGACTTATGCTGCACCAGCCAGAATGCCCGCCCGAACGGCGTTGCCGGCGAGCAGTCGGGCTGTCGAACGACAAAGCGGCTGTGTCATGATGCAGAAAAGGGGCATTTTGTCATTTTTACCCGATGGATTGTTTGGCAGGCTGAACCCTTCGCTTGTGTCATTCTGAAGGAGCCCCCACTGCTTTCTTGCAGAAAGTAGGCTCTGTAAGAGCGAAAGCAAGAAGTGGGGGTGACTGAAGAATCTCGCTCAGGACAGGCTTCGTGACGAAGAATCTTATACTTCCGGCTCAGAGCCTGCCCTGAGCGTATCGAAGGGTTGCGTAATTTCAAAGGATTTTTAATCAACCCATCAGGTGGTATCAAACGTCCGCCAGGGCAGAAGGCTACAGCAAATTACACATATAAATTATGAATCTGGGTTAGAATGAAACGAAGCGGAGTTAAGCACGTTATTATGGTGATAAAGTAATTGGTATTGTGAGAAAAATGTCTATAAATTCTAATCAAATTGAAGTAAAACCTCGAGAATATTGTTATGTGTAATAAGGAATTAAAAGAAAAGATAATCGAATATTTTCAGGATAAAAAGGGAGTAATTGCAGTTTACCTCTATGGTTCCATTGTTACAGGAAAGAATGTTATGGATAGTGACGTGGATATTGCACTACTAACTGAACCATACAAAGATTCGGTACAAAGCCAAAGGGCTAAAGTTTGCTACCAGGTGGAGATTTCCAGGCTGATAAGAAGAGACGTTGACCTGGTTTTTTTACAAGAGGCAGGTGAACTTCTTTCCTTTCAGATTTTGAGTAGGGGACAGGTTATCGTTGAAACAGATAAGGCAATACATAGGTCCTTCAGGGCTTTCAGACTAATTAAATGTCTTGATTTTCAATTTCTGGAAGACCGAATGAAAAGGGGGATGATTGCTGCTATGAAGGGAGATATCATTGGTTAATAAATCAGTCATCTTAAGAAAGGTTTCTCTTATACGGCATAATCTATCAAGGCTAAAGGACAAGGAAAATGTTTCTTTAGAATCATTAAAGAATGACCTTGATATACAAGATATTGTATTACATAACCTTCAGCTTGCCATTCAGGGATGCATTGATATTGGAAGTCATGTAATTTCAGATGAAGGATGGGGTGTTGCTGGCAGCTTAAATGAAATCTTCTCTATTCTTCAGAATAAGGGAGTAATAAAAGCAGAGATGGTAGAGAAGATGATTTCTATGGTTGGTTTTAGAAATATACTGGTTCATGAGTATGAAAATATTAACTTCGATATCGTATACAATATCTTACATCACCATCTGAAAGATATTAATGAGTATTTGCTGGCGATAGTGAAGTATTTCAAACTGGATTGACTAAAAATGGAAGGGAAAGTTAGAAAAAGTTTTAAATGAAAAAGAATATTGCCGTTGTTGGCGCTGGCTATTGGGGTAAGAATCTGGTTCGAGACTTTTATGAACTGGGTGCTCTTCATACTATATGTGATACAAATAAAGAATTAGGCAGTGATTACAAATCACAATTTCGCGAGATAAAATTTACCGATTCATTTAAACATTTACTCAATGATTCCTCGCTTAAGGCAGTGGCTATTGCCACTCCTGCTGATTACCATTATCAGATGGTCAAGGAGGCTCTGCTTTCTAAGAAACATGTCTTTGTAGAAAAACCCCTGGCCCTTAAGGTTGAGCAGGGGGAGGAGTTGGTTAGTCTTGCTAAGAAGCAAGGGCTTGTTCTTATGGTGGGCCATATTCTCCGTTATCATCCTGCTATAAAGAAGCTGAAGGAGCTTGTTAGCACGGGTGAACTGGGAAAGATCCAATATATATATTCTAATCGGTTGAATATTGGTAAAATTCGCTCTGAAGAAAATATCCTCTGGAGTTTTGCTCCTCATGATATATCAGTGATACTCTTTCTTCTAAATGAATTTCCAGAAACAATCTATGCTACGGGTGGGAGCTATCTACAAAAACGGATCCCTGATGTCACCTTGACTACTATGGATTTTAAAAGTGGAGTGAAGGCGCACATCTTTGTTAGTTGGCTACACCCTTTCAAAGAACAAAAACTTGTAGTTGTGGGTGACGAAAAAATGGTGGTTTTTGATGACGTAAGCACAGAGAAATTACTTCTATATCCACACAAGATTAAGTGGGTAGAACGTATTCCGGTGGCATGTAAGGCCGAAGCAGAAGCGGTTCCTATCAAAAAAGAAGAGCCTTTAAAAGTCGAATGTAAGCACTTTCTGGAATGTATTGAGAACAATCAGATACCTGAAACAGATGGTAATGAAGGGCTCAAGGTTCTTCAAATTCTTCAAATCTCCCAGGAATCCTTGAGTAACGACGGGCTAAAAATTTCCATTGATGAAAAACAGTAGATTGCGCAAATCCGGTAAACAAGAATACTTCTTACATGAGTCCTCGTACGTAGATAAAGGATGTGATATTGGTGCAGGCACACAAATTTGGCACTTTTCACATATCTTAAAGGGTTCTAAGATAGGCAAGAATTGTAAGATTGGACAGAATGTGGTTATAGGACCAAATGTTACTATCGGAAATGGTTGTAAGATACAAAATAATATCTCAATATACGAAGGTGTTACTTTAGAAGATGAAGTATTCTGTGGGCCTTCTATGGTCTTTACGAATGTCTTCAATCCGCGGTCGGCAATACCTCGATTGAGTGAATTACGTCCTACTTTGGTTAAGAAAGGTGCAACCATCGGCGCTAATGCCACCATCATATGCGGTAATACAATAGGGCAGTATGCCTTTGTGGGTGCTGGGGCCGTGATAACAAAGGATGTTCCGGATTATGCGTTGGTCGTTGGCAATCCCGGACGGATAGAAGGATGGATGTGTGAATGCGGAGTGAAGCTTAATTTTGATGAGCAAGAGGTTAGTAGATGCAAAACGTGTACACTGGTTTATGAGAAGATAGACGAAGTTACTGTTAGAAATAAAATGTAGTGCAAATAAGGAAAATCCTCATGATTCCTGGCTCACAAAAATGTGTGAAAATATTTACTAAACTAAAGAGGCACATATTAATCTTGTAGAGAAGTGTGCATGTATTACTGGTATAGTGTGTGATGGACTATTATATAAAAGTTGATTTATTATAAGGAAAAGTAGCATCTGATTATTAATACATCACCAAATTGCGAACAAATACTTAAATGTTACTTACTAGTTTTGTGTGTTCTCGGACAGCCTGATTAGGTTTGTCCCATTTCCCTATTTTTAGAATGAGCGTATGATTTTTAAATTTTGCTGAGGAGAACTTATGTGTAGAGAATTTATAAAAAATATCCCTTGGAGTGGGGTAGGAGTATGCTATACGGAAGAAGAAATCAAGTTTGTAGCGGAGGTGATGAGAAGTACTCGTGATTCATTTAGCCAGGGAAAGTATCTTGATAAATTTGAAAATGATTTTTGCAAATATAATGGTAATGCCCATGCTTTTGCTGTTTCAAGTTGTACAGCAGCTCTGGAATTAAGCGCCACTCTATCTGGCGTGGGTCCTGGAGATGAAGTTGTAATACCAGCTCATACTTTTTGTGCCTCTGCCATTTCTTTTGCAAGAAAAGGAGTAAAAATTGTTTGGGCGGATATTGATCCGGATACATTAGTTGTTACAGCAGAAACTCTTTCCGAGAAGATTACTTCCAAAACCAAAGTAATAGTAGTAGTTCATTTATATGGACTTGCAGCCGATATGCCGCCAATAATGGAGTTGGCTTCGAAGAAAAACATTATTGTAGTTGAAGATTGTGCTCAGGCCCTTGGGGCTAAAAGCAATGGAAAAAAAGCAGGAACATATGGCGATTTCGGGTGTTTTTCTTTTCATACACATAAAAATATTTCAACATTGGGAGAAGGTGGAATATTGACCGTTAAAGATCCTAAATTATCAAAACTCGTACCAGGATTAAGACATAATGGTTTGAGAGGTTTTGATGAATCGCGGGAGTATTACTGGATACCAGCCATGGGAAATGTCGATTTCGATATAGATAACGTCTGGCCTTATAATTTTTGCATAGGTGAGGTGCAATGTGCTTTAGGAGACGCCCTTTTGAATAGAATTGATGACCTTATAGAAAAGAGAAAGAAAAGAGGATTGAAATTTATAAACGCATTAAATGAATATAATGAATTAATATTTCAAAAAATTCCTGACGGACAAACTTCATCCTGGCATCTATTGCCTGCAAGATATGATGGGAAGCAATGGGGTAAAACTAAAAATGATTTTATTGAAGAAGCGTTTAATAAATACAAAATTAAAATGGCTGTTCAGTATTACCCTTTATATAGATATCCAATATTTCAAAAAGCAGGATTGGGTGATGCAAATTGCCCTGCAACAGAAGCTTTTTTTGATAATATGGTTTCTTTCCCTTTTCATAGTTGGATGCCAGATGATGATTTTGATTATATGATTAATGCAACTATCGAAGTTCTTGAAAAGTTACGAAAATAGAATTTAAAAATTCAGTGGTTTTATATTCAAAAAGGCTGTTTTTGGATGAAGATAGGTGTTTCTACCTGTTGTTTTAAAGAAAAATATTTTCGTAATTTTTGTATAGCGGCCGTTAAGCTTGGGGTTGATGTGCTTGAGTTAAGCGCAAATGTTACACCAATGGAACTTACTAAAGCAGAGTGTGTTATAGAGGAATTTCAAGGGCGTTTGGAATTTGAAGTGCATAATTATTTTCCATCTCCCCTTAAACCTTTTGTGCTTAACTTGGCCCATCCATCCACATTGGACATTTCGATGTCTCACTGCAGAAAGGCATTAGAATTTTGTTCTCGTAATGGGATCAAGAGATATTCCATACATGCTGGATTTGCTATCAACCCGGATGTAAAAGATATTGGAAACCGGCAAGATCATTTAAAGAAAATAAACTTTTTTGAATCTGAAAAAATTTTGATGGATGCTCTTTGTCAACTATCCTATTATGCCAATGAACTTGGGGTAAAATTACTTATTGAGAATAACGTTGTATCGCGGGTAAATGCACCAAATGGAAAGAACTCTGTTTATCATTTTTCTGGAGAAGATTTAACTGATGGTATATTGAATCTTTTTTTGAATAATAATTTGGGGATATTGTTAGACTTTGGTCATCTGAAAGTTTCTGCTCAAACCTTAAAATTTGATGCAGATAAATGTTTTGATAATTGGAAACCCTTTATTAAAGCAGTCCACATAAATGAAAATGATGGTTTGTCTGATTTAAATTGGCCTGTTGATCTAGATTCCTGGTTTTGGTCTAAATTCAGTAGTTTAGATTTATCATACATAGCTCTTGAAGTTTATGGATTGAGCTTTGAGAAATTGAGACAACAGGTGGAACTGGTTAGAAAATGTGTCAAAAATTATGATGCCTGAGAAAGATATATAAATGAGGAAGCTGCAATGAAAACACCTTCAGATGAACTCTTTCGTTTTCGTTTTTTTACACAAATACGTTTTGGGGCCAAGACAAGTCTGAATCTTGCAAAATATGTACAGGAATTTGGTCTGAAAAGGTTGATATTGGTATTTGATCAGGGGGCAACAGCCGCAGGCCCAGCTAAAGAGACTTATGAGTATATCAAACGTTATATAGATGTATTACCGCTTCAGGGGCCGAAGGCTGAACCGGAGATAGATGAGTTGGAAATATTACGATCACACTCCGAGAAATTTAAAGCAGATGGAGTTATCGGCCTGGGAGGGGGAGCTACCATTGATATGGCCAAGGGCTTGGCGGCTGTATTGCCAAACTCAAAACCGGCTGCTGAATACCAGGGATTCGATTTATTAGAAAAACCTGCTTTACCATGTATAACAGTACCAACATTATTTGGTTCTGGAACAGAGGTAACTCCTTCAGCAGTTATGATAAATCGTAAAAAAAATGTTAAGGGTGGTATTAATGGAGAGTTCGTTTTTCCAAAATTAGGTGTAATTGATCCTGAACTTGCAATGACAGCGCCACTACATCTGATAGGCGCTACAGGACTGGATGCTCTGGTTCATGGCATGGAGGGTTATGTGGCTAAATGTTCTACCCCGCTTTCCAGGATGTTCTCACAACAAGGCTCACGGATGGTCCTATCGGCTCTTTCAAGCTTAGCCTTAGATACGTCAAGTTACCAAGCGATGGAAAATCTCGCTTTTGGCTCTTTATTATCTGTTACAGGTCTAATGCATAGCGAGTCGGGACTTTGTGGTGCTATAAGCTATCCTTTAGGAGTTTACTTTGGTGTTCCACATGGGCTTGGTGGCGGTTTATGTATGCCTGCGGTCATACGATGGAATTCAGAGAACGGCTGTAATTTATATGGTGATTTGATCCCCGGATGTTTTGATCATGGCAAAAATGCTGCGCAAAAATTAGCCTGTAATATCCAGGACTTAATTAAAGTTTTTAAGCTAAGGGGTTTAAAAACCTTTGGCATAAAGTCGGATCATGTGGACACTTTAGCAAAAGAAGTATTTAAATTCAAAGGTGTTTTAGACATGAATCCAATTACAATAACAGAGCATCGTATAATTGCAAAATTAATCATGTCAGCCTTTTAAATGTGTGATTTAATATAAATGGAATCAATTAAAATTAGTAACAGGCTTATCGGTGAAAACCAACCTGTATTTATTATTGCTGAAGCCGGAGTAAATCACAATGGTGATGAGGACCTTGCTTTCAAGTTGATCGATGAGGCATCTTCGGCAGGAGCTGATGCAGTAAAATTTCAAACATTTACCGCGGAAGAATCTGTTTCCAAAAAAGCTCCTAAGGCGGACCACCATCTGGCTAACATTTACGGCGATATTTCCCATTTTGATTTGCTGAAAAGGCTTGAGTTGCCTTTTGAGGTATTTGGCCGGCTAAAGAGCTATGCGGAGAAAAAGGGATTGGTTTTTCTTTCCACTCCTTACGATATTCCTTCGGCTAAATTTTTAGCCTCTATCAGGATACCTGCCCTAAAAATAGCAAGCAGTGAGGTTAGCAATCTCCCATTGGTAGATACTATTTCCGAGTTGGGATTGCCGGTAATTCTTTCAACAGGGATGAATGATCTATTAGATATTTGTGAAGCTGTAGCATCACTTAGAAAAAATGATCTTCCTTTGGCTCTGCTTAAATGTACTTCCAACTACCCGGCAGCTTATGAGAATACAAATCTTCGCGGTATGTTAACTCTTAAAAGCAAGTTTCCTGACTGTGTGGTTGGTTTTTCTGATCATACTGAAGGTATTGAAGCGGCCTGTGCTGCTGTAGCGCTGGGCGCCTGCATTATAGAGAAACATTTTACTACTTGTAAGACTTTGTGGGGTCCGGACCATAAAGCAAGTATGGTACCGGAGGAGTTCTCAATACTGGTGAGTGCGATAAGAAAAGTAGAAGAGATAATGGGAGACAATAAGATATCCACCATTTCAGCAGAAGAGTCACAAAAATCCACCATGCAGAAAAGTATTTATGCGAAAGAGGATATCCCTGCCGGAAAGATTATGAAAATAGACAACTTGAGTTTTTTAAGACCGGCATCTGGAATTCCCGCAAAAAAATATAAAACAATCGTTGGTAAAAAAAACAAGGAGTTTATCCCCCAACACACCATGCTGAAATTTGAGATGTTTGAATAGATAAGATATGGAGAACGAAAATCTTGCGCAAAGTACACATAAGATATTTAGTGAGATCCATAAAGAACAAGCTGAAGATAAGCTAATACATGAAAGGTTGGTTTCGCTATTAACAACGGAGTATCTTGAAGTAGAAGAGAACTTCTTTCTTGGGAAGCGCTGTCTTGATGCAGGCTGTGGCTCCGGCAACGCATTGGATGCAATGCTGAGACAAGGGGCGGAATGTGTTACCGGGATAGATTTCAGCAATACCTTATTTGGTCTTATTCATAAGAGATTGTTAATGTTTAAAGATAAATATAAGCTTGAAACAGGTAATTTAATGTCTCTCAGATTTGATAACGGACAATTTGATTTTGTGCATTGCAGTGGAGTGCTCCATCACACTGAAAATGCCAATATAGGTTTCTGTGAGCTATCCCGGGTAACTAAAACGGGGGGATATTTATTTGTTGCAATAAATGGGTCCGGTGGTCTCGTAAGAGAAATTAGCGGTTTACTCCGGAAGAAATATAAAGAGGATAGTCATTTTAAAAAATATATAGACTCAATGGATTCCAAGAGGTTAGATGAGAATATTGATTGGCTTTCCGAACAGATGGAGAAAGGAGGCGATCACTTGCTTAAAGAAGAAAAGGCGCTATTTTGGGCTAAGAAATTAACAGATAAGGACTTACTTTTAACGATACGTGATCAGTTACAGGCGCCTACTTACGAAGAATTTAGCGAAATTCAGATTCGCAGTTGGTTCAAAAAACAGGGTTTTGTTGATGTAAAAAGATTAAGTCGATACCCTCAATATAATAATATTAGGAGATTTTTAAGTCCACTTTATTTTAATTATAAACATGAACTGGCAGTTCTACTGTTTGGAGAAGGTGTGATACAGATGATAGGCAAGAAAAAAGGATCTTTCTCTTAATGTGCCGGTCACCCAATCAGGTTAGCATATGTATATTTTAGGTATAGGACACGATGTCATAGTATCTTCTGCAGCCATAATTAAAAGCGGCAATATAATAGCGGCGTGCTCGGAAGAAAGATTTAATCGGTTAAAAAGATACAGGGAGTTTCCCCATAAATCTCTCGAATTCTGTTTAGAGGAGGCCGGTATTTCATTTGAAGAAATCTCTGCAATTACTTTTTGTTGGAATCCAGGAGTCCACATGGAAAAGTTTAATCCTCTTTTTTCTTCAAAAAGGAGGGCTCGTGGTGAATATCTTTATTCCATGCCGGATCATCTGATTAAACATTCTGCTTATCAAAAGATTGATCATATAGAACAAGTATTGTCGATGGGTAAAAACTCTGTATCAATATTTTTCCTGGATCATCATATGTGCCATGCTGCAAACGGTTTTTTCTTGTCGCCTTTTTCAAAAGCCGCAATTTTAACTGCTGACGGTAGAGGTGAAAAGGCTACAACTACATATTGTGTTGGAGAGGAGAATAAAATAGAAAAAATTCATCAGGTGAATTATCCCCACTCATTGGGATCATTTTATAGTACTTACACAGAATTTCTTGGTTTCACGCCTGAATCCGATGAGTGGAAAGTAATGGCGCTTGCATCTTATGGGAAAGACAAAGGTAATAAATATTATGACATTATCAAAAAAACTGTTGCATTTTATTCCAGCGGTGATTTTGAGATAGATTTAACCTTGTATAACGAACATAATCATGAGCTGCCAAATTACTATACAGATAAATTTTGCAGATTGCTCGGTGCTCCCAGGTTACCTGATGAAACACTTAAAAAGAGACATTTTGATATAGCTGCAGCTATTCAGAAAGTTTTTGAGGATATTATTGCGAAAAAACTAAAATGGTTGCATAAAAAAACCGGAATAGATAATTTATGTGTTTCCGGGGGATGTTTCATGAATTCTGTGTTAAATGGAAAAATTTCCAGGATTTCTCCGTTTAAAAAAGTGTTTATATCTTCATGTCCTGACGATGGGGGGCTCTCGATTGGATCTGCTTTGTATCTACATCAATGCATAAAAGGTGAAAAAAGAGTGATAAATCCTCAAATACATAATTATTATGGTCCAAGTTTTAAGGACGGGAAAATCAAGGAGACCCTTAAAAAATATAGATTAAATAATTATAAGCATGTCGTTAATATAGAAGCGTACACAGCTCAATTGCTACATAAAGAAAAACTCGTTGGTTGGTTTCAGGGCAGGATGGAGTTTGGCCAAAGAGCGCTGGGTAATCGATCTATACTGGCCAACCCTACAATAGCGAATATGAAAGATCGTATCAATTTGGCGGTAAAATATCGGGAAGAATTCAGACCTTTTGCTCCGGCTGTTTTGGACAAGGAGGCCTCAGAATATTTCTCTTTGCCTGATAATTGTATAGTGCCATTTATGGAAATGGTTTGTGAAATTAAACGTGAAAAACGTTCAATAATACCGGCAGTAACTCATGTGGATGGAACGGGTCGTCCCCAAACCGTGTCCAGAAAAAGCAACCCCCGTTTTTACAAACTTATTGAAGAATTTAAAAAACTATCAGGAATACCGGTTCTTCTTAATACTTCTTTTAACTTGAATGGTGAACCTGTTATATTAAGTCCTGCCGATGCTATTAGAACCTTTTATTCTTCAGGGCTGGATGTTTTGGTAATGGGTAATTATGTAGTTGAGAAGGAACTCTAAGTTTTGTTATATAATAATTTTCAATTCAATATTTTGGGAGGCGCTAATGAAAATAATAATAATTGGAATTGGTAGTACCGCCTATGCTGTTTCTGAACTTTTGGATCTGGACAGCAATTTTAAACTAGTCGGATTCATAGGGACAACTGAAGAGGCGGGAAGAATTAAAAATGGCAGCCTGATTCATAAAAGGACACCTTTATTAGGAGATCATAGTATTCTACCCAGGTTAAAAGAGGGAGGAATTCTTGGATTTGTGGTTGCAATCGGAGATAACTGCATACGTGAGGCGGCTTTTTATGAAGCCTGTAGCCATGGATTGGTTCCAATAAACTTAGTCTCATCCAAGGCAATAGTAGATAATTCTGTTAAATTTACCCAGGGTGTAATAGTATCTCCAGGTGTAATAATATCTCCAGGCGTAGAAATTGGTAGTAATACCATTCTGGATCCGGGAGTAATTGTAGGTGTGAATTGCTTTATCGGTGAAAATTGTTATTTACATGCGGGCGTCGTGATTTGCGCAGGCAGTCGAATAGAAAAAAATGTAATGGTTTCAGCGCGCGCAGTAATTGGACCAGATATAACTGTTGGGAAAAACCAGTTAGTTGACGCCGGCAAAGTGGTCTCTACCTCTTTGGGACGTCTGTACAGAGAGGATAAAAGAGATGACAGCTAGGAAAGATACTCCCCCTATACTATTAATCACAGGAGGAGGCGGCTATGTAGGCAGCACTCTTATACGTGAGGCTCTCAGTAAAGGTTATCGCGTCCGATGTCTTGATTTTCTTATTTATGGAGGAAAACCTTTAATAGGTTTGTTAAACCATCCTAATTTTGAACTGATACAGGGAGATATACGGGATAAAGAAGTTGTTAAAAGGAGTATGGAAAATGTGGATTATGTGATCCATTTGGCAGCTATAGTAGGAGATCTCCCGTGTCAGGCAGCTCCGCGTTCTGCTTACCAAATTAATTTCCAAGGAACCTGTTTATTAGCTGAGGCAGCAAAAAAAACAGGAGTAAAGAAATTTATTTTTGCGTCTACCTGTTCTAACTATGGGGCTATCGATACTCGCATAGCTGCGAATGAACTGACGACCCTTAATCCGGTATCGCTATACGCAGAGTTGAAGATAGATTGCGAAAAATTTTTACAGGAATTTTCTGAAGAAAGATTTGCTGTAATATGCTTACGTTATGGAACAGCTTATGGGGTTTCATTTAGGACCAGATTTGATCTTACTGTAAATTCATTTGCTTATGAAGCCCTCACTAAGAATGAAATTGTTGTGTTTGGGTCCAATACCTGGCGACCTTATATACATGTTCATGATATGGCTATAGTAGCATTACTTGTATTAGCAGCGCCATCGGAAAAAGTACAGGGTCAAATATTGAACGCCGGGTCCACGGCTCAAAATTACACAAAACATCAGATAATAGAGATACTAAAAAAATGCTTATCAGGTCTTCGAACTCGGTGCCTGAACAATGTTGATGACAACCGTAGTTATCGGGTAGACTTTTCAAAGATCAATCAAACTTTGGGTTTTGTGCCAATGCACACGGTAAAAAGTGGTTTTGAAGAAATTATATTTTGTTTTAATAAAGGAATACTGACCTCTGAAGATTATGAAAGCAACAAGTTGGACCACTTACAAAAGTTTTTTGGTGAAAAAGAAAGTCAGCTCTCAAAGAAATTTTAAAATCTATAAATAGGAAAAAATGTCACGTATTGATATACCATGGTCGCTGCCGGAAATTGGAAATCAAGAGCTTTCTGAAGTGCGTAAAGTGTTCGAACTTAATTGGTTAAGCATGGGTCCGAAAGTGAGGAAGTTTGAGGAAATAATGGCGGAGTATATAGGAGTCCCTCATGCAGTTGCCGTGTCTAACGGTACAACAGCTCTTGATTTAGCCATGAAAGTATTAGGGATAGGACCAGGGGATGAAGTTATTGTTCCAGCTATGACCTATTTTGCAACGACTGCTATGGTTTCGTACCAGTTTGCAGTGCCGGTTTTTGTTGACATCGAAGAATCTTCATACAATCTTGATCCGGATAAAGTAGAATCGGCAATAGGATCAAAGACAAAGGCCATACTTTTTATCGATTATGGTGGAAATTCTGCTGATATTCGTGGGTTGCAAGCTATTACTGAAAAACATGGTCTTACACTGCTGCATGATGCTGCTCAGTCTCTTGGAGGAGTATACTATGGTTCCCGGTTAGGTTCACAGACCAAAGTTTCAACTATGAGCTTTCATATGGCTAAGATAATGACCACCGTGGAAGGGGGCATGATATTTATCCATGACCCGGATATTGCTAAAGAACTTAAAATTCGTAGAAATCAGGGAGAGTCTGGAAAATATCTCCATTCCCATTTGGGGACCAATGCCAGAATGACAGACCTGAGCGCTGCTATAGGGCTGGCTCAGGTTAAAAAGCTTCCCAGGCTGCTTGAGGAACGTAAACAAGTAGCGGAACTATACAATTCCTATTTTGACAACCAGACCGGTATTGAGATTATCAGGTGCCAACGCCCTAACTCCAGCAATAGTTATTTTTTTTATCCTATTCTTGTAGAAAACAGGGATGTTGTGGTTCAACGGTTGAATGAAAAAGGGATAGATACCCGTATAGCTTACCCTATGCCCGTATACAATCAGGAAATGTACCGAAACGGATGCTCTCCTTGTAAAGTTACGGATTGTCCTGTGGCTGAACGTTTTACATCAAGAGTTATCAATCTGCCAATCTTTCCGTCTCTGTCGAACAAACAGGTGGATTACATATCGGCTGAGGTATTGGAAGCGGTTGAAAGTTGAAAATATTGTATTTAAATTGAGCAAGAAAATTTTCATATAATTAAAAGTTCAAAACCTGCTCCTTTTTTTACTATTCTCAAAATATCAAGAATCTTCAGGGGAAAATGTATTTAAAATTAGTATCAGATTTCCGGGATATAGATTTAATTGAACTAAGGCCACCTGGCTTCCAGAAAAATATCAAGGCGAAAACAGCACAACATGTAGAGATGGTGAGAAAAAAACATGGTTGGAGAAATGTTTCTTCTTGCCCTGTGTGTAAGACAAGAGAGAGAGAACCGGAATTAACTTCTTTTGGTATCTCTATTGTCCGATGTAATAGCTGCAAGGTTCGTTATGCAACAAAGGTTCCTCTCAATCCATCAGATTTTTATGACGGTGAGGTTTATCTGGATCATGCCAGGGATTCATACATGAAGAATGTTGAGTTTCGGAAAAAGCGTTTTGGAACCGAGCGGCTTGAGATTATATCCAGACATCTGCCCGATTCCAGACATACTCCTAAAAGATTATTGGATGTTGGCTGTGGTACCGGGTGGTTTATAGAAATAGTACAAGAGTCAGGTTATGAAGTTCAGGGTATTGAGCTTGGAAAAGAGTTGCGCGATTGGACACGCAAAAGGCTGAATGTGGTGATTTGGGACTGTACGCTCAGCGAAATTCCTGAAACCGAAACTTATGACGCAATAACTATGTTTGATCTTATTGAACATGTTGCTGACCCGGTCAAATTGCTAAGAGACGCTCGGGAAAGGCTGAATCCAGAAGGAATAATTCTTGTATTCACTCCTAATTACGATTCTCTAGGTATTACGCTTATGAAAGAAAACTCTTCTCAAATTGCTCCGGTGGATCACCTGGTATATTTCACTCCTCCATCTATTTCAAAGGCTGCTGAGTTGGCAAAATTGAAGATTATTTTTTTAGAAACAAAAGGTATGGATATAGCCGATATAGCTGCTTCAGAAGAAGAATCAAATTCTTCAATATGTCAATATCTGAAAAATAATTTTAATGTTTTACAACCAATAGTAGATGCAGCAGGTTGTGCAAATCATATGCGAATTATTTTCAAAGCATCCTAAGAAAGAATAGAAAAATTACAGAGATGGAAATATTAGGTTTTATACCGGCAAGGGGTGGCTCTAAAGGAATTCCAGGAAAAAATCTTGTCAAATTGAACGGGTATCCTCTGATACACTATACAATCAAGGAAGCCCTCTCTTCCAGAAGAATTAGCAGATTGATACTCTCGACAGAAGATAATGAAATAGCTACTATCGCAAAAAAGATGGGCGCTGAAATTCCTTTTCTTCGTCCTGTGGAATTGGCCCAGGATAATTCAATTATTGAAGATGCTATAAAACATTTATTAAATGAGTTGCGCAAAAAGGAAGCATATAGACCGGATATTATCGCTCTGCTTCATCCTACTACCCCTTTGAGAACAAAAAAACATATTGACGAATCGATAGATCTGTTTATTAAAAGCGAAACGGATACCGTGGTATCTGTCTCCCCGCCTATGGAGCATCCTGCCGAAATGGTTTATTTTGACGAAGAGAAAATGAAATTTTTGATGGATATTGACACCCGTAAAAAGCAACGCCAGCAATACCCTGAATGTTATTTTATCAATGGAGCTATATATGTGTTTTCTTTAGACAGCTTTGAAAAATATGGCAATAGAATAGGGGAAAGAGTTGTGCCTTACTTTATGAAGTCAATAGAGTCCATTGATATTGATACTATGGATGACCTTGTAATCTCTGAGTTATTAATTAAACACCTGCACTCTATATCTTAATTAAGGATAAAAAATGAAAGTTTGTTTTCTTGTGGACAATTTATATTCTCCTCGATATGGAATCCAACTCCTGAGCAGTGAACTTAAAGCAAGGGGCTTTGCTGTTCAGTTATATGCTTACAGCGAACCTGGCTTTATTGAAAATATTCAAACAGACAAACCTGATGTCATAGCATATTCATGTATGTCTGGAGAATATAATCTGTTATTTGAAATCAATAAAAGATTAAAGGAAAAAATTAGCTTTTTGTCTGTATGGGGGGGGCCTCATCCTACATTTTTCACGGATATTATTTTTCATGAAAATATTGATGCAATTTGTACAGGTGAAGGTGATCACGTATTCGCAAATATGGTTGAAAAACTTAAAAACAATTCAGATTATAAAACTACACCAAATTTTTATTTCAAAGGCGATAATGGGCAAATTGTAAAGAATCCCCATTCTAAATTATTAGATATTGATTCACTTGAACTGCCTGATTTTGAAATATTTGAACTTGAAGGAAAAGAATTGTTAACTGTTTTTCTATCGAGAGGTTGTCCTTTTAATTGTACGTACTGTTTTAATCATAAATGGAAAGACATTCATGCCGATGATATTTATTCTAAAAAATTAAGAACCATGTCAGTTCCTTTTGTACGTGAGCTCTTTATAAAAAAAATTAAACCGATTATTGAAAAATACGGTATGAAATATGTGCATTTTGATGATGATGTTTTTCCATACGGGCGTGAATGGTTAGAAAACTTTTCTAAAATGTATGGCGCTGAAATAGGTGTTCCTTTTGATATTAATTTGCACCCACTTATGGTTAAAGATAGTAACATCAAACTTCTTAAGAAGGTGGGTCTTTTCAGAGTAAATATTGCGATTGAATCCGGGAGCACGGCTATACGGAAACAAGTCCTTAATAGAAATATGACAAACGAGCAAATCTTAGAAGCGGCTAAAATAATTAAAGGCAATGGCTTACTGCTTCACACCCAGAATATAACTTGTCTTCCCCGTGAGACGTGGGAAGATACAAAAAAGACTCTGGAATTAAATATCAAGTGTAAATCTGACATTTCAGTAGTATCAAAGTTTGTTCCATATCCAGGCACACGATTAGCTTCCATAGCGATGGAAGAGGGTTATTTATCAGAGGGGTTTGAAAAAATACTACCTGATAATTATCATTGGACTTCTATACTTCATTTCAAAAATAAAAAAGATAAGCAAAAAATGGAATATTTAGTAAATTTGTTTACCCTCTGCGTATTTTATCCCTTTTTAAAACCGTTGGTTTATTTTCTTGTTACTTTGCCGCCATGGCGTATTCTGAAAAGGATTTATGCTCGTATTGATAATCAAGTCTGGATATTAGTGACTCAGAAAAATTATCATTCTCAAATAAATTCAAAGAAGATAAAAACTTTTTTTTTAATTTTATTTCGTCTGATATTTCCTGAAAGTAAAAAGAGGACATTAAAAAGAAGATTGTTCTATTTGTCTGATGAGAGCTTTAAATAGTTTCCTTCAGATTCCCAAGCAAGTTGGGAATGACAATTACACCTCACACTTGTCATTCCCGCGATTATTTGTGCCAAATGGCGGGAATCTATTTCTCAATATTGCAAAGGTAGAGGTGGAAACTATTTAACGCTCCCCATAGTAATATGAATACATTATTTGTATGGCCTAATATTAATCAGTTTGGTCACAAACCAATTAGCATTTCTTTGCTTTCTGCTTTGTGTAAGAGAGAAGGACATAATGTTGATTTGTTTGATACGACATATATTGATTTAGAAAAAGACACTGATACAAAAATAGGTGAACTTATTTCCATGTACAAACCGGTTTATTTTGATTCTACATTTGACAAAGTTAAAGTTGATGTAAATCATGAATTTCTAAAAAAAATAAAAACATTTCAACCTGATATCCTTGCTTTTTCCGTCCTTGAAAGTGAATATCCTCTTGCCTGTAAGCTTGCTGAAACAGCAAAGAAAAACTTTCCGAAAATACCTATAGTTATTGGAAATAAAGCGGCAACAATATGCCCGGAGGAAGTTATTGCTGAGAAACATTATGATTTTGTTTGTGTAGGAGAAGGGGATGAAGCTTTTTTAGAATTAATAAATGCCATTGATCACGATAAAAACGTTTTTAATATCCCGAATATCTGGACGAAACATAATGGCAAGATAATAAAAAATAAAGTTCGCGCCTTAACAAGGAACCTTGATTCACTTCCTTTTTTGGATTTGTCTATATATGATAAGAGGCACTTTCTAATTCCTTTCGATGGCAAAAAATGGAGAAACCTTGAATTTATGAGCAATTGGGGATGTGTATACAAGTGCAGCTATTGTGTCAACGAGTTTCTGCATAATCTCAATAGGGAAAGTCATTCGGGTTTCATAAGGAGGTTTTGCCCTGAAAGAGCTATCAAGGAACTTAAATTTCATAAAGAAAATTATGCAATAAACTTTATCAAATTTGTAGATGAAGACTTTTTAATGCGCAGCACTTTACTTTTAAGGGAATTTGCGCGTCTTTATGTAAAAGAGGTTGGTCTCCCTTTTTTAATTGAAACCAATCCTCGTTCTGTTAATAAAGAAAAAGTTGAGATCCTATCAGAAATGGGGTGTGTTTCTGTAAGTATGGGGGTGGAAAGCGGGAATAGCTATACACGGAGCCTTCTAAACAGGAAAGATACAAAAAAAGATATTATTCAGGCTTTTGAATTATTTCATGATGCGGGAATACGAAGTTGCAGCTACATTATGCTTGGCTTGCCCTTTGAAAATAGAGAAAAAATATTTGAATCAATCAGGCTTTTGAAAAAAGCAAAAGTTAAAGTCCCCAGTATGGGATTTTTCTATCCGTTTAAAGGGACGGCTATACGAGATGTTTGTATTAAAAATGGTTTTTTTGATCCTAAGAATAATAATGGCTGGAAAAGAAATGAACCTGGTTTGGACAACCTTGATATCAGCAGAAGTGAGTTGACGGCGATTTTTAGAAATTTTGTGTTTTATGTAAAATTTCCACAGATCTTTTGGCCTTTGATAAAAAGAACCGAATTGCAGGACAGATTAGGCCAATACATCTATTCAATATTGGCTAAAGTCTATAGGGTTATATTTTATTGAAAGTGCTTAGCGAGCTCATTCCCTGCAGCATTCTACAGGAAGCTTCAATTAAAAACAATTATGTCTACACCTGAATCTTCACATAATAACTTAATCTTTGTAGAATTTCCGGAGCATATCAAGGAAGCTTTAAAATTTCGTAACATTTTTTCTGCTGGCAATACAAAAATAGTAGCGCTGACACCTCATGTGCAGCATTATTTTGAAAATATTGGAGAGCAATATGTATGTCTGGAAGATTATTTTAATTCGGAAAAAGATAAGCATTTTAATATTAAAAAAAGAAAATGGTTATCAAAGCTTGTTTTATGTATTGATTCTTTTTTTATAACAAAGTTAAAAGAATTTGATATTCCAATTCCACTTGGTTCAATTTGTTATTATCATTTTAATTATCTGATAAATTCATATATTATCCGGCTTCATGCATTAAGTTATATTAACGTTGCTGAAAAGCCTACAGCAGTTTATATTTTCCCATCTTCTGAAGATACATCTAATAATAATTCAGGGCTCGAGTTTTATGAGTATCACCATTCAATATGGAAACAGATAATTACAATTTATTTTAACTTAAAGAATATAAAAGCTGTTGAGCTTGAAAGCAGCACGATACCAAAATACGCATCATTAACGCAAAAGCCCACAAATATTCATGAATTAAAGTCCCCTGTTTATTTGCGAGTTTTAGTTAGATTAGAGAGGTTAATCAGAAGGATTTCAGAAGGCATTGGGAACGGTTTAGCAAAGAGCGCTATAAGCAGCAATAGAGGTAAAAATCTTGTTTTGCTTCTTTCGACCACTTATGCATTAAAATATGTTCATCCTATTTTGAAACAAAATTTTGAAGTTTCTACCCTTACTTGGAATAGCTTAAAGAGAAAATATAATGGGGTGGAACTTGCAAATAAATGTGATTGCCTGAGTGAAAACGTTATTTCTATAAAAGACCAAAATCAAAATTGTTTCAAAATTTCATTTGAGCAGTTTTACGAGAATAGCGATGAAATAAAAGAAGCTCTATCATGGAATGGCATAGATTTACATCATGAATTACGCCCCAGATTTAAAACATTTTTTAACCATGTAATCCCTGATATTTTTAATAAGTATTTTTTTGCCCGGGAAATTTTAGAAAAACATAACCCCAAAATCGTTATAAGCGATTCTCCGGCAATAGATAATCGTATAATAGCATACGCCGCAAGAAAAAAAGGTATTCCATCCATCAATATTCATCATGGCGCTATGAGCGGTATATTGGAAAATTCAGAGCATGATCTACTGACCTATTGGAATGAAATTGAACCTTACAATTATTTATTGGCTTTTGGTTCCGCCAACACAAAATATTTTAGCAAAATATTTAATGATTATAAAAGGTTTGTGTCAACGGGGAGTCCTAAATTAGATAAGCTAAAACAAATGAGTATAAGTTTATTTTGGAAAAAAATGTTATTAAGATCTTTGGGATTAACTCCTTCAAAGCCGGTAATTGTATATTTGCCAACTGCAATGGATGGAAATCTATTAAGGCCAAATATTAATCGCATGTCTAACCGATATTACAGAATACAAAGAAGATTGATCGAGGAATTTAAAAAACATCCCGAAATACAGTTTGTAATAAAGTTAATTCCTCCTAATTCTGTCGATTTCATGACCCCTGCTCTTCAGCTAATATACGAAGAAAAAATTGAAAATTGTCGTGTCATGTACAGTGGCTGGTATACTCACCTTCTTACCATTGCCGATATGTTTATTATTGATATGCCTTTGACCGGTTTTTTGGAAATGTGTACCACACGTCAACCGATTTTGGTATTGGGGTATGAATTACCCTGGAAGTGGGCGCCGGGAATTGTTGATAAGATAAGAAAACGGGTTGAGTATTCAGAGGATATTGATAACTTTATTACAATTATTCGGCGTTATATCAGGGAGAGGAGCTTTGGGCCATTAGAACCCTGTGATGACATAATACTGGAGCTGGCAGGTACATATTTAAATGATGGGCTCAGTGCAAAACGAATGGAATCGTTCATTTTAGAAAAGATGTAAAATGGAAGTTAAGGCCACGATAAATGATGACGGTGTTTAATTAGTTATTTGAGCAATTCATTGGAATCAGTGAAACAATGAATAAAGACTTAAAATGTTTATTTATCAATTTCCCACTCAGTGGATCTTCAGATACTTTTCCTCCTTATGGGGCTTGTCTGTTATTGGAACTTTACGAGATAATATTCGTAATATCCATGGGTATCAATTTGATGGGCAGTCTGTACAAAGAAAGTTAATACACTACAATGGAAATTGAGAAAAAGCAAACAGTTTTAATTATGGACAAAATTCCACTCGTGAATTTTCTTACCGCATTATGTCTAAGGCTGAGATTTAAATACTTAACAATTATTTGTCTGCCACCTGAGAAGAAAATTTACATTCTGAAAAGGCTGTTAATAACCTTGCTCAGAAAACGATGTAATATTATTGAAGTGGAGTACAGTCATGTAGATATTATCGGTAAAAATCATCCCACAGAACTCATTGAGAATTTTGGCAGATTAAAAGACGATATAAACGAAAGGAGTTTCTTTGTCAATGAAGAACTATTTGAATTAAAGGTGAAAAATAGTCCTGGTTACAAAATGATATTGGGTTATTTATGGGAAGACCACAGAATAAGTGTGTATTTTAAGAAAAGTATTTTATTGTCCAGTTGTAGAAAACTTGTTGGTTTGTTTGAATGTTCTAAACTAATAATCGAGAAATCGGAATATAGGAACAAAGTTTATATTTCATTGAGTGCAGATCCATTAGGTTTATGGGATGTTTATAAGAAAAAATATCCTTTCCAAATAAGTATTTTACAAATAAACAGAGTATTTTTTCAGAGTGTTGAAAGATTACAGACTTTTTTCTTAGGACATATAGTATTTTTAGTTTTAGTTGTTAGATTCCTTGGGAGGGTTTCCAGGATAAAGAAAGGAAATGGTAGGAAAAAATGTGTTATTGCCTTTTCTCCAGCTTTTCATCCATATGAACTCCCTCTCTATTTTAAAGAGTCAGGCAATATGAATACACGGTTTTCAGTAAAAAAAGCCATTGTTCTCTCAGATAACACGGATAATGTTGCAAACAAAAGATTTTACAAAAAATATGGAATTCCTGTTGTTTATCCAAAGAAGCAACCCGTATCCTTTATATTCTTTTGGCAAAGAATAGTTATTGGACTTGGAATAAATTTATATCTAAGAAATATAGGTGAATTGTTGCTTCTGCAGATAAATGTTTCTTTTTGGGAAATTAACTATAAGATTTTAAGAGATATGTTTGATCTTGAAAATGTGTGTGAAGAGTATGAAATTGAATTCTATATTACACAAAGATTCTATGAAATAAACAATGCAATGAAAACGATAGTATTTAATAGAAATGGTGGGAAAACAGCCTCTACTCCATTCGGAGATGCCAGTCAACCGATGATGCAAACTTTTTTGTATGCGTATATTGTGTCAAATATACTTTATCTTAACGGAAAAGGAATGGCTTCATTTAAAAGATTTGGCCATTACATCGATGAATTTCATGTAACAGGTTATGTGAGTACCGATTTAATGTTTAGGATGAAGGATCAATCCCACGATTTAAGGAAAAAATATCATGCAAATGAGAAATTTGTTATAGTAATTTTCGGACCCGCCTATAATGAGTCAAAGGCAAGGAGGTATCATGTGTTGAAATTTTATGATGCTGTTTTGAAAGGATTTGCATCGGTAATGAATAGTAATGTGAGATTTATTATAAAATCTCACTACAAAGAGTATGATATGGAGTATGGAGAGACTGATTTTCCGGAATTGAAAGAATTATTAGATCCATTTAAAGAAAATGGTAAGTTCAGTATATTTTACCGCGAAGATCCGTACGAATTAATGACTATTGCAGATCTTGTTGCATGTTGGTCCTTTTCTACATCTGGTATTGAATCTATTACTGCCGGTAAGAAAACTTTTTATATTGACCCTATGCGGTCCAGGTTTAACCCGTATATGAGATATCATGAAGACATAGTGGTTGACACTCCCGAAAAGGTATGTGATTTATTTCAAAAGTCATTAGAAGGTAATTTCCCAATATCAGAAAAAGTGTATGACCACATTCGTAGTAAACATACATATTCTTTTGATGGACTGGCTATGCAAAGAAAATTGTCCAAATTAAGCTCTTTGAAGAGATGTTAAAAGTATTTAAATACAAATTCATAAGAAGACATAAAAGACTGTTTATATTGATAGGCTTAGTGTTAAATATCTCCATGCTGCTTGAAGCCTTTGGCATCGCAATGGTTTTCCCATTGTTTACTAAGCTGATCAGCGAAGAGGCGTTGGGAGGGAAATTATGGTTTGTAGAATCATTTGCTGAATATTTCCAACTATCAAGTCAAAAATTAGCAATAGTACTTGCAATGGGTGTTGTAAGCGTGTTTGTTTTGAGGACATTCTTTCAATTGGCAGCCATCTGGTACAATGAAAAAACAATCCGAATAGTTATGAATAATATCAGGTCTGATGTTCTGGGGCAGTTTTTTACAAGAGAATATCAATTTCATATTAAGAATAAGAAAGGTAAATTGTTCAGTGATCTGACTGAGAAAACTGTAGATGTCGGACAATTTATGACATTGGGTTTTAATTTTATTTCCAGTGTTATTCAAATAATGTTTATGACGGCTGTTCTGTTATGGTTATCTTATAAGATATTATTTATATTCGGGATGTTAGTACTGTTGTTTATGTTTTTATCAAGGAAAATGGCAAAGTCTTCCCACAAAGCAGGTCAAAAGCTGGTAATTGCCAAAGAAAAAATGATGACTGCTCCGATGGAGGCTTTACAGGGTATTAGAGAACTTCTTTTATTCAAGGGAGCTAGATTATTTCTTAATAGTTTCAATAAGTACCAGAAAGAAGCAACTTCTTGTGGTTTGAAAGTAGCAATACTTTCAAATGTTAGTAAGCCGTTTGCTGAATTGTCTATTGTGTTGCTTTTATGTTCCGTAATTATTTTCTCTAGACTTTTTTCGTTAGATGTTGGGGCAAATAATATTTCTCTCATATTAACTTCCTTGATATTAATTCAAAGGATTGCGCAGGCAATGGCTGGTATAAATAGCAACTATGTACGTATGATGGCTTCTCTACCTAGTTTCGATGCCCTTGAAAAACTTTATCTGGAACATGGAAAATCATTTATTGAAAAAACTTCTGAAAAAAAGACGAATATTTTAAAGTTTAATAATAAAATTCAGCTTGAGGATTTAACCTTTTCTTATGAAAAGGATAACATTGTTCTTGATAAATTGAATTTAACATTTAATTGTGGGAAGAAAACTGCAATCGTTGGGCCATCAGGATGTGGGAAATCGACAATAGTAGACCTTATTACGGGTTTAATTGTACCTTCAAAAGGCAGCGTTACTGTTGATGGTGTTGATTTAACTACGGTAAATATACATGGTTGGAGACAAAAAATAGGTTTCGTGAGTCAGGATATTTTTATTTTTCATGATACCGTGGAAAATAATATTCTGTTGGGAAAGCCAGATGCCACTACAGATGAGGTGATAAGGGCTGCTAAATTAGCCAATGCCCATGATTTTATTATAAAACTGGAGAAAGGTTATAAAACCGATATTGGGGAAAAGGGTTTAAGACTTTCCGCCGGGCAGAGGCAGCGAATTGGAATTGCTCGGGCTTTGGTTCGTAATCCGGAAATATTGATTTTTGACGAGGCCACGAGCGCTTTAGATACTATTTCGGAAAAACAGGTACAAAAAGCTATCGATAAAGTTTCAGAATTTGCTACGGTCATTTCTATTGCTCATCGTCTTTCAACAATACATCATTATGATAAAATTTATGTTATAAAAGACGGTAAAGTATTAGAGGAAGGAAACCATAAAGAGTTGGTTTCCAATAAGGGTGCTTATTCCAAGCTATCATCTTTACAGCATACACCCGTTACTAACTAAATAGGGTGAAAGAAAATTACAGACTGAAAAATATATTATTAAGACAATGTATTTAATGAGAATATGGAATTCTTTATGATATCATTTTCCCGAATTTGCCCAGAAGGTTTTTATTTTAGAAAAATTAGAAAGAACTGAAAGATTAATCCTGGATTATCGCACGGAAAATACAATACATTATCAAACTTATTTACTAATCAGATTTATTTGGAGGAAAATTATTCCGTTTAAGTTAAGAGTGTTAATATCTTATGCGAGAAAAAAGTTAATACAGGGATTTTTAGTAAGATACTCAAGGCTAATAAATGAGTCGAATTAATAGAAAATACGTTATTGAGACTTTTAGTGCTACAGAACAAGACCGTGTTCGATATATGGTAGAACACATGCGCTCAAACAAAGCATTTATCTTTAATAAGCAGAATAATGGAAAGGATAATGAACTCCTTGAGGAATTAAGAGAAAAGTATATATCTTACAGGAGAAATTGGAGGGAAATCCCTAAGAAAGCCATTGAAAATAAATTGAGTCATTCATTTTATAACACCCTCAAAACGCCACCACTCTGTGTAGATATAGAAATAGCTTCTTTCTGCGACCTGGCATGTCCCTTTTGTTATCGCCAGCATATTGTAACCCCGGATAAATTTATGGAGGAATCCTTAGTCTATACTGTCATTGACCAAAGCGTAAAAATGGATGTTCCATCAATTAAAATGAACTGGAGGGGTGAGTCGCTATCTCATCCTAAACTCCCGGAATTTATACGCTATGCCAAGAGAAAAGGCATCCTTGAGGTTATATTGAATACGAATGCCACTATGCTTGATGAGAGACGGTCGAGGGCACTGATTGATTCCGGTCTAGATACATTAATATATTCATTTGATGGCGCTTCGGCCCAGACATATGAAAAGATGAGGGTAGGAAGGTTCAAAGATAATCGCTTTGAAGATGTTGTTGCTAATATAAGGAGATTTGCAAAAATCAGATATGAAAAAAAAACATGTCTTCCTGTTACAAAGATTCAAATGATATTGACAGAGGAAACTTACCACGAAAAGGAGAGGTTTTATAAGTTGTTTAAGGATAGTGTCGACATTGTTTCTACTAAGGCCTATTCGGAGAGAGGTGGAAGGTTACATGATCTTGGCGAAAGAACAATGACAAAGATTGAGACATATCTGGATAACCACCCGGAATACCACAACCTGAAAAAAGAGGAGATAGAATTCTGGCGGGATCAAAAGGGCAAAATATACTTCAGTTTTGAAAGACTGCCATGCGATCAGATTTTTCAACGACTTCTTGTAAGTTACGATGGGAGGGTTAGCATGTGTTGTTATGATTGGGAAAACAATTATGTGGTTGGTCTGGTTTGTGATAGAGCTATAAAGAATGGTAATAAAGATTATGTGACCGTACTTAACAAAGCCAATAAAGGATCTAAAGGGTATGAAAAGATGCGGAATATAAGCATGACAGAAAGGTGTGAAACAATCCCGAAAGAGATAAAAACATTGAAGCAAATCTGGGATAGTCCTACTTTGAACAATATTAGAGAAAAGCATGTCACAGGCAGGGTTAATACTGTTCAGGTTTGTAAAAATTGTAATAATAAGGAAACCTTTAAGTGGAATCGAATAGATTAATCACTGGGGCTCCATCGGCAAACTTTGCCAAAAATTACGACTTCCAATAGTGATTTTAAAATTGAATACAAGACTTATTGATTTACCGCCGATCAGGAGATTTCGCCTTTAATAGAAAAGTGGTTTGCTTAATTTAAATATTGGCTACTAACATGAAGAAAAAAAAGATTGAAGTAAATATAGATATTGAGAACGAATTCAAAACTAAAGGACACGTAGACTCTTTTTTAGCAGCAAATAAAAAAGATGCAAAGCTTTTACTTGGCCCGCATATGAAGAGATTTGTCTATGTAGACTGCCCTGTTTGTGCCAGTAAAAAGATGAAGCGGGAATTCGTTAAAGAAAAGTTTTCTTATTATATTTGTTTAGTATGCGATTCTTTGTTTGTAAATCCAAGGCCAACAAAGAAGATGTTAAACCATTTTTATAAACACTCTAAATCGAGTATAATGTCTACTCAGTCATTAATTGATAATGAAAGCGGCAGGAGAAAAATGGTTTTTCTCCCGCGCATGAGGCTTATAGTGGACTTTCTAGAGAAAGCCAATAAATTAAAAGGAAGGTTACTTGATGTTGGATGTAGCGTTGGAACCTTTCTTGAGCTTATAAAGAATAAAACAAACTTTATCGTAGAAGGCCTTGAGCCGGATGAAATCGCATATCGGGTAGCACTGAAAAAGGGTCTAAAAGTATACAAAACGAGTCTTGAGGATTTTTTGTGTACCGAAACACATTATGATGTAATAGTAAGTTTTGAGGTTATGGAGCATGTTTTTTCTCCTTATAATGTTTTATGCAAAATTAGCAGTCTTTTGAGAAAAGGTGGTTATTTTATATTAGCCAGTATGAATTCACATGGACTTGATATGATGTTTTTATGGAAACATTATAAGAATGTACATGCCCCGTGCCATTTGAACTTCTTTAACATAGATGCAGTAGATATACTATTAAATCGAGTCGGCTTTAAAGTTGTAAAGAAAATGACTCCTGGCTTTATGGATGTCAGTACTATAATAAAGCAAATAGAAAAGGGTAGAGGGCCTGAAATTCCACCATTTTTTAAGTACTTACTTTTCAATACGAACAGTAATACACTTGAAAATTTTCAGGGGTTTATAAAACATAACTGTTTGAGTGGGCATATGTTGATATTTGCTCAAAAAGTATAAGATCAGTCTTGAAGAACTAGTAGACCGATTCACTAAAAAGTATACATGAGATTGTCATTGCGAGCGATAGCGAAGTGGCTTGCGACAACAAGTCATCCTGAGCAAAGCGAAGGACCTCGCTGCATGATTTATGAGATCCCTCGATTCTCTCGGGACGATGCTAAGCATCGGATTGCTTCGTCTCTACCGCTCCTCGCAATGACAGAATAAAATGATTACTTTTTTTATGAAACGTTTTACTAGTTCCTCGACTCGCCCCACCTTTTCCACCTCATTTACGTTCCTTAAAGGTGTAGAACAATCTCAAATGATATAAGAACATTGAATGAAATCGGATAATGTACAACCTAAAAAAACATTATAGGACTGATTGATAGGATTCAGGCTTGTAGAATTTGTGATAATAAAGAAACTTATAAATGAATTCCAATTGATTAACCACAAAGGGATAAAACATTAATAATGAAAGATACTAGCCCTATTACAAAAGGCAAAATTAACATTATAGCAGAAATGGCCCATGCTCATGAAGGAAAATTTGAAGCTGCAATGAAGATAGTGGATTTTGCTGCAACACACAAAGCAGATGGGATCAAGTTCCAGTTGTTATTAGCAGAAGAAGCATTGACGGCCTCTCATTCTCGGTTTGGTCATTTTAAAAAAATGGAGATGACTCAGGTTGAATGGAAAAGGCTTGTAGAAAAGAGCCATTTATTGGGTTTAGCTGTTTGGTTTGATGTTTTTGGTGTGGAAAGCGCTAAAATTGCGAGTCAATGGGGTGTAGATGGTTACAAAGTTCATTCTTCTGATGTGTTAAACGAGCCACTTCTTCAGTGGCTTGGAAGGCAAGGCAAACCTGTTCTTCTCTCATGTGGCGGTAGCACCGATATAGAGGTAATAAATGCCATACACATTTTAAATTCCAATGGATGTCCTCAAATTATATTAATGCATGGATTTCAAGCATTTCCTACAAAATTAGAACATACGAGTATCATGGAGTTACATCGACTGCGAACTAGATTTGGATTGTCTGTGGGTATAATGGACCATCTAGACGCAGATGATGAAATGGCACACATTATACCACTTGTTGCAATTGGGGCGGGGATTGTACTCATCGAGAAACACGTCACATTAGACAGATCACTAAAAGGGATTGATTATTATTCCTCCTTAAATCCTGAAGAGTTTGGTAAATTGGTATCAAATGTGAGAAGGGTTGAAATGGGTATAGGGAGGGATAACGAACGGTTATGGAGTATTGATGAACAGAAGTATAGAAAGATGATGAAAAAAACCCTTGTTGCGAAAAGAGACTTGTCTGCCGGGCATCAATTAAACGAAAGGGACATCATTTATAAAAGAGCAGAAACCGATGTTTTCCCACTTCGTTTAAATATGGCTGTTGGGAAGGTTTTAAAGAAATCTGTTAAAGTAGAGGAAGTAATAACCAGAGATAAACTGGGAATGAAAATTGGGGCGCTTATAGGGGCAAGAATAAAATCAACCCGCTTGCCAAATAAGGCGTTACTGCCCGTTTTAAACCAACCCAGTATTGCACACCTGCTTGATCGGGTAAAATTATCAACAATGCTGGACCATATTGTACTCTGTATTCCGGAAGGCGAGGCCAACCAATCATTATCAGACATTGCAAAGGGGAAAGGGGTTGACGTTTTCAGGGGAGACGAGAAAGATGTTTTGGATAGATTGTTGGGGGCGGCAAGGCAATATGGGTTAGATGTAATTGTGAGGATAACGGGTGATGATATATTAATTGATCCCGAACACCTGGATAAGGCAGTTTCTTATCACATGAATACGAATGCTGATTATACAGACGCAAAGGAATTACCTAGTGGAACTGAAGTGGAGGTTATAGCTGTTGATATTCTTGAAATAATACATGCTGCGGCAAATGATCGAAGCCAAACCGAATATCTAACACAGTATATAACGGGACAACCATATTTTAACTGTAACTCTCTTCCAGTTGATGAATTCTGGCGCAAAAATTATCGTTTGACCCTGGACACAAAGGAGGACTATGAAGTTATTCAGAAGGTTCTGTTGGCGGTGTCTTCCGATGAAAGGCCATATACCCTGAAAGATATAATTATTTTTTTGGAAAAGAATCCGGAAATATTGGAAATTAATGGGGGAAAGTACTCAGGTGGAAGATTGCTTGATATTAATACCGAACTAAATTTAAAGAAAACATTATCTGTATTCAAAAATCGTAAATTTAATCAATTAGAGTTGGTATGAATTCTGTAGAAACTACGGTATATATAACTACATACAATTATGGAAAGTATATAAAAGAATCCATTGAAAGTGTGTTAAGGCAGACGTATAGAAACTGGGAGTTGTTGATAATCAATGATGGATCAGAAGACAATACAAAGGATATATTAAAAGAATATGAAGATCATCCCAAAATAATAGTAATACATCAGGAAAATAAAGGATTGACTGTTTCAAATAATATTGCATTAAGGCTTGCTTCCGGTAAATTTATTATGCGCCTTGATGCGGATGATTACCTGGATGAAAATGCTTTATTGGTGATGTCGAATATTTTAAACCAGCAAGTGGATGTGGGATTAGTTTATCCGGATTATTATCTAATTGCAGAGTCAGGGGAATTGTTAGGAATCGAAAGAAGGAAGAAAATCCCAGAAGAAGTTCAGCTTTTGGATTTGCCTGCACATGGGGCTTGTGCCTTGTTTCGTAAAAGGTGTCTTGAGGAATTAGGAGGATATAACGAAAAAATCCGGTGTCAGGACGGATATGATCTTTGGATACGATTTATTGAGAGATTTCAAGTGAGAAACGTCAACCTCCCTCTTTTTTATTATCGCCAACATGATGGAAGTTTGACGAAGGATGTATCCACGTTACTGCAAACAAGACAGAAGATAAAAAGAGATTATGTAGAAAGGTCAAGTAAAGGCAGCCCAACTATTTTAGGAATAATACCTGCCCGGGGGGAGGGGACTCCTTATGAATCTCCTTTGACACAACTTGCAGGTAAATCATTGATTGAGTTTACAATTGAGCATGCAATAACTGCAAATGTACTAAATCATATTGTTGTTGTTTCCGAGGATGAAAATGTCCTGGATTACGTCAAGAAATATGAGGCCGTTAAACCTGTCAAAAGGCCTAAAGAGCTTGGCAGACGGAATTCTCCCATAGAAGGGACATTGTTGCATGTATTGTCTATATTTGAAAAGGAACATTGTTTTGTCCCGGATCTTGTAATGGTTCTCTATATTGATTGCCCCTTGAGGAGACCGGAACATATTATAAAAGCTGTAGATACTTTAATGGTGTATGCGACTGACAGTGTTATCTCTGTGTGTGAAAATTTGACACAGAAATTTAAGCATGGTATTAATGGTTTGGAACCGTTGATAAAAGACAATAGATTGAGATTGGAGCGAAATGCCATATATGAAAGTAACGGAGCAGTGTTTTTGACGAAAAGAGAATGTATTATGCCTGGAAGATTATTAGGAAAACGGGTTGGGCACATCACAATGATGCGTGAGGAGAGTGTTAGGTTGCATAGTGAGTTTGATTTTCATATAGTGGAGATGCTTTTGCAAAAATCTCATAAAGATCTATGAGGAATCAGAATGTTATTGGGAAGATTTGATATAACAAACAGGCCTTTTGTTATTGCAGAAGTTGGTGTAAACCACGAAGGGCAATTTGAAGTGGCTAGCAATCTGATAAAACTAGCAAAACAAGCGGGAGTTGATGCAGTTAAATTTCAGACTTATGACACATTCCATTATATATCTGTGTCTCAAAAGGAACGGTTTGAAAGAACAAAAAGCTTCGAGCTTTCTCAAGACGAATTCAAGAGACTTTCAATTATTGCTGAAGATCAGAAGATTTTATTTCTCTCAACTCCCTTTGATACTGGAAGTGTAGATTTCCTGGATACAATAGTGCCTTTTTTTAAAATATCCTCAGGGGATTTAACCAATCGTGAACTTATAAAAAGGATTGCGAAGAAGAAGAAACCTATAATCCTTTCAACTGGTTTGGCAGTAGATATGGAGATAGAAAAGGCATTACAATGGATTGAAGAGGAGGCGGACAGTGATTTTATGGGGAAAAATATCATCTTACTCCATTGTGTATCAAGCTATCCAACCCCTATTGATCAGGCGAACTTATTGTGTATTCCCTATTTGAAAAAACGTTTTGGACTACCTGTTGGTTATTCGGATCATACTATGGGTATACAGGCATGTTTGACAGCTGTTGCCCTGGGTGCGGTGGTTATTGAGAAACATTTTACCGATAAAAAAGAAAACAGAAGCTTTCGTGACCATGCTATATCTGCAGATCCTGCGGATATGAATCTGCTTGTTAAGGGTACAAAAACAATAAAGGCGAGTTTAGGGATTTATGGGAATGAACGTTTAGCATGTGAAAGGGATAATTTGTTTGCTATGAGGAGAGGTATAATTGCGATAAGGGATCTTGAGAAGGGAACTATCTTGTCGCATGACATGGTATCAACAGCTAGACCAGCGGAGGGGATCGATATAAGCAAAATTGATAAGGTTTTAGGTCAAAAACTATTAAAAGATGTTTATGCTGGTTGGCCAATTAAAGATGATTGCATTCGGTGGGAATAAATAATGATTCCTCGATTGCGTATTGCTTTGTTAACGACCGAGACGATTCACCACCTATACTTTATTAAAAGGTTACAACAGGTACAAGGGATCGATATTGTAGGTATATTTTATGAGCAAAAACATTATCCTGATAAAGAAGTAAGCAAAAGATATCTTAAAAAATCAAATGGTATTTTTGATAAGTGTAAACGAATGTTTTTGAACCCATATAGTAATATAAATTTCTTTCAAAAGAGAACAGAGTGGTTTGAAAGGTATAGGTTTTTTGATAATAAACCAGTTGTATACCCTGAAGAAATTCCATTAATTCATGTTTGGACAATGAATGAAGAATCATCAATCTCGAGATTAAATGAACTGAAGCCAGATGTTTGTGTTGTGTTTGGGACGGGTGTTATCAAGGAAAAGGTTCTTCAGGTTCCATCAAAGGGTACAATAAATGTTCATCGAGGGATATTGCCCGATTATAAGGGATTGGATTCTGATTTATGGGCCATTTGGAATGGAGATTTCGAAAAAATTGGGACAACAATACATTTTGTTGATACAGGTTTGGATACAGGGAACATAATAGAACAGTTAACGATATCGTTAAGCTCTACTGAAGGTATTTATAGTTTACGATATTATACGACCGTTATTGCTGCAGATATGGTAACAAGTATTCTCCAAAAATTTCAGAAAGGAGAGGTTGATTCCAAGCCACAAGTTGGAAATGGAAGGTGTTATTCATTTATGCCATATCCTATTAAATGGTTAATCTTATTAAAATATAATAGGTACATGAGAATGTGTGGTAATGGTAGACAAAGTTTTTAAAGACTCAGACTGCATAATCCTCCTTTATCACGGGGTAACGATAGAAAATGCGGATGGTATAGAGAATTATTCTGGAAAGCATATTCATTATAATAACTTTGAAAAGCACATGCGCTATTTGCGTGAGTATACAAATCCCATTCGCCTTTCAGACATAGTACAATCTATAAAACAAGGTAAGGAAATTCCATCGCGGTCAGTTGCCATTACGTTTGATGATGGGTTTCAGAACAACTTTTCTGTGGCTTTTCCAATTTTGAGGAAATATGAAATACCGGCAACATTTTATCTTTCAACAGGTTTTATCGGGACTAATCGTCTTTTCTGGGTAGATGAAGTGGAAGGATTGATAAGGTTGACACGGAAAAGAAACGTAAATATCAGGGTAAAAGATAAAGAGAAAAACTTTTTTTTGGATGATAAAGAAAAAAAGATAAAGGCCATTCGTGAAATAAAAGAGGAGATGAAACTTATTTCAAACGAGGATAAAGACTTTATATTGAAAGATTTGAGAAAGAAGCTGGATGTTGTGCCTGAAAATATACGCGAGTCTGCCATGAATTACAAGACAATGAGTTGGGATGAAGTTCGGGAAATGAATAAAGAACCACTTATTGAATTCGGCTGCCATACCATAAACCATGTAATCCTTTCACAAGTTTCAGAGGATGTTTGTGAAAGAGAAATTGTTGAAAGCAAGAGAAAATTGGAGCAGGAATTAGACCGAGAAGTTGATTTGTTTTCGTATCCGGAAGGGAGGAGGGGTGATTTTAATATGTCAGTTATAAGCACATTAAAGAAGGCAGGTTTCCAGAGTTCTCCAACTGCAGATTGGGGTTGGAATAAGATACCAAATACTGATCCATTCTATTTACATCGAATAATGGTCGGTTTTGAGGGGATATCCTTTCCTCAGTATGAGAATATACAATGTATTCCTCGGTGATCTTTACAAAAGTTTATTCAGTTGAGAAGATAAATGAAAATCTTATTCATACAAACTAATCTTAATTCCTCAAATAAATTTGCGTTTTCTTTTGGGATCAACTCAATTGCAGCTGTTCTTGAAAAGAATAATTATGAATGCGGTTATTATTTAGTTTCCTCTGCTGGTGGACAGGAGCATGGAGAATTGAAAAATCAAATTGAAAGGTTTAAACCTGATGTATTGGCGTTTACCGCTATTACGTCTCAATTTGAATACGTAAAAAAATTAGCCGGTGAAATAAAAAAATATTTTAGAGGTATCATAATTTGTGGTGGTGTGCACCCTACACTGGAACCGGACTGTCTTGAAAGATCAGAAGGGTTAGATGCCATAGTGATAGGAGAAGGGGAATATGCGGTCCTCGATCTTATGGATGCTATAAGAGACGGAAAAAACATATACTCAATAAATAATTTTTGGTTTAGAAAAGGTAAAGGAATTGTAAGAAATACTGTAAGACCCTTAATCGAAAACCTTGATGAACTCCCTTTGCCGGCAACTCACATTTGTGATTGGCAGGGCTTAATCGATGAAACTAATGGGCGGTTAAGATTTTTTTTTGGCAGGGGATGTCCTTTTAAATGTACTTATTGCTCAAATCATGCATTAAATAAAATATACAAGAATGATAAAACTGTCAGATATCAGAGCGTAAATAGATGTATGGATGAAATTGCCTTTACGACATCCAAATATAGATTTAATCATCTGTATTTTGCCGATGATACATTCATGTTAAATAAAAAGTGGACCTTAGAATTCCTGAAGGCATATGAAAAAAGTTTCAATTACCCCTTTGGTTGTCAAGTACGGGCAAATTTATGTTCTAAAAAGATGTTTACTGCCTTGCAGGGAGCAGGTTGTTTTATGGTTATGATGGGGGTAGAATCAGGTAATGATTATATCAGAAATGAAATACTAAAAAGAAAAATGGCCAGAGAGCAGATTGTGACGGCTTTTGCAGATGCCCGAGATGCTGGAATTAAGACTGCTGCTCAGGTTATAATCGGTCTCCCGTTTGAGACGGAAGAAACTCTTATTGATACTATTGACTTAATGGCTGAGATAAACGCAGACGAGGTAAGACATGGAGTTTTTTTCCCTTATCCTAATACGGAATTACAGAAGCTATGCATAGAAAAAGGTTTTTTAAAGAAAGAGGCGTATTATAGTGATTATCGTGAAAGAGCCGATTCTATTATAGATTTGCCTGATTTATCAAAATCTAGAATAAAATATTACAATGATAATTTTGTTAGTATTTTAGAAGAAAAGATTAGGAATAGAGGAGAAACTCCTATGGGGGATCAGGTTTCTACTAATACGGGGTTTGTTTCTTCTTTGACAAATGGAATTGACATTTATTCAGAATAGGAACAAGGAATGGGTATTGAGAATTTAAAAGTTTTGGCTGTTATTCCGGCTCGTGGCGGATCGAAAGGTTTACCAGGAAAGAATTTGAAACTTTTCAATGGTAAACCATTAATATATTACATGATTAATGCTGCTTTGAATTGTAATAAGTTAGATAAAGTAGTTTGTTCGACTGATGATAAACAAATTGCAGAAGTTGCAAAGGAATGCGGAGCAGAGGTTCCATTTTTAAGACCAGCAGAACATGCTACTGATTCTTCACCGTTAAATCCCGTTTTGAAACATGCAATGAATTATTATGATGAAAATAACTGGAGATCGGATGTGGTAGTTTCGCTACAACCGACAAATCCTTTAATTACTCCGGATATCATTGATGCTGCTGTGAGTGTTTATATGGAGACAAATTGTGACTCGGTAGCTTCAGTGACTATAATCAGCCATGGCCATCCATACAGGGCAAAAAAACTCGTCGATGAAAAACGTCTTATTGATTTTTGTCCGGAATTTAATGGTGATAGGGTTATCAATCGTCAGGAACGCCCACCTGCATATGCTTATAATGGAGCGATTTATTTGCGCACAAGAGAGTTATTAGAAAATTGGACAGGGAAGGATACTGGGCTGGGTGAGGACTGTAGGGCTGTTATTGTCGAACCTGAAAAAAGTGTAAATATTGATACTGAATTTGACTTCAAGCTTGCAGAAATAATAATGAAAGAAAATAAAGTGTAATGTTGGTTAAACATTTACTTTATAAAATCAGCCGCGTTGTATTTTACAGAACACTTCCTAATCTTCATACCGTATAGCAGGTTTTTTTAGATAAATATCATATTAGCTTTTGAAAATAGGAAAGATAGTTAGGTTGGTAAAAGCTTCTCCTATTAATTCGGGTTATACGACCGCAATAAATTTACAACTCTGTCCCTGTTTCTAATGTACAAAAAAATATAATAGTGATTTTTAAATAGTATAACTAAGATATAAACAACTTATTATGACATTTAAAGCACCGTTAATATTTAGGGCATCAATGCATAAATAAGAGAGCAATTTATGAATATATTGTTAATATATCCTTCAGAAAATTGTGGATTTAGATCGTCTCGGTACGGAATCTATCCTCCGCTTGGTATTTTGTCAATAGCAGGGCACCTGAAAAAGATATTTGGGAATTTAGTTAATATAAAAGTGCTGGATCAGGACATGGATGAATGTGAAGATTACAAAACATTGGGCTTGCAAGATATCGTGGGTATTCATGCGAATGTCTTTAATTATGAAAATGTACTTGAGATCGCACAATATTTCAAGGAAAGGGGGAGTTATGTTGTAATAGGTGGACCACATTCAACTACCATGTGGCGTAAGATCTTGACAAATCAGCAGAGCGTTGATTGTTGTTGCATAGAGGAAGGTGAGATTCCGTTTGAACGGCTTGTAAGGCAATGGAAAGAGAATATGCAGTATACCCCAGGTCTCATACCTAATTTAGCATATCGTAATGGCAAAGAGATAAAAGGACTTGCATCCATGCATTTCAACAATCTCGAAAAAATCCAGGAACCTGATCGGAGTTTTTTGGATTTAAATAGTTATTTTGCGAAATTTCAGAAAACAAAGAATAACATTGTTCCGTTTTGTAGACCAACCTCTATCTACTCAAGTAAAGGATGTACATGGAGAGAAAAGACAAAAGGTGGGTGTATTTTTTGTGCAAGGATTGAAAAAAGCGTACGGTTTCGTGGAATACCCTATATATGGGATGAAATAAAGTTTCTGCATGAGAATTATAAAGTCGACCATGTTTGGGATATCAGTGACGATAATCTTAATGATATTAAATGGTTTAAACAATTTGTTGATCACAAACCGTCTAACCTTGAGGACCTAAGTTTTATGATATATTCAAGAGTGGGTGGTATCAAGGAGGATTTAGTTCCATATTTTAAGAAGCTTAACACGTATGAAATATATCTTGGGTTTGAAACCGGTGATAGTGAAATGTTGAAGAATGCCATGAAGGGAGCTTCCGTAAAGACTAATTTAATGGCGGCTTCCTTGCTTGCAAGAAATAAAATTCATTTTTTCCCAAGTTTTGTTCTTGGGTTACCAGGTGAATCAGAGAAAAGTCTTAAAAATACAATGGATTTTTGCAGGCAAATAGTGGATACAAGCAAAGGTTTGATATATAGATTGTCGGCATCCATCCTAATGCCAATACCTGGTTCAAAAGCCTTTAATATGTTGCTTCAGGACAATGATCTTAATCAAAGATATGGCCATTTGGATTTAGTGGATATGAAAGAGTTGGAAAAAATATGGTGTGAAAAAATGACAAAAGTAGATTATGAAACCCTTCAATATTATGCGAAAGAGATTAACGACAACCTTATTACTGACAATTATAACCAAAAATACTTTAAAAGAAAATCAGTAAAAGCTTAAGTAGATAAATTCTCATTCTGTTTGCAGTTAGTAAGAAATATTTTAATACTTTTCGTTGTTGCTATATATTTTGTGTAATCATATTCTAATTATTGCCCCAACACTTGGTGAAGTTGTTCAGATACGAGTATTATGTCGAGTGATCAAAGATATTGTTGCTTCTTGTAAACTAACAGTTTTTGTTGATGAGGAAGGGGCGTTTGATGTAGCTTCTAAAATTAAGCAAATTGATTGTTTATTTCACCTGCCATCGAATGAGCCAACATTCACAACAAAATATCTTACCCAAAACAAGCCTGATTTAAATATATTTGTTTCTTTTTGTTATCATCCAACAATCCTTATTGAAAGTAAAAAACGTGGAGTTAAATCCATCCTTCTTAGTGCGATGATGAATAAAGATATAGCAAACCATCCGCATTATAAGAAAGGTGTGGATTTGGGAGTATACTCTTTATTTGACTATGTTGGTGTCAAGAATGCCGATCAGATAGAGAACTTCCTTGAAATAGGTGTGAAAGGAGAAAATATAGCAGTTACAGGGGATTTGAAAATCAACAAGTCGAATATGAGTGTTTCAGTAGAAGAAAAAAGGAAATGGGAAATTAAGTTAGGCCTGAAGGGTAATGCTGTTATCGTAGCGGGAAGTTTAAGCTTAAATGAAGGGTATATGTTTATAGATGTTTGCAGAAGACTATTAGAGGATAATTTGAATTTAAAATGTATACTGGCGCCCCGTTTTATAAAAGATATTGATGAGATTGAATTATACGCAAAAAAACAAAAACTTAATGCTGAAAGAAAATCGAGATTATTTGATGTTTGTATTAAAGATAATAATGCGAATATGGTATTTTTAGATACCTATGGAGAACTGGCATACGTTTATTCGCTATGCAATATAGCATTTATAGGGGGAACGATGATGCCCTTCTCAGATAGGCCTATGGGACACAATATTCTGGAGCCATTGATTCACGGGAAGGTAATTATGGTGGGTCCAAATATAAAGAAAGACAGGCTTTATATTGAGAGGCTAAATACTGTCTGGCCAGGTATTATGAGCAGGGATAAAGAATCTTTGTATAATAATTTTACTGAACTTTTAAATAATGAATCATTGCAGCAAAGACTGGAAAACTATACAAAAAGAGAATTCATATTCGACGATAATATAGATAGTACGCGAAAAATGCTAAGAGAACTGTCAGGAATATTTACAGGGGATTAAAGGGGTTATATATTCTCTTTCCCTTAAAACAATTGTAGCTTTAATTGTGGGGATGGAGTGAGGATTATGATAGCGGCCTTATTGCTTGGAAGAGAGGGTAGTAGTGGGTTTCCGGGAAAGAATTTATATCCTGTGCTGGGCAGGCCATTGATGGAATATCCTTTACTTGCTGCGAAAAACGCAAGCCTTGTGGATGGAATTTATGTGTCGACAGATTCCGAAAAGATTAAGGATATTTCCAGAAAACATGGCGTCTTCATAATAGATAGACCTGCAGATCTCTGCACTAATGACGCGCTTGCAACGGATGTTCATGCTCATGGATATAAATACATAAAATATGAAATGAAGAAAGAAATTGAACTAATAGTGTTACTTTTTTGCAATGCTGCAACAATAACCAGTGGGATTATAGATCAAGGAGTTGAAGTATTACGAAAAGATCCGACGCTAGATTCTGCAGTATCCATTTCTTGTTACAATATGTGGAGCCCTTTACGGGCAAGAAAGATAGGAAATGACGGACTGTTGCATCCATTTGTACCGTTTGAAACCTTTGGCGATCCGAAGACGCTTAATTGTGATAGAGATTCTCAAGGTGATGTATGGTTTGCGGACATGGGTGTATCTATAATAAGAACGAGGTGCCTTGAGAATATTGACGACGGTCTTCTGCCTCAGAAATGGATGGGACAAAGGATATATCCATTAAAACAATGGGGTGGGCTTGATGTAGATTATGAGTGGCAGATACCGCAGGCAGAATTTTGGCTGCGTGAGAATGGATTTACCGAAAACAGAACTCCTTATGATTGAAACACTGGTCACACTGAAATACACCGAATATTTTGACTTTCCCAACCACTTAACTACTCGACCACCCAACTTCTACCCTTCAGTGACTTCTGTGTATTGAATGGATGAAGCTAATATGACACAAGCCGCTCAAAAAGATCATATTCATCATGATTTAGCTGGTGAAAATATTCTACACTCTGACGATGCCAGGTTTATCGAATATCGCAAAAGATGGGATGAAAATCCTAAAAAACTAGATCATGGCGACTTCCCACTTCATCTTGATATAGAAGTTACCAGTGCATGTAACCTGAAGTGCCCGTTTTGCGCTACTACTTATTCTCGATTTAAAGATGGTTTTATGTCGTGGAAAACGGCAAAAAGAATCCTGGATGAAGCAGGCGAAAAAGGATTATATGCATGTAAGTTCAATTTTCGAGGGGAACCACTCCTTCATAAAGAGCTTGGCAGATTTATAAGTTATGCCAAGGAGAAAGGAATTATAGATGTATTCTTTAATACTAATGCCGTACTGTTGACTGAAGAAAAGGCTAAAATGCTTATCGATGCTGGCGTGGATAGAATAACGATTTCTTTTGAGGGATTTGAAAAATCTTTATATGAAAAGAACCGTGTAGGCGCTAAATTTGAGGAAGTTGTAGCCAATGTGGAAAGGTTGAGGAGTTTGCGAGAAAGGCATGGTGTTTCAAAGCCTAAAATTCGGGTGCAAACAGTATTAGTTCCTGAATTGAAAAACCGTATGGATGAATTTATTGCATTTTGGGAGGATAGGGTTGACCAGGTATCTTACAATGATATGGAACCTTCTGTAGATACTGTCAAGAAAAAGATTAAAAGTATTAAATCGTCATGGATTTGTCCCTTCCCTTATCAAAGAATGACTGTTATGTGGGATGGAACGATCACCGCTTGCAAAAATGATTATTTTGGAAAGTTGGCATTTGGAAACGTAAAGGATTTGTCTATAAAAGAAACCTGGAATAGTGGGCTGGAAAGGCTAAGACGACTTCATCAGGAAGGACGGGCACATGAAATTGAAGCTTGTGGGGAGTGCCCTTTAAGAATAAGTGAATTGATCAAAAGAAAAGAAGTTGAAGTAAATTAGTGGAGCCTCTTAGTTGGGTAGGTTTGCCAAAAAATTAATAAAGGGTATTTTGGTGGTCTTTAGGGTGGATATAAGAAAAATAGTTGAGAATGTTAGTCGTTTCTCACTTAGGATGGCATTATTACAAAATAAATATGGAGAGTTGGTAAAAAAATTGAGAGTGATTGTACCTGATATTTCTAATCAGGAATCAAGCGAGAGTGAGGCATTTAATGATTATTGTGAACTTAAGCGAAGAATATTACAAGCATTCCAATGTGATATGATGATGGAGAGTTTAGAACGCATGCCTCCTGGCAATTTAACGATAGTGGATATCGGTGATTCTGCCGGTACACATATGCTTTATTTGAAAGAATTGACCAAGGGTAAATATGATGTTGACACTATCAGTGTGAATTTAGATCCGAGAGCTATCGAGAAAATAAAAGCACGGGGACAGCGTGCAATTCTCTGTCGAGCGGAGTATCTTGACCTGGGAGGAAAAAAAGTTGATCTATTTACTTCTTTTCAGATGGTAGAGCACCTCCATAACCCCGCGATTTTTTTCCGTCGTTTAGCTAAAGAATCAATGTGCAATAAAATGGTTTTAACTGTCCCATATTTAAAGAAGAGTCGGGTAGGGCTGCACCATTTACAAAATGAGTCAAATAAGATTATTTTTGCAGAAGATGAGCACATATTTGAGCTAAGCCCTAAAGACTGGTCGTTACTAATTCTCCATTCCGGGTGGAGGGTTATTCATAGTGAGATCTATTATCAATACCCAAGAAGGTTTCCGATTTTTAGTCAAATGCTCTCATATTATTGGAGGAAAACGGATTATGAAGGTTTTTGGGGCGCAATATTGGAAAAGGACACTGAACAGTCTGATCGCTATCAAGATTGGGAAAATGATTAAAATAAGTAAAATAATGGAGGCGGTTAAGAGTGTCCAGAAATTTTAAGGTACTGTTCATATATCCTAACACTGAAATGGCAACATTAGTACCCATAAACCTGTCGGTTCTTGCTCCCAGCTTAAAAGAAAAGGGATTTCAGGTGGATTTGTTTGATACCACTTACTACAAATGGGAAGAGATAAATTTTGAACAAAAGAAAGTTGAACTCCTTCAATTAAAACCTTTCAGTTATGAAGAAAAAGATGTTCATTATAAAGAGACTGATATGTACGAAGATTTGGTTAAGAAAGTTAGTGAATTCCGACCGAATCTTATTGGAATTACTATGGTTGAAGATACATTTGGGATTGGGATGTTACTGTTAAACGCTATAAAAGATTATGATGTCCCCGTAATTGCTGGAGGAGTGTTTGCGACCTTTTCTCCAGAGGAGGTTATAAGCAATGAGAATGTAGATATGGTTTGCATGGGAGAAGGTGAAGAAGCCATTGTAGAATTATGCGAAAAGATGTATAAAAATGAGGATTATTCAAATACAGAGAATCTGTGGGTCAAGATAAATGGTATTATTAAAGAAAACCCGATGAGAAAATTGACCGATTTGGATAAAATCCCATTTATAGATTATGATATTTTTGAACGTAAGAGACTTTATAGACCGATGCAAGGGAAAATATACACAATGATTCACGTTGAGATTGACAGGGGCTGCCCGTATAACTGTACTTACTGTGAGGCTCCTCATCTGAGAAATTTATTCCGTGACGAAGGCGCAGGGACATATTACAGGAGTAAGAGTATAGATAGAATTATAGAAGAGATGTGCCATCTAAAGGAAAAATACAAACCTGATTATGTTAACTTTAATTCGGAAACTTTCCTTGCTAAGCCTATTAGCAGGCTTAAAGAGTTTGCAGGAGAATATAAGAAGCACATAGGACTTCCTTTTTGGTGTCAAACGAGACCGGAGACGGTAACAGAGGAGAAGATCAAAATACTCAAAGACATGAACTGCCAAAATACCCAATTTGGTATAGAGCATGGGAATGAAGACTTTAGAACAAAGGTCTTAGGTCGGCGTTATACGAACGAGCAAATGTTAGACGCCTTTAAGATTGTTGAAAAGTACAAAATAGCATACACCGTTAATAATATTATTGGGTTTCCGGATGAAACACGCGAGTTAGTCTTTGATACTATAAACGTGAACAGGCAAATAAACCCAACAACAATGAATGTCTATTTCTTCACTCCTTATAAGGGAACACGGTTGCACCAATATTGTATTGACAAGGGTTATCTTGATAAAAACGATAGAGTCCATCAGCTCCTTGATGGTGTGCCGCTTAAGATGGACTCGATAAGTTATCAGGAATTAAAGGGGCTTCAAAGAACATTCCCACTCTATGCGAAAATGCCGGAGGATATGTTTGGCAAAATAAGGATTGCTGAGAGATTTGATGACGAGGGTAACAAAACATACGAAAAACTCAAAAAAATATTTTATGAGAAATACTTTTAGTAATTGAAGCGATGGAAATAAAACACAAGAAATGGGTTGATATAGTACACAGGGTTAGAGGAGAAGCAGAAACCAGGTTTGACAAGGTCCGCCTGGATAAAAACGAACGGGTAGCTCATTTGGGAGATGAATTTTGGAACAATCTACTCTCAAAGATAAAACAGGAGCATATACTTGCATACCCGGAGGTTGAACCGTTTTATTCCAAGCTTGCAAATTTTCTCGGTGTATCAGCAGGAAACTTAGTTATTACCGCAGGCGCCGACTTTGCAATAAAGATTGCGTTTGAACTATTTGTAAATTCTGGAGATGAAGTAATTATTTTATCACCAACCTTTGCCATGATAGAGGTGTACAGCGATCTATATAACGCGAGGAAAACAAAGATAGGTTATGATTCTAATCTAAACCTTGACATAGAAAAATTAATGGATGCTATAAGTGAAAAGGTTTCTCTTATAATAATTGCTAATCCTAATAGCCCTACCGGGACTTATATAAATAACGATACTATTGGCCATATTTTAGAAAAAGCAAAAAGATATTCAATTCCTGTTCTTGTAGATGAGGCATATTGGGGTTTCTGCCCTCACACGACGCTTGAATTATTGAAGTCTTATGAGAATTTGATAATTACACGTACATTTTCAAAATCAGTCGGTTTGGCAGGGCTAAGAATAGGGTATATTATTTCGAGTAAGAAAATTGCATCTTTACTATATAAATTCAGACCAATGTATGAGGTAAATTCTATTGCAATTTTGTTTGCATCGGAGATGCTCAATAATTGGGAAATAGTAGATAGATGCATAAAAGAGACAATCGAAGGTAAAAAGTTTCTTGTGAAAGAGCTTGAAGGTCTTTCATTCAAAACCATAGATACCTGGACTAACTTTATACATGTGGACTTTAATTCAAAAAAGAATCAGATGCTATCTAACTTTTCTGAGAAAGGGATATTGATTAAAGGGGGGATTGGAGTAAATGAATTTGATAATTATGTTAGAATTACTACAGGGAATATAACAGAAATGAAAAAGGTAATTAATTCCGTTCGGGAAAACTTGCAGAGCGGCAATATCTGAATATTTCATTGACGGAAAAGAGTATTTACTACGGTCTATGATGAAAAAAATAACATATGAAATAAAGGGATATAAATCATGAATGAATTTAAGGTATTATTGGTTTATGCCAATTCAATGATGGACAATTTAATACCATTAAGCGTTTCCTATTTAATTGCTTGTTTAAAAGAAAAAGGGATACAGGTAAGATTATTTGATACCACATTTTATAAAACGGCAGAAAAAAGTTCTGATGACGAAAGGGCGGAAATGCTCCAGGTTAAACCTGTAGATATGTCTGAATACGGAATAAATTATAAGACGACAAATATGTTAGCTGATTTCAGAGACTTAGTTATCGAATACCGACCGCAACTAATAGGGTTTTCTGTAGTAGAACCCACCTATACTATTGCGTATAACCTTTTAAACTCAATAAGAGACATAAAAGGGAAGAGTAAGGTTATTTTCGGCGGTATTTACTCAATATTTGCATACAATAAGATAATAAAGAATCCTTTGGTAGATATGGTTTGTTATGGTGAAGGAGAAGAAACAATTGTCAAAGTCTGCAGGAATATTTCTGCTAATGTTAGTCTCAAGGATCTTGAAAATCTGGTGATAAAAGAAGATGGTCAAATATTTGTCAATAGGAAGTCTTCTCTTTCTGACTTAAACAAATTGCCTAATTTAGATTTCTCACTATATGAGAAAGAGCGTTTTTATAAACCTGTGGGAGGAAGAGTCCTAAAGATGGCACCAGTAGAGTTTTCGAGAGGGTGTCCTTATACCTGTACCTATTGCGCCGATCCAGCACTTACTGCAAGTTTTAAAGAAAGTGGTAGATGGTTTAGACAAAAGGACAACAAGAGGACAATCGACGAGATAGAATGTTATTTGAAAGAATATAATATAGAATACTTTTATTTTATATCAGAATCTTTTCTGAGCATGGGTGAAAAAAAATTTAATGAATTTATTGAATATTATAAATCGATAAAAATACCGTTCTGGTTTAATACAAGAATAGAAACAATTTCTCATGAGAAGCTTGAAAAGCTGGAAACTATTAATTGTAACCGTATAAGCATAGGCCTGGAAAGTGGAAGTGAATACATTAGAAAGAAGTTATTAAGAAGAAATTATTCAAATGATTATTTCCTGGAGAAATTTAGGATTTTAAGTGAACATAATATTTCAGTATCTGTAAACAATATTATAGGCTTTCCGGATGAAACCAGAGAACAAATATTTGAAACTATTGACTTGAATAGAAATATTAAAGCAGAAAGTTTTGGGGCTTACATATTCCAACCGTATCAGGGAACAAGCTTGCGAGATTATTGTGTCAGGAAAGGTTATATACCAGAAGATTATTTAGCTGAAGACGTTCATTTCTCATCAGGGTTGACTATGCCGCAGATCACAAGAGAAGAGATTGGTGGTCTACAAAGAACGTTCACTTTATATACGAAGCTCCCAAAGGAATACTATGATGACATTAAGATTGCAGAAAGGTTTGATAAAGAGGGAAATGGTAAGTTTAAAGAGTTATCAGAAATTTATTATCAAGAATATGCCTAACAATTAGAGGGTGTATGAAATGGAAGCACAAAAAAGAAGTCAACTTTTTGCCGTGCGGACAAGAAAGAAAAGAAAGATTTTTTTCTAAGGGGAAATAGGATGAATGTTATAGTTTTTGGTGGTTCAGGTTTCCTGGGAAGCCATGTAGCTGATGCACTAAGTGAAGTGGGTCATAAGGTTATTATATACGACCTGAGGAAATCTGAATATTTGAAACAAACTCAAGAGATGATTGTAGGGGATATATTGGATGAACAGCACATAAGAGAAGCTGTAAAAGGTATGGATGTAGTATTTAATTTTGCAGGTATTGCAGATATAGATGAGGCGAGTTACAAGCCTATAGAAACAGTCAAATATAATATTCTTGGAAATGCTATTATCCTTGATGCATCAAAAGCGAATAAGGTGAAGAGATTTGTATTTGCCAGCACTATATATGTTTACAGTGACTCAGGCTCCTTTTACAGGTGTAGTAAAAGTGCATGTGAACTCTATGTTGAGTCTTATCAGAAGAAGTTTGGGCTTGATTATACAATTTTAAGATACGGCACTATATACGGCTGTAGAGCTGATATGAGAAACAGTGTTTACGGGTATATTTACCAGGCAACAACAGAAGGGAAGATAACATATTACGGCGACGGAACAGAAATCAGAGAATACATCAATGTAATTGATGCGGCCAGAAATAGTACTGAAATCCTTTCTGAGGACTTCAGGAATCAAAATGTAATATTCACAGGTCACTATCCGATGAAGGTAAGCGAGCTTTTTAAGATGATAAAAGAGATACTAAATAAAGACATAATAGTAGAATATAAAAAACCTGAATCTGAAGATCCGGAAAGTCATTATACAATAACTCCATACAAATTTATTCCCAGGATGGGTAAGAAATTGGTAAGTCATTATTATACTGATATGGGACAGGGTATTTTGCTATGTATGCAGGAGGTTCACGATCAGATACATAATCACCAGAGAAAATAGTAAGGTTATGATAAATAGTGTAGTAATCATCCCTAAATTTAGACGGATCTCGTAACCACTATCAATACATACCAATAAACGTCTTAAAGTAATGGCAACAAATCTGTATCGTAAAGCGTAAAAGATGCTCTTAAAGGCAGAAAGCTTCAGCCAATAAACAGAAACAGACAGCGCAGCCTTTTTATAGTGTTTCTACCCTGTAGCAAATTTTCATTAGAATAGAGTTTCTTTAATGAAAAAGATTCTTATATCTACATCATCTTTTGGAAAATATGATAAAACTCCACTTGAGATCCTCAGTAAACAAAAATTTAAAATTGCCTTAAATCCTTATGGAAGGGAATTAAAAGAAGGTGAGATAAATGAACTGTTAACAGGTGTGGAGGGGGTAATTGCTGGTACAGAGCCTATAACACGAGACGTTATCTATAGCGCGAGAGACCTTAAAGTTATTTCTAGATGTGGAATTGGGATAGATAATGTAGATATAGAAGCTATAAAGGAAAAAGGGATAAAATTATACAGAACTCCAGAAGGACCGGCTCTTGCTGTGGCAGAGCTTACTCTGGGTCTTATACTTGATTCTTTAAGATACATATCGTACTTGAACAAGAAGATTCGTTCTGGTGGCTGGGAAAAGAAGATGGGAAGGCTTTTTACGGGGAAGACGGTAGGAATAGTGGGAATGGGGACTATTGGAAAGAGATTAACTACCCTTCTAAAACCTTTTAATTGTAAGATATTGGCTAGAGACCATCTACCAGATAAAGAGTTTACTAAAGAAAATAATATCAATTATGTCAATCTGGATGAATTGTTAAAAGAATCTGATATTGTTACCATTCATTTACCTCTTGATAATGATACCAAAGGACTTTTTAATGCGAATCTTTTCTTGCAGATGAAAGATGGAGCTATATTTATCAATACGTCCAGGGGAAAGATAGTGGATGAGGATGCCCTATATGATGCGTTGAGAAAGGGTAAGATTGCCCATGCATGTCTGGATGTTTATAGAAATGAACCATATACTGGAAAGCTGAGGGAATTGGACAATGTTACCTTAACCTGCCATGTGGGCTCTTATGCCAAGGAGGCAAGGGTAGAAATGGAGAGGCAGGCGGTGGAGAATTTGTTGAATGGATTGGAGATGGTTGAGTA
>JBHHYH010000017.1:0-47882 GCA_046757465.1 Candidatus Scalinduaceae bacterium | reverse complement strand
TTAAAGAAGAACCACTGGTATCCTCTTTTGTCGTTTAATTATGACACAGCCTCATAATCGTCGGGCAGACACCTACCTTCCTTTTAGCTAAAGAAATAGCTACCTCAGAAGGTGGTATTTGAATAATCTGTCCGTATATCTGTATAGTATTGTCGTTATTAACAGTTCGTTCTTTCTTAATACAAAACACAAGGTCTAAATCCTTATCAACCGGTAAAGGCAAATAAACAGATTCTGCCGGGTGGGTATATTTTGCATTATACCAGGGTAGAAATTTGGTCTTTAAGAATTTGTTTGCCTGTTGATAGTTCTTGATATTGGCCAGTCTCATTTCTTTAATGAGTCTATCTTGAAAGAGTCTAAAGGTAACTTCGATTCTTCCTTTTGCTTGTGGAGAATTGGCAGTGATAATGTTTATGTCCATCTCGTTTAGTGCACGTTCTATTTGTGTCTCTTCCTGTTCCCGGGCAACGTTATAATGCAATCCTCCATGTCTCTTAGTCTTAAAATGGCTTGCTTTATCGACGTAGAGAGACATAAAGGTACCCTTTATCTCAATAAAACGCCTTATGACGTGCATATTAGCAAAGAGGGTATCTCTGGGGGACAATTGGGCATATGCTATCTCATTAGTAGCATCATCTATCATAGCAATTAGCCACCATTTATTCTCTACAAGTGGCAGCCAGTAATGCAGGGAGGAGTCCATTTGGACAAGCATACCTGCTTTGGGCATTCTGCGTCGTTGTCGGTGCACTTTCTTTTTCTTCTTTGGAAGATGCTCATTATGTTTTATTAGGATTTGCCTTATAGATTCATAACAGTATGGCATCTTGTGAAATTCGTGTAGTTTGTCCATAAAGTGCATGATATTGAAATCGTAGTATAATTCTTTACGTAGTTTGAGGATCTTTTCTACATCTTTATCATAGATTTTCTTGTTTGGCTGAGAGGCTGGGGATTTTCGTAATAAACCATGAAAACCTTCCTTTAAGAATCTTTTCTTTAGTCTTGATGTGTGTACTGGGGTAAGATTGAGTATTTGTGCGGCTTGTGTGCCTTTTAGCTTCTTTTCTGTGACATCTTTTAGTACTTTGTATTTTTGTATGTCTTTCATGGTGACCAATAGTTTTTGTTGATCCATTTGTAATAACCTCCTTTCTTGACGAAGAGGTTACCACAATATCGAATTTGGGTGGATGTTATGGCTAACTCCAGTCGGCCTACGGCCTTCTTCCGTTAGCCATAACATCCAAAACATACTCAATTAGACAAATATAAAAACTTAACATTTTAAAATAGTAATAACTGTTAACATTTTAAAATTGTAACATCAAAAGCAACTATAACTGTTGACATTATATCACACCGTTTTTAATATACATACAATATTACAAGTAAACCCTGTTGGAATTTCCCGCTACAAATATTCAAAAAATAAAATAATTTTTGTAACACATGAGGTTTAAACGTAAAGGCATATTCCATGTTTATATCGTTCAGTGCATTGATGGAACGTACTATACAGGTAGCACTAAGAACTTAGAAAAGAGGAATTAATTCTTTAATACCTGAGTCCCTAAATTCAAAATTACTAAATCACAAATGCCCCAACATAAAATAAACATACTTGTAATTGATGACGACAAAGATATGTGTTCATTTCTTAAAGAATTTCTTATAAAGGAGGGGTATAATGTTAAAACACTTACAAGGCCCGACAGAGCACTTCATGAAATAAGGGAAAAAACATACCACGTCATTACACTTGACCTTAAAATGGCAAATAAAAGAGGAGAGGATTTATTAAAAGGAATCAAGAAGATTAACTCTGATATACCTGTGATTATCTTAACTGCATACCCTTCATTGGAATCAGCAGTTGAAACACTAAAGGATAATGCCTTTGATTACATTAAGAAACCGTTTAAGATTGATGACATTAGAAAAACTATCAAAAAGGCCTTAAGGTCAAGGCGGTTACTAATAGAAAAAGAAGAGAAGTTGAATATAAAAATAGGGGAAAGGGTGAAGGAATTAAGAAATGAAAATAAGCTTACTTTGAAACAACTTGCAGAAAGGACAGATTTATCCGTCAGCCTTATATCCCAGATAGAACGTGCTGAAAGTGCTGCATCTATTTTAACGTTAAGCAAGATCGTAACTGCTCTAAATATGAGGTTGGAAGAATTCTTTCAAGACATTTAGATTGAGACAATACTCATCTGACAAGAAACGTCATTATTGTCATGCTGATAATAACCATTAATGATACCCTTATCACCCTGAACTTGCCATCCAGGCGGATATGCCTTGGATATGAGACGCCCCTTGGGGACAACTCTCGAGTCCGATCTCAGTCGGAAAGTCTGAAAAGAAACAAGATACAAGAAGCAATAACCAAATAATCACCAAATCCCAATAGTCAAAAAAGTTCTGGTAATGTTTGCTTTTTGGTATTTGTGAAATGCTTGTAACTTATATCTTGATTATTGGTTGTTTATATAATAATGGCCAAAGCTTTTGATTTAGAAGAAAGAACTACGAAATTTGCAAAAACAGTTATTGAGGTTTGTAAAAATTTATCAAGAAATCCTATAAATGATAGAATTGTTGGGCAAGTAGTTGGTGCTTCTGGTTCAGTAGGAGCAAACTACCGTGAAGCTAATGATGCTTTAGGTAAGAAAGATTTTTTACAACGTATGAAAATTGCTAGACGTGAAGCTAAAGAGAGTCATCATTGGTTAGAGTTATTGTTAACAGCAAATTCAAATAAAGAATCTCGAATTAGGCCATTAATGCAAGAAGCTGATGAGCTTAAAAGAATCCTCTCATCAATAATCGATAAATCTCAGTAGTTTGATGAATGGTTATTGATGTTTGAGATTTATCTGTATCTTGTGTCTTGATTATTGGTGATTCAATATAAAAGCACAATATTTATGCTGATTGAGGCCTCTGACTGGAAAAGATATCCTGCCCTCATTCCTAGCTTACGCAAGGAAGCTATGGGGGTCAGCATCTAAGATTTCAGCAATAGTTGTATTTTAAGGGAATGTAAAGATGAATTACGAAAGGATGACAAAGGCGGAGTTGATCAGTAAGCTCGAGTCACTTGAATCTAGTGTAGAAGTTGCCGAGCATAAAAAGGCTGAAGAGCAAATACGTAAATTATCTCATGCCATTGAGCAAAGTTCTAGTATAATTATGATTACTGATACCAAAGGCAATATAGAATTTGTTAATCCCAAATTCACACAATTAACAGGCTACTCACGTGAAGAAGTCATCGGTAAAACCCCCCGTGTCTTAAAATCGGGTGAAACATCCCCAGAAGTATACAAAGAGCTGTGGGAAACTATTACTTCAGGCAATGAATGGCGAGGGGAATTTTGTAATAAGAAAAAGAGCGGTGAACTCTATTGGGAATTTGCATCCATTTCACCCGTTAAAAACGCTGAAGGTGTTATAACTAATTTCATTGCGGTTAAGGAAGACATCACCGAACGCAAGCAGATGGATGAGGAGCTAAGAAAGCTCAATGAATCTCTAGAACAACGTGCAAAGAAGTTAGTAGAGAAAAGTGAAAAACTAATGTCAGAAATCGACAAGCGGGAGCAGGCAGAGGAAACGTTGCGTGAGAGTGAGGAAAAATACAGGGGTATATTCGAAAGAGTTCCTGTATCAATTGTCTTATTGGACAGAAATGGTCAAGTAATTGACATCAATTCTTACCATGTATCTCACATTGGAAAGGGTAAAACAACAAGGGAGGATTACATCGGAAAAAACATTTTAACGCATCCAAGTATTGTTAATGCGGGAGTTTCTGAAATATATGCAGATGTGCTTAAGGGAAAACCTTTTGATTTAAAGGAAGTGTTTTTCCCAACTACAACGGGTGGTACTGCCGCCTATCTCAATGTGAAAGGCGTTCCTCTCTTAAAAGACGGTGATGTGATTGGAGCTCTTACTATACATGAAGACATCACCGAACGCAGGAAGATGGAGGAGGAGCTAAGAAAGCTCAATGAATCCCTAGAACAAATCGTAGTTGAGCGTACGAAGCAAATAGCGAAGGTAAATGAAGAACTCCGTGCTGAAATAGCCAAGCACAAACAGACAGAGGATGAACTAAGGAAAAGCAAAGAAACCCTTACCCATGCGCAGAGAATTGCCCGCCTTGGCAGTTGGGAATCGGACATTGTAAAAAACAAAACAATTTGGTCTGATGAGATATATCGCCAATTTGGTTTAAATTTACAGGAATTTGATGGAAAGCTTGAGTCCTTTTTGAATTCAGTTCATCCTGACGATAAAGAATTAGTAAAAAAAACCATTAATGAATCCTTATACAAAAGAAGACCATACAACATTGATTTTCGCATAGTTTCTAAAGATGGCACAGAACGTATCTTACATTCTGAGGCTGAAGTTGCATTTGATGACAATGGCAAGCCACTAAAGATGATTGGAACGACACAAGACATCACTGAGCGAAAGCGGATTGAAGAAGAGCTTCGGAATTCAGAGGAAGCGCTGCATATAGCCAGCGAGGAATGGGAGAGGTCTTTCAACGCCCTGCCGGATCACATCTGCATTTTGGATATGTCCGGCGCCATCATGCGAGCCAACAAGACCATGCGTGAACGCTTCGAACCAATTCACGGCGATCTCAAAGGACTCGACTACCGTCTGATTTACTGTGGAACAGCAACCCCAGATCCACAGCCACCGTGCGCTGCCGTTCTATCGGCAAGCCCATCTGTTTCAGCGGAAACCCAATTACCAACTATGGATGGTTGGCAGAGGGTCTCCTCGTTTCCACTCTTCAACAAAGAAAATAAACAGATTGGTGCAGTTTCAGTAGTTACGGACATCACCGAGCGCAAGCGGATTGAAGAGGTGCTCTTACAATCAGAAAAAATGAAGGCCGTAGGCGAAATGACCTCCGGTGTTGCACACGAGTTCGATAATATGCTTGCAATAATCTCTGGCAATACGCAATTGCTGGAGGAAAGATATAGAGATGATAAAGAATTAACAAAGGCACTCCATACTATTTGTAGAGTGGCAGATGATGGTGCTCAAATAGTCGACAGGATGTATGAATTTACTAATGTGGAAGTGGATAGATCACGATTTGTATCAGTAGATATGAGGCATTTGATAAGAGAGGCGGTTGGTTTCACAATGCCCAGATGGAAGAATATGGCTCAGGCTAAGGGGATAACCTACTACATAGATATGGAAGGCATCAAGGAAGTACCACCCTTACCGGGTAATCCTGTAGAGTTGAAAGAGGTATTGGTAAATCTAATAAATAATGCCCTGGATGCAATGCCTGATGGTGGCCATCTTTCCTTTTGCACATGGAAAAGTGACTGTACCATATTTGTAAGTGTTTCTGACACCGGGAAGGGTATGCCCGAAGAGGTGCAGAAAAGGATATTTGACCCCTTTTTCACTACCAGGAGGCCTGAAGGAAGTGGATTGGGTATGAGCGTTAGCTACGGCATAATGAAAAGATACGGTGGTAAGATAAACGTGAAAAGCGAGATGGGAAAAGGCAGTACGTTAACCATATGTCTACCGGTTACCAGTAATACTGCCCGTTCTGAGATATCTTCCAAACCAACAAAGGAGAAGACAGCCAGGATTCTCAATATATTGGTGGTGGACGATGAGGAGGATATGTGCGAGGTTTTAAGTAATTTCTTTACTAAAGAGGGCCATAAAGTCAGGAGTGTTAACAGTGGCGCTGAGGCCATCAAACTAGCAAAAAGTAATGGTTTTGATCTCGTGATATGTGACCTGGTAATGCCAGAGGTTACTGGAAGGGACGTAATAAAGGCGCTAGATGCGCTGGATAAAAGGCCAAGGGTGGGTCTAATAACTGGTTGGAGGTACGAGATAAAGGACGTAAAGAAAGAGGACTTGAACGTGGACTTTATTGTCAAGAAACCTTTTAAATTTTCAGAGTTGAGAAGAGATATAAGTAATGTGCTGAAAGCTAAGAAGTAGAACCTCTTAAGATCGGTTGAACAGCCTCAGTTTGTCAGAGTTAGAAATTATGGAGTTTTGTTCTTTGAAAGAATTGTAATTACTCAGGCACAAAGGCAGAAGGTACAAACGGTTTGGTAGGCAATACATAACACCAGCATATGAAAGATATATTTAAGAAGTTGAATAAGTGGAGCCACGTTTGAAAACAGGCAAAAATTTTTTCAACTAATATTACAGTATAAGTGTAATAGTACAGTATTTATATATTACTTCTTGATTCTCATAAAAATATTTTGTATAAAACACACACATTAGTGAATAAATAAGTTCTATTCATTGCCAATTCTGTTCAGTCAGGTACAGAAATTCCTATAAAAGCCCCATTCGGATTAATCAATCAAGTAAATTGCATCGCTCACTAACTCCCAAATCTAAAGAACAATGTAAAGTAAAATGAAGGAAACTCCTATGTACAGCGATACAGGTTGTTGAGATTCCGAGACGTTTAAGATGTGGTATGTATTTTGATATATTTGGACTTTCATACATAATCTAATATTAATTAAAAATAATATAAGGGGATGAACCATGCCCAAGAAGAAGATTTTGGTAGTTGACGACGATGCAAGTCTCACTTGCATGTTAAGGGAAAATCTTGAGGCAACTGGAAAATATGAAGTAAGAGAAGAAAACGTCGGGGCTCTCGCGTATGCCTCGGCACAGCAGTTTCAGCCCGACCTGATTATACTTGATGTAGTTATGCCTGACGTGGATGGAGGCGCAGTCGGTGCAAAGATTCTTGATGATGAGAACTTGAAATATATTCCTATAGTGTTTTTAACAGCTATATTGAAAAAGGAAGAAGCAGAATCCACAGGTAGCAATATTGCTGGTTGCACGTTCTTGGCTAAACCAGTGAAACTTGATGACTTGATTACGTGTATTGAGAATCGATTGTGTAAGTAGTCGCTGTGAAAAAAAGGGCGCGCACGACTACCTGTTGAAAGACAATCTGATACGTCTTACTGCTGCAATTGAGTGAGAGATACGCGAGGCAGAGATTTGTGCAGAGCGCAAAAAGATGGAAGATGAGACTAAAGAACATTTACGCGACCTCGAGATATTTTACAAGGCAACCATTGGTCGTGAAGAGCGGATACGGGAATTGAAAGAGGAAATTCGTAAGCTCAATGCTAAAATTAAAAGGTATTAGTAAATGGAACTCGACATGAAAGCGAATATTTTTGTACAAACAGGAGAAGTCTGGGCCACCGGAAGAAGGGTAATATTAAGAGCGGATGGGATAGGTTCCTGCTGTGTTATTGCGGCTTATGATACAAAGAAAAAAATAGGCGCATTAGCACATGTCATGCTTCCTGGTCAATCGACAGAAGGACAATTTCTTCATAATACCAAATATGCCAGGGATGCGATAGAGAATTTGTTATTCAAGATGACCCGATTGGGAACTGTAAAAGATAATATTAGCGCATGCCTCGTTGGGGGAGGAAATGTGCTTCAAGACAAGGACGATACGATTTGCAAAGCAGTTATAAACTCGGTTATAGAGCTTCTTACGAAAAATGGAATAAAAATAGTGGCAAAGATCCTGGGCGGGATTAAGAGAAGAAGCGTCTTTATTGACATTGAGAGAGGAGAGGTATTTTATACAGAGGGCGACGGAGGCGAAAAACTATTATATAAATGCGGCGGGAGGAGAGTGTTGATATGAAAGCGCAGCAAGAATTCAACGGGAATTAGAACTTCTCTTTATTCTATTTAGGATCGAAGTATCTGAAGGCATCGGTAGAGGAAGAATTTTTACCGGTAAAACGCCAAACGATGCATTAGATGTTTTGTTCAATACGATGAGGAAATTGGTCGCCGAGATAAAAGATTTAGAGATAAACCTTGTGGGTGGAGCAGATGTACTAGGGGAAGTGAGTATTTCAAAAGAAATTGTAGATTCTGTTTTGGGTTATTTGATAAATAGAATTGGTATTTTAACTAATAATGGCAAATAAGGGGACACTTAGGCCGACAGGACGATGGGCTTTCAGAAATGACATGCGTATAGTCCTTCCTTGTCATTCTGAATGAAACGAAGTGGAATGAAGAATCTCTTGTCTGTAAGCCAACTAAGTACATGTGTCCATAAATATGATTACGTATTGGTTTTTCGTAAAAGAGATTCTTCCCCGCCTGCCATGGAGCAAAGTGCTTAGGATCACAGAAAGTGAGAAGGTATAATCATAGGTAATAGATAAAAGGAAGGAAAATGACAAATTTTATTACCAGAAGCTTGCGGACTAAATTGATAGTATTGTTTTTAGTTGTTTCAATTGTGCCGGTTGGCATTGTGGGCTATATAAGCTATGATAGCGCCAGGGCTAATCTGAAAAAGCAGGCTTTCGCAAGTTTGGAAGCAGTCACTAATTCACGTGTGTCTGATATTACTCACTTAATTCAACTGCGGCAGGAGCAGGCCAAAGAACTTGCTGGAACTTTTTTACCCAGACAATTGGAATCAAGTGGGGTTAATGACCCAGAAGATATTGCTAAAATCCAGGCCAATATTGAATCTATTCTTGAAGAGATGAAAATGCAGCCAAAGAGTGGGTATGGTGATATTGATAAAGCCACTGCGATTGAGATTATCGGTATTTGGGATACTAAGGGAACTATTGTTGCTAACACAAACAAAGAACTTGTCGGTAAGAAGATGCCTGATCATTACTTACAAGGTGTAAAGTCAAAGGGAACATTCTTTGGCGGTTTTAATACTGATCCCTTAACGGGAGAAGAATTCCTGATTTTTCTCCAGGCAATCAGAGATTATGAAGATGCGAAGTTTGCCGGAGCAGTTTTATTTAAAGTAAGAGCTCAAGTTTTGAATGATATTACAAATGATCAAGAAGGATTGGGAGAGACGGGGGAAATATTACTTGGTCAGAAGGTGGGTCATAAAATAAAATTTATTACTCAGTTACGTCATACTAATGATCCGCCTACAGTTATTCTAGGAAGCAATCTGGCACTACCAATCCAGGAATCTGTGCAAGGGAAGGGAGGTAAAGGTTTATCTATAGATTATAGAAAGGAAGAAATACTGGCAGTTTGGAAACATCTTCCATCAATGAAATGGGGGATAGTGGGTAAAATTGATACAAAAGAAGCATTTGCTCCCGTGACTGCTTTAAGAATAAAATTATTTTTTGTTTTGATTATTATTGGCATTTTAGTGGTGATTGTCGCCGTAGCTTTTTCCCGAGGCATAGCCAACCCTATCCGCAAGCTGGCAGATGCATCAAGTACTGTTGGCAAAGGTGACCTGACTGCTAAGGTGAATATTAAATCCAGAGATGAACTTGGCAAATTGGCTGTTGCCTTCAATCAAATGACGGATAACTTAAAAACAATCATCACATCGCGTGATAAGTTGAATGAAGAGATTACCGAGCGCAAAAAGGCTGAAGAGATGCTGGAAGCTGCTAACCAACAGTTAAAAGCGAGCGGGCAGCAGCTAAGGGCGAGCGAGCAGCAGCTAAAAGCCGCAAACCAACAACTACAGGCGAGCGAGCAGCAGCTAAAAGCCACAAACCAGCAGCTAAGGGCAAGCGAGCAACAACTAAGGGCCTCTAATCAACAATTAAAGGTAGATGAACAGCAACTTCGTGCTGAGATCACCGAACGCAAAAAGATGGAAAAGGAGAGAGAAAAACATTTACACGAACTCGAGGTATTTTACAAGGCAAACATCGGTCGTGAAGAGCGAATAGTGGAATTAAAAAAGAGGGTAGAGAAACTGGAGGCAAGGCTGGGTGATAAAAAGTCATAACTTGCAAGTAGCGAGGAGAGTTGCTTGACATGAAAAACAATCGTAAATGTACTTCCCTTTCCATCTTCACTCTACTTGCTACTCTCTACCATCTACTCTCTTAGTTATTTGTTATTGGTAATTGTTTTCTGCTGAGGAAAGCTTTTTTCCGCTGTAGGAGCAGCATCTTGCTGCGATATTTTATGGCTACCTGCTCGGGCGGGCTTCATTCAGGCAAGCAATGTTAAACTATCTTAAAAGATATGCAAATTAAAGTTAAGGAATTGACTCTAACTAATATATTCGAACTATCTCAGTTCATTAAAGAAAGGTGCAAGGGATTATCAAGCTTAGAAGAAACTACCCAGGAACTAATGAACACATTCTGCCAGGTCTTTATTACCAATAGTGGAGAGAGAGCCTTCGTTCTAAGTCGATTTTTTAAATCATGTATATATGAAGAACTTCCGGATGATATAAAAAAATACATTCAACATAACGAGGGTAGAGAAAAAATGCCTGCTCAAAATAGATACTTAACCTTGTTGGGAACTTCGGGAGATTTGAAAGAGTGGAATTGCAGAAAAGAATCTAAAGGACACCAGGCTTTGCCTTTATATGACGCTCGCATAGTTTACGATATTCCTATGCTATCAGCTCTTTTAAGTCAGATAGGTTTCAATATCTCTGAGCTAGCAAAAGCTGATAAAAGCATCATAATCGACAGGGAAGAACATGAATTCGGGATTTTTTGTGTCGAAGAGGCCAGGGGGAGTAAACTCATTCCTAAACAGGCAGAGTTTGTTGAACCCTTTGGTATCGAGTCAGTGTTTGGATTTGGGGGGTGGTATAAGACTGATATGATTTATGTTATTATTATCTTCAGCAGGGAGAAAATCAGCAATGAAACGGCAAATTTGTTTCTCAGCCTAAATCCTTCTGTAAAGTTAATCACACTGAGACCTGAGATGACTGGAAATATCTTTAAATTGGAAGGTAAAGTATGAAATCTTCACCTGATAGTAACAATAAGTTGTCTGTTGAAACCCCGAAAGAATCGCTGCACAAAAAAGCTCACCTAACTTTGGAATCTGAGATCAGGAAAGAAGAATCTAAGGCTCTAATCAGTGAATTAGAGATAGCAAAAAATGCCTTAATGCAGGAAATAAAGAAGCGCAAACACATGGAGCATATGTTACGTGAAAGTGAAGAGAAGTTCAGAGAAATAACCACTTCAGCTCAAGATGCTATCATTATGTTGAGTAATGATGAAAGGATTTCTTATTGGAATAAAGCCTCCGAAAGAATCTTTGGTTACTCAAGTGAGGAAACCGTAGGGGAAAACCTACAACAATTAATTATACCAGAGAGATTCCGCGAAAGACATTTAAAAGGGTTCGAAAGATTCAAGACTACAGGAGTGGGTAATATGATAGGAAAAACGGTAGAAGTTGCGGCTGTCAGGAAAGATGGAGCAGAAATTCCAATAGAATTATCTCTTTCGGCAGTAAAGATAAGAGGCAAGTGGAATGCAATAGGCATAATAAGAGACATCACTAAGCGTAAAAAGGCAGAAGAGCAGATACACAAGCTTTCTCACGCCATAGAACAAAGCCCGTCCACGGTCTTGATCACAGATACTGAAGGTAACATCGAATATGTTAATCCCAAGTTCACTCAACTGACTGGATATACATTCGAAGAGGCTATTGGTAAAAATCCACGTATCTTAAAATCGGGTAAGACACCACCTGATGAATACGAACGTTTATGGAAGATTATTACGTCAGGTGGTGAATGGCGTGGAGAATTTTGTAACAAAAAGAAGAACAAGGAACTGTATTGGGAGTCCGCATCTATTTCACCTATCAAAAACTCAGAAGGTATTATAACTCATTTCATAGCTGTTAAGGAAAACATCACCGAGCGCAAGATGGCGGAAAAAGAAATTAGCCACCTTGCCTCCTTCCCACAGTTGGATATCAGCCCTATTTTAGAGATAAATCTTTCTGGGGGCATTATTTTTCACAACAATGCAGCTTCTAAGGTTCTAAAGAAGTCAGGTCTCAAAGAAGACTTAACCCTATTTTTACCAGAGGACTTAAATGAAATCATTAAAGCTTTAAGGGGAAAAATGGAAACACGATTATACCGCATTATAAAAATAGGGAGTTTAACATTTGAAGAAGATATATATCTTATACCAGAGTTTAAAGTTTTGCGCATTCACGCGAGAGAGATCACCAAGCGCAAGAAGGCAGAAGAGCAGATTCAAAAGTTATCTAGTGTAGTCGAACGAAGTCCTAGTATGGTTATGATTACGGACGCCAAAGGCAACATCGAATATGTTAATCCAAAGTTTACACAAGTGACAGGCTACACCCCAGAAGATGTCATCGGGCAGAACCCGCGCATCTTAAAATCGGGCGAAAAATCAACCGAAGAATACAAACGACTCTGGGAGACTATTACCACAGGAGGTACATGGAGCGGTGAATTTCATAATAAGAAAAAAAGTGGTGAGCTCTACTGGGAGTCCGCATCCATCTCATCTATAAAGAATCCTGAAGATGACGCTACCTATTTCTTTAAAGTTGCAGAAGACATCACCGAGCGCAAGAAGTTAGATGAAGCGCTGAGTAATTCTGCAAGAGAGTGGCGGACAACATTCGATGCTATGGGTGATGCTATTAGCCTTCTAGATAAGGACGGAAAGATTGTAAGGTGCAACAAGGCAATGGTTAATATGGCAAAAAAGCCATTTGGAGAAATTGTCGGCACGTCTTGCTGTAAATTTATTTACGGTGCGGCAGAACCTATTGGAGAGTGCCCTACCGTAAAGGTGATGAAGACACATAAAAGAGAAAGCAGTATTTTACTGGTTGGTGATAGTTGGCTCGATGTAATTGCATATCCGGTGCTGGATGAAAAGGGAACTCTTGTCGGGTTCTGTCATATTATGTCTGACATAACACAAAGAAGGAAGATGGAGGAGAAGTTGGATCAGACCTTAAAAGAGGCAGTAAAATCCCGCGAAATAATGGTAAGTATGTTAGATGATAACAACCAGGCAAGAGAAGAGTTAGAAAAGAAAGTTGAGGAAAGAACTAGAGAACTTGTTACGCTTAACAAACATTTAAAGAAGGCCAGCAGCGCCAAGTCTGAATTCTTAGCCAATATGTCTCACGAGCTAAGAACTCCTTTAAATTCCGTTATTGGCTTTGCCGATGTATTGCAAAGTGAAAGAGTTGGCAAGCTTACTGAGAAACAAGCCAGATACATAACTAATATCCTCGTAGGAGGCAAGGATCTCTTAAGCTTAATCAATGACATTCTAGACCTTTCAAAAATTGAGGCTGGCAAGCTAGAACTTGTGTCGAGTGAATTCTCATTTCCAAAACTCATAGAGGGCATTAAAACTATCCTCAAGGAGTTAGCTTTTAGATTAAAAATTACCATAGAGAGCCATATTGTACCTGAGATATCTGTTTTAAAAGCTGATGAGAGGAAGATAAAGCAGATTATGTATAACCTGCTATCCAACGCTATAAAATTTACCCCTGAAGGCGGCAAGGTAGACGTCAGGGCTGATATTAAGGATGAGGAACTACGGGTTTCAGTGGTCGATACCGGTATCGGCATAAAAGAAGAAGATATGGATAAACTTTTTGAGACCTTTCGCCAAATTGAGAGTGAGTATACACAAAAACACGGGGGCACCGGATTGGGGTTGGTCTTAACCAAAGAGCTAGTGGAGTTACATGGCGGAAAGATCTGGGTTGAGAGCGAATTCGGAAAAGGAAGCACTTTTATCTTCACTATTCCCTTAAGGAGGAAGAATGGCTAAAGAAAGAATACTTATCATCGAAGACAATGCAATGAATATGGAGTTGTTCAGTGACCTCCTTGAGGATGAGGGTTATTTAATCCTTCAAGCTGTCAATGGAAAAGAGGGGTTTAACATGGCTAAGTCAGAAATACCGGATCTAATATTATTGGACTCTGGGCTTCCGGATATAGGAGGGGTAGAATTAGTTAGAAAGTTTAAACAATATTCCATAACAAAGAATATAACTCTTATAGTCTGTTCAGCCAGCACAATGAAGGAAGAAAAAAAAATGATAATGAATGCTGGTTGTGATGCGTTCATCTCCAAACCCATTGATACCAAAGAATTTGTTAAAACGATTGCCAGGTTTTTAAAGAATTAAAAAAAAGGCAAGGGAGACGGGTACAGAAAGGGTTAAGAAAGCAATTTTGGCATTTGAGGCAGGGGTCTTTAAAAAGGGGGAAGGGAACTCAATGGGATGCCAAAGCTGGTAGAGGGCTTTATAGAGATGATAGAATCTATTCCCTTAAGGAGGAAGAATGGCTAAAGGAAGGATACTTATCATCGAAGACAATCTAATGAATATGGAGTTGTTCAGTGACCTCCTTGAGGATGAGGGTTATTTAATCCTTCAAGCTGTCAATGGAAAAGAGGGGTTTAACATGGCTAAGTCAGAAATACCGGATCTAATATTATTGGACTCTGGGCTTCCGGATATAGGAGGGGTAGAATTAGTTAGAAAGTTTAAACAATATTCCATAACAAAGAATATAACTCTTATAGTCTGTTCAGCCAGCACAATGAAGGAAGAAAAAAAAATGATAATGAATGCTGGTTGTGATGCGTTCATCTCCAAACCCATTGATACCAAAGAATTTGTTAAAACGATTGCCAGGTTTTTAAAGAATTAAAAAAAAGGCAAGGGAGACGGGTACAGAAAGGGTTAAGAAAGCAATTTTGGCATTTGAGGCAGGGGTCTTTAAAAAGGGAGGTCTAATATAATGGAAAAAAAGATACTGATTATCGATGATGACAAAAATGTTACAGAGGTTGTAAAGGCGAGTCTTGAAGGCAGTGGTGAATATCAGGTTATGGTAGAAAATGAAGGAAAACGCGGTCATTATGCTGCTCGAAGGCTTAAACCGGATTTGATACTACTTGATATCAGAATGCCGAAAGTGGATGGTTTCGAAGTCCTAAAATCTCTTAAAAAGGATGACAAAACCATGCCCATACCTGTTGTTATGCTAACAGCTGAAGACAGCGAACGTTCAAAGATGAAAGCAATGCAACGATATAGCGAAGACTATCTTACAAAGCCGCTTACCGCCGAACAATTAAAAACGAAGATAGGGGAAGTACTTAAAAGACGCAAAATTCGCCCATTACCAAGGAGTGCAGGTGAGCTTAAAAGAGAAGGGACCAAAAAGACAGAAGGCACAAATCAACATGCGGACAAAGCACAAAAATCGGGTATAAAGGAAAAATACAAACCAGCCGAAATAAAAATACTCGCTATAGATGATGAAAAATCAAGTTGTGATTTATTAGAAGCCATGTTAACGCCCCGGGGTTTTGAAGTCCATACCTGCTGCAATCCAGAGAAGGCCATGACACTTTTCTCAAAAGTAAAACCTGATATTGTAATGTTAGATTTGGTTATGCCTAAGATAGACGGTATGGAGATATTAAAAGAGATAAAAAAATTAAAAACAAAGACTCGGGTCATCATCGTAACATCTGTGAAGGATCCTCTAGTCACTAAAGACGTAACAAGCTTGGGAGCTGATGATATTATTATAAAACCTTTCTCTATGGATCAGATAGATGCTACTTTAACTAAGCATCTTCACTTGATGCGGGAAGAAAGGGCATAGGCCTTGAGAGGCATTTTTTATATTTCTATTGATTGGTTTTTCCTGCTCGCCTACCTGGTAGTTATTTTTGCTATACTTCCTTTTTCGGTATATATAGTTCAAAATATCACTGAAAGCAGTCCTTCTACCTCCTTTCCAGTTACTCTTTCGGTCTATGCAGTTATAGGAATTATCGGTATAGCCTTAGCAATTTATGTCATAGCTACTAATAAGAGGTATAAAATCCCCAGGTTGCTGGCTCTAATTGTAATTTTGTTTATAGGATTAAGTTGTTTGGCGGATATGGAAGACTTCCAGGATAAATTACATATCATCGTATACGGCATCTTAGCGTTTTTGTTATTCAGGGTATTGCGGTTTTATAATCCTACGACAGCTTTATATTTATGGTGTGCAATTTTTGTCGGCATAGCAGGTTGCGCAGATGAATATGTTCAAAGATTTATTCCAGAAAGAGATTTTAGCCTGCTAGACATTAAAACAGATGTATTTACTGGTATTTTATCAGAGCTTGCTATAATGCTTGTAATTTGTCCAAGATTAGAAAAGTGGCGACTTAAAATGTCTTTTTATAAAAAGAAGCTTCATGACCGCCAGAAATGGATTGAAGATTATAGAATGAGACGGAATGCTTAATCTTATACAAAGGAACTTCCAGTGATAATGAAGAAAAGAGAAAAGCCCATTGACACCAAAGAATTTGTTAAAACTGCGAATCATGGATAGACCCGCCAAACAACAGACTGTGTCACAATTGTCATCCCCCCCCACTGCTAGCCCCGTACGGCGTTCTAGCCTACAGGGCGAGCAAGCTGTGGGGGCGGGATCTCTTAGGTTGCTAAGTTATTGGAATCATTAGATTCTGAAACCCGACAAGTTCAGAATGGCAAAATGCCCTTTTTCTGGATTATGGCACAGTCTGCAAGACGGCGGGCAGGCCCGCCAAAATAATCGTCGGGTAAACACTATACTTATTTCTTTAAAAGCAACTATAACTGTTGACATTATATCACACCGTTTTTAATATACGTACAATCTTACAAGTAAACCCTGTTGGAATTTCCCGCTACAAATATTCAAAAAATAAAATAATTTTTGTAACACATGAGGTTTAAACGTAAAGGCATATTCCATGTTTATATCGTTCAGTGCATTGATGGAACGTACTATACAGGTAGCACTAAGAACTTAGAAGAAAGGATTAAATTACACAATAAAGGAAATGGAGCAAAATATCTAAGAGCGAGGTTGCCGGTAAAACTGGTTTATGCAAAGAAATATAGATACTATAAAACCGTCTTACATGCCGAAAGGGATATTAAGAAATTAACACGTGGGAAAAAAGAAGAGTTGATAAAGATATATGAAAACAAAACATAAGGATGCGATACAAGAAGCTATTAAGTACGGGATTGATGTTTCTCTACTATATAGAAACATCTCGCTAACTCCAACCGAAAGGATAGAATGCCATCAAAGAATGCTTGAGGCAGCAGAGGAATTGAAAAAAGCAGGTGAAAGAAAACGTGCTGAATCTGAAAAAAATATTGACGACATTAAAAAAACATAATGTCCGCTTTGTTCTAATTGGTGGTCAGGCTGGAGTTGCCCAGGGTTCAGCATATATGACCCGTGATGTCGATATTTGTTATGCCAGAGATACAGAAAACCTTGAAAACCTTATCAAAACACTCACTCCTTTTCATCCATATTTGAGGAAAGCAGAAAAAAACTTACAATTTATCTTTGATGCAAAAACACTGCAAATGGGATTAAATTTTACACTTTCAACTGATATAGGAGATATTGATTTATTTGGAGAACTCAAAGGAATAGGTTATTATGATGAGGCGCTAAAATACTCTGAAATTATGGAAATCTACGGAATTCGGTGTAATGTCTTGACAGTTGAAGGATTGATTAAATCGAAGAGGGCTTGTGGTCGGCAAAAAGACGAACCGGTAATTAAGGAACTAGAGGCGATTTTAGAAATCCGAAGACAAAGAGAGAACAAAAAAGGTGATAAGGAATAAAATAAAGACAACTCACACAAAAGGCAGGACCCATGCTTAGGTTTTCAGAAAGACAAGGGAGGTTCTTTTCATGAAGGTTTTTCTAAAAACCTATGGGTGCCAGATGAATAAGCTGGATTCGGAGTTATCCGTAGGCTCTCTTGTGAAGGAAGGTTATACGTTTACCGAAGATGAAAAAGCCGCGGACGTTATCCTCCTGAATACTTGTAGCGTACGCCATAAGGCCGAACACAAGGTATATTCCCAACTAGGCAGTTTAAGAGATCAAAAGGAAAAGAACCCTGGCTTAATCCTTGGCGTCCTGGGGTGTATGGCACAAAATGATGGAGAAAAAATATTTAAGCGTATGCCACACGTCAACCTCATATGCGGTACGAGGATGTTCTCAAAACTTCCTGAATTACTCGAAGAAATAAACGGAAGTAATAAACGCATTCTGGCTATTGATGAAGACGGAGAAGTAAGTTTTGACAGGTTGATTACTCAAAGACCAAATCGGTACAAGGCATTTGTATCTGTCATGAGAGGATGCGACAATTATTGTTCGTATTGCATTGTACCGTATGTAAGAGGACGCGAGTTCAGCAGACCCGTTGAAGACGTAATAAACGAAGTTAAAGACCTTGCAGATGATGGCTGTAAAGAAGTCATGTTGTTAGGACAGAATGTAAATTCTTATGGAAAAGGATTGAATGGAAATACTACTCTGGCTACCCTGCTTAGAAGGTTAGATCCAATAGAAGGTATAGAGAGGATAAGGTTTGTTACCTCACATCCAGGGGATATGACCAAAGATATATTAGAAGCCGTTGGCGAACTGCCCAAAGTTTGCGAAAATTTACACATGCCGGCACAGTCTGGTTCAGACAGGATATTGGAAAGGATGAGACGCCAATATACATCTGAATATTATAGAGAACTCGTTGAAATGGCAAGGTCCCTGGTACCTGACATTACGATTGCCAGTGACTTTATTGTGGGCTTCCCGGGAGAAACGGAAGACGATTTTGAAGATACCGTAAGTCTGATGAGGGATGTGCGTTATCAAAACTGCTTTATATTTAAATACTCACCGCGAACGGGAACTGCAGCTAAGGAATTAAAGGATGACGTACCGGAGGAAATTAAAAAAAGGAGAAATCAGATATTGTTAGATTTGCAGAGTGAGATAAGTGCGGAAGATAATAAAGAGATGATTGGAAAATCAGTCGAGGTCATGGTGAAAGGAACAAGCAAGACTGATGAAAGCAAATTAACAGGCAGGACAAGGCAAAACCAGATTGTCGTATTCGGCGGGGCCTCTTCGCTACTGGGTAAGCTTACCAATGTAGATATCGTAGACTCTACAGACTTAACGCTGTTTGGTGTTACAAATGAATTTTGAAAGAACTACCCATTTACGGCATCGATAAATTTTTTAATTAATTGCCTATCCTTTTTTCCAGGTTTGATTTCTACACCGGAGGAAACATCAACGCCATAGGGTCTTGCAATCTTTATAGCACGCGAGACATTTAAGTGTGTTAAGCCTCCTGCTATTATTATTGGGCTTGAGGTCTTTAATTTTTTAACAATCTTCCAGTCAAAAGAGGCGCCTGTACCACCCATTTTATTTTCTGCATATCCGTCAAGCAATACAGCATCAGGTTTATACTTATTTATTAGTTCAATGTCTCTTTCATTTTTTATCCGAAACGCCTTGATAACCTTGTAATGTTTAAGTTTGTCTAAAAAACCTGGCGGTTCATTTCCATGTAGTTGCACGGCATTTAGACCACAATATCTGCAAATGTTTTCGATATTTTTGGCAGTTTCATTGGCAAAAAGTCCCACAAACGTAACGAATGGCGGTAATTTTCGTACAATGGCCTTAACCTTTTTTCTGTTTACCTTTCGTACACTTTCTGCAAATACAAAACCAATAGCATCTGCACCATAGTCAACAGCGACTATGGCATCATTTAAATTCGTTATACCGCAAATCTTTATCTTCGTCATTTAAATTACTTACCTTGATTAAAAACAATAGCAAAATGCATACATCAAGTCAACTCGATTAGTCCTATAATTGTCTTGAGATTGTTATTGACATATCGATGTAAGTTTGTTATTTTTCCCTTTTCAGATTTTTTTTAAATGTATTTTAACGCCAGACCGTACTGTCATAAGCTCTGTATTGGTAATCAGCATAGGGAAAAACCATCGTTTAAGAACACTCTTTTTTCACTAAATGTTCGTTGTTAATATTTGTTAGATTTTTGTAGATTGGTATTTTTTGAGGAGGGATGATATTGACTGCAGATAATATAGATAAAGAGGTTACATCAATTGTGGCTGAAGTAACTGAGTTAGAGGAAAGTGAAATATGGGAAAAAAGAGACTCTGATTTTTTTAAGGAGTTAGAAATAGATTCCTTGCTGGCATTGGAAATTCTGGCACTTATTGAGAAAAAATACAAAATTCAAATTCCTGAAGAAAAATTAGTAGACATTACATCACTAAACGCTACGATTGGGATGACGAAATCAATACTGGAAGAAAATACCAAGAAATAACCACATTTCTTTTGTATTCCCGCCTATTTCGTAAATTTTTAAATCTGTCTGCTTATAACTTTAACAAGAAAGGTATTTGCAAATGTTGAGCTTTGAGGAAATAAGAAAGTTGATTCCTCAAAAATATCCGTTCTTATTTATTGATAAAGTTGTTGAGTTTCAGAAGGAAAGCAAAATTGTTTGTTTAAAGAATATTTCCGGTAATGAATCGTTCTTCGTTGGACACTTTCCGGATTTTGCCATAATGCCAGGAGTCTTAATCTTAGAAGCCATGGCCCAAGCATCAATCATACTCTTTAGAAAGAGTTTTGATGCTGACAAGGACAAAGACAAGGTCTTTTTGTTGGCCTCGGCTAACGTCCGCTTCTCAAAACCAGTCTTTCCAGGCGACCAACTTATTTTAGAAATCAATACCGAAAAAGTTGTTTCTAATGCAGCGATAGTGAAGGGCATAGCCAGAGTGGGAGAAAAGATCGTTTCGAAGGCTACATTAAGTTTTGGTGTAGCCGAAAGAGAATCTCTAAAGGATTGATTCTCGGTAATATAACTTAAATTGAGTGATTTGTTTTTCATTTTATTGTTATTCCGTTTAAATTATGAGACATAGCATAACCATTATCTTCAATCATTATTAGGTGAAAATACTCGTTTTGACCTGTTATTTCGAGTGTAGCGAGAAATCTTCTACAACGGCAAGCGTTAAGATTTCTCCCGTAATCTTGGATTTTGCGTAATATAATACCGAGCCCAAAGCGGATTCCTCTCTTCGTTCGGAATGACAGGAGTGAAGGAGTCGAAATGACAAGTGAAATATATAAATCGCTCAATTTAGATAAAAAAAATTTATGGATAAAAGAATTGTAATTACTGGTGTAGGTGTAATATCCCCCATAGGATGCAATAAAGATATTTTCTGGGATGCATTAACTTCCGGCGTATCCGGAGCCTCGGAAGTCAAGGCGTTTGACACATCTGATTTTAAAGTACATAACGGTTGTGAAGTTAAAGATTTCAAGTATGAAGACTATATAAGTAACGGTTCAAGAAAAGTTGGCAAGGGATCACAATTTGCAATCGCAGCAACTAAGCTAGCCTTAGATGACTCTAAAATTGACGTAAAAAATGTTGATCTTGAAAGAGTCGGTGTTTCAATCGGCACAACTGCGGGTGAAATTCAAATTTTAGAAAGGGTAAACCAATTAAGATATGAAAAGGGAGATGATAACGTAGATGCAGATCTATTCCTTAAGCACCCATGCAACAATATTCCATCAAACATAGCTATCGAATTCGGGTTTGAGGGCCCAAATACAATAATTCCCACTGCATGTGCCGCAGGGAATTATGCTATTGGCTATGCATGCGACCTGATAAGATTGGGAAGAGCAGATATTATGGTAGCCGGCGGTACGGATCCTTTTTCTAAAGTAGCTTACGTTGGTTTTAGCAAACTGAATGCTATTGCGCCAGAGGTATGCCAGCCTTTTGACAAAAATAGAAAAGGAATGTTAATTGGTGAAGGCGCCGGGATGCTGGTATTAGAATCGATGGAAGATGCATTAGCAAGGAATGCAAATATCTATGCAGAAATTCTGGGTTACGGTCTAAGCTGTGACGGATATCATATCACAATTCCACAACCAGAGGGAAATGGTGTCGTGTCTGCGATGAGAAAGGCCTTAAAAGACGCCAACATCAAGCCTGAGGATGTTCAGCATATAAGTGCACATGGTACTGGAACCGTTGCTAATGACAAGGCCGAAACAATATCTATTAAGAAAGTATTTGGAGAACATTCAAAGCGTTTGGCTGTGATTTCTATAAAATCTATGATAGGGCATACAATGGGAGCTGCCAGTGCAATAGAAGCTATCGCATGTGCATTAGCTGTTAAAGAAGACATAGTGCCTCCCACAATAAACTATGAAACTAAAGATCCGGAGTGTGATCTAGATTTTGTTCCTAATGTAAAACGTGAGATGCAAGTAAATATAGCCTTAAATAATGCTTACGCTTTTGGCGGTAACAATAGTTGTCTTGTATTAAAAAAGTTTACGGGTTAAAAAGTGCAAGAATTCAGCAAGTTCATATATGTTTAGAGGGACAGGCATCTTTTTTATAAAAAAGGAAGCCTGTCCCTTTAGTATTTAAATTGTTAATGGTATCTTAGAACAAGGCCATTAACTTTTTTTTATGGGATAATTTTTCAACGGAACAATTGTAATGGATACTCGATTAGTTATAACAGGTATTAGCATTTTGTCACCAATCGGTGTAAATAAAGACGAGTTTTGGAGCAATTTGACAAAAGGTGTTTCCGGGATAAAGGATATTACACTATTTGACGTATCCAAATACAGGAGCAAGAAGGCGGGAGAGATATCAGATTTTGATGCAAAGGTGTTTTTGGGCAAGAAAGGAATACGACATATAGACAGGACTTCGCTATTGGCATCTTCAGCCGCAAAGCTTGTAATGGACGATGCTAAAATAACGCACGAAATCTATACTGAGGAAGATTTAGGAATTGTAATCGGTTCTACTTATGGCAGTATAGATAGTATCAGTACATTTGACTTTGAAGCGTTAAGGGAAGGTCCTAATTATGTTAATCCAATGGCCTTCCCAAATACAGTTCTAAATGCTCCTGCAAGCAGGGCCTCTATATTTTGCAAAGCCACGGGCCTTAACTCCACTATATCTACTGGAGTTACCAGTGGCCTTGATGCTATTATTTACGCCTCTGATTTCCTGAGGTTAGGCAGGGTGAAGGCGGTTTTGGCTGGGGGAGTTCACGGTTTAACCCCGGACATATTTTGGGGAGCTTACAGGTCTGGAATATTAGCAGGTTACAAAGATAGCGCCATTGAGATTTCAACACCATATGACAAAAGGCGCAACGGTTTCGTAATTGGTGAAGCTGCTGCATTAATGGCGATAGAAAGGCTCGAGGACGCATTAAAAAGAAACGCAAGAATTTATGCCGAGATAAAGGGTTACGGAAACACCTTTAATCCGAAAAAGATTTACCACGACAATTTAGATACTAAAGAGGGTATAAGATGCATTTCTTTGGCAATGAAAGATGCGGAACTTAATATTGACGACATCTCTTACATATCTGCATGCGCAAACTCCAGCATAACGGGTGATAGAATGGAAACCAGGGTTATTAAAGACTACTTTGGTGGTTATGCTAAGAAAGTGCCCATAAGTGCTATAAAATCAATGACGGGGGAGTGCCTTGACGCGTCGGGTGCAATGCAAAGTGTTGCAAGTATAATGGCAATTAACAACAGTGTTATACCTCCAACAATAAATTATCAAGAAGTGGACGATGAATGCGATTTAGATTATGTACCTAATAAAAGCAGAAAATTAGACGTAAAAAACGTCCTGGTTGACGACTTTTCAGATACAGGCAACATCTCATCCTTAATCATATCAAGATACTCCTAGCCTGGACAAGTTCGTCCCGGCGCCTCTGCCGAAGGTACGACCAGAACCAAACAGGTACTAATATACATCTGGTTAAGTTGTTAGGTTAGGGTAAAGATGCCAGTTTGGTCAACCCGCCCGAACGTACAGTTCGGTACGGGCGGGTGGGTTAAGTAGTTAATCGATCTTTACCTTACCTTAGCCCGACTACTACACCGGCCTCCTAACCCTTAACCTTTCCTAACTTCAGAGAAATTCTATTGATATATATTCCTGGGCCTGTCAGGAACATGTTTTGCCAGAATTATTCAAGATTTAAGAAATAAGGTACTATATGGCCGTTTCTACACGTGACTTTTCCTTAGATGAATCCAAAATACAATCCAAGTATGACGTAATTATATTAGGGGCTGGGATTGGAGGACTAATCTGCGGCGCTTTCTTAGCAAAAAGTGGAAAAAAAGTTTTGATAATTGAACAACATAATATACCCGGGGGTTACTGCACTTCTTTCAAAAGAAAAGGCTTTATTTTCGACGCAGCGGTTCACCACATTGGTGGATGCGGAAAATGGAGTATAGTCGGTAGAAGCCTTAAAGAACTTGATATAAATATTAATTTTTTAAGACTTGATCCTATGGACAGCATAAATTTTCCTTCTTTCTCTATAGATATTCCTGCCGAGATTGATGATTACGTCAATTTGCTAAAACAACGGTTTACATCTGAAAGTGAAAATTTATCATCCTTTTTTAAAGAATTTGTGGGACTGTATCGGTCTACGGTTAGGGCTGAACGAAGTAAATTGCTAACTAAATATCAAGATGTTACTTACAAGGAAATGTTAGATAAGTTTTTTACTGATGAGCAACTTAAAGCTATCTTGTCCGCACAATGGGGCTACATCGGTTCGCCTCCTCACGAAGTCTCGGCTATTGGTATGTGCCAGATGCTGGTAAATTATCTAAAGGATGGGGCTTTTTACCCTGTGGGCAGCACCCAAAATTTCGCCGATGCGATTGCTCAAAAATTCATTGACTATGGCGGTCAAATTATGCTATCTTCTACCGTCAACAAGATATATATAAGGGATACACTTGTGAAAGGAGTCTTGACAAATAAAGGAAAAGAGTTTTTTGCTGATGTTTTTGTATCAAACATCGATCCAAAGCAGACCTTTTCCGAGTTAATAGAAGAAAAGGAAGTTAACGATTCCTATCTTCATAAGATCCAGTCAATGAAGGAAAGTATTTCATTTTTTCTATTGTATCTGGGTCTTGATGAAGGCATTGACTTAAAAGCACTAAAAAGAGGTTTTTACCATACGTCAGATGATATAAGTTTTTCCAATAATGGTTGGTTTTATATATCGGTACCGACAAAAACGGATAAAAGTCTTGCCCCTGATGAAAAGCAAATAATTTCTGTTGTTGTATCCTTAAAAGAAGACTATGGTGATATTGAAAATTGGGTTACCTTTAAAGAAGAAATGAAAGAATATACATTAAAATATCTTGAAACTCTTGTTCCCAACATCCGAAATCATATTGACGTTATCGAAGCAGCAACACCGAAGACACTTAAACGCTATACACTCAATTCAAAAGGCGCTGCCTACGGTTGGGCTGTTACAGTGGATCAGACATGGTCGAATAGACTTCAACATAAAACACCTTTCAATAATCTATTTCTAGCAGGACATTGGACAAACCCGGGACCAGGGGTATGCGCGGTTGTATCCTCTGGTTGGAGGGTGGCGAATATGATTTTAAATAATTAGGAGGAGAATAAAATGAGAAAAATGATGCTTATCAATCCGCACCCACCGGGAAGGCATGGTGAGGAAAGTATAACCGTCATAGTACAAATGCCCTTAAATCTGGCATATATTTCCGCCCTTACACCCGGAGACTGGGAGTTTGACGTAATTGATGAGAATCTGGAACTTGCCCTTGATGATAATGATGAATTAACCTTTGAGCCTGTTGATTTGGTATGTATGACCTCTGTTACATATCAAGTGGCAAGGGCGTACAAGATAGCTGAAGCATGTAGAAAAAAAGGCATGACCGTGATAATTGGCGGAATCCATGCATCCGTAATGCCTGATGAAGCATCTAAATACGTTGATGCTATATTTACGGGAGAAGCGGAGGCTCTCTGGCCTCAAGTCATTAAGGATTTTGAAAACGGTCAGCTCAAAAAAGTTTATAATGGTGGGTTGCCAGCCCTGTCAGAAATGAAGCATGTTTTTCCCAATAGAGAACTCATGAAGAGGAAATATAATTACAAGTTCTCTTCTATTGTTACAACGAAGGGTTGTCCGAATTACTGTGATTTCTGCAGCGTCCCTACCTTTCAGGGCAAAAAATTCAGGGAAAGGCCATACGAAGACGTCCTGGATGAGATGGAGGCAACCGATTACAGGGGGCTAATGTTTGCTGAGGACAATTTCTACGGTCATAGTAAGAACTCTGCTAATAGGGCAAAGGCGCTCTGGCGTGGGATGATAGAAAGAGGTATCGAAAAGGATTGGCTAGGGTTTACGGCGCTTAATATATCGCAGGATGCGGAAGCGCTCGATCTGATGGCAAAGAGTGGAAATTTTGGATTTCTCTGTGGAATAGAATCGACAAATGAAGCTGTCCTGGAGAAGATGCACAAAAAGACCAATTTAAGACTTGGTACGGATAATTATTATGACTGCATTCAAAAGATTCATGACCACGGCCTTGTTGTTTGGGGGTCCATAGTCTTGGGAGCAGATGGAGACGGTAAAGATTCATTCAAAAAGATGACAGAATTTGTATTGGAAAATAACATTGACGTCCTTACCTTTGGTATCAATTGTCCATTTCCAAAAACTGAGCTTTATCATAGATTGGATTCAGAAAAGAGGATTTTCCGTAAGAATTATCCTGCTGACTGGAAATATTACGATACTGCGCATGTAGTTCATAGATTTGTTGACATGACCCTGGAAGATTTTATTGATGGTATGCAATATATGTATGACCATCTTTATGCTGGTGACAACCTGAGAATGCGTTTTAGAAAGTCACTTAAGACTATTGGTAGTACGAGGCATGGCAAACGCAACGCTATGTTTGGCTTCAGGGTTGGTTCTGACTGGCAACAGGTCTTTGAACAGGTACTGGAAAATCTACATAAATTATATGATTCCGGGGATTATTATCAAGACTGGTATAAGAGCAGTGCTGTTTCAGTATCTGCCCCTGTAGAAAATGGTGTTCCCGTAAGTTAGATATTACAAAACATAGCTCATGGAATAGGGCTTTAAGTTTGTAAGGGAAAACCACAAAGTCTTAAATATAACACATACCTAAACGAACTTGCTTTGTACACGGTTCCGTAAGTACGGTGACATACCTACTCTCATATCATTGCGAGTGAACAAAGTGAGCGAAGCAATCCGATGCATAGCATCGCCCCGAGAGAATCGAGGGGGTCTCATAAATTGTGCAGCGAGGTCCTTTGCAGCCTTAAAAAGATACTCTTTGCTGCGCCAAGTATTCCGCTGTTATCACCCAGCTTCGCTACCTCTATCCTTAGCGACTCAGTTGCCTTTTTAAATGCCCTTTTCTTAACTTCTTCCCTTAAAGGCTTGATGAGGTTTTCTCCCAGGTTAGTCACGCCTCCAAACAATACAACCATTTCAGGATTTAGAAGGTTTGCAAGATTAGCTACGGCAATTCCCAGTATAACTCCGGTTTCCTTAATAACCTTTAGTATAATTTCGTTGCCTTCTAATACCAACTGGTCCAACTGCTTCAGCTCCGTAATTGGCTGGAATTTACCTTTGCCTCTTTTGTCTGATAACGCAATGTTCACTCTTTCTATAATTCCTCTGGATGAGGCATAGGCCTCAAGGCATCCTTTATTTCCACAGGTGCACTTCATCCCGTCTCTTATAATAGTCGTATGTCCTATTTCACCCGCTATCCATGATGTACCATGCCAGACTCTTCCATCCAGAATTATACCTCCTCCGATACCGGTGCCCAATGTAATGCAGACCAAACTGTTTGTCCCGGTTCCTACCCCCTTCCACCATTCACCCAGTGCTGCTGAGTTTGCGTCGTTTTCAATAGAAACAGGCATTTTCAACTCTTCTTCGAGTATATCCTTCAATGGAACGTTGTCCCAACCTATTAGATTTGGAGGGTTGAAGACTGTACCAGACTCGGCATTCAAAGGGCCAGGAAAGCCTATTCCCATTCCACATATTTCCTTCCTCGGCAGTTGTGATTTTTCAATAGTTTCTCTTGAAAAAGAAACAAGGAACTTAATCATTTCATCCCTGCCTTCTTTACAATGTGTGGGCTTTTTCGACTGTGTAAGAATCTCTCCTTCACCTGTCACAACTGCCATCCGGGTATTTGTGCCGCCTACGTCTGCAGCAAGTGCGCAGCTATTTGTTGTTTTTTTCATAATTATGTCTATGACGAAAAATATTCGCTGAGAATCTTTTTGTGTTTATTCTTCCTGGCAGCAATGCAACGTATACTTGTATCTACATAAGTTGATATATCACACTCTAGTGGAAAGATTTTTTTGCCATCCGGCTTACTTATAACGCCTCCAGCCTCGGTCAGTATAATAGAACCTCCAGCGATATCCCATAAAGAACATCGATCACCGATATAACAATCAACCCACCCTGCCGCTACATAACAAACATGTAGCGATGCAACTCCAATACAACGGATCTTTGCCTTTTTAAGTATCTGATTTAAATAATCAGGAACTCTTCCATCATATTCCGATTGAACCGCAAACATTAATTCTTTTTGTGGTATGTTTTTTGGTGGTTTTAAGGATGTATTATTAAGAAAGGAACCCTCTCCCTTTGCAGCACAAAATAAATTTTTACTGACCGGATTATAAACAACACCCACAATGGGTTTGTTTCTGTATAATAATGCAATTGATACTGCAAAAACGGGTATTCCCCTGACAAAGTTTGTAGTTCCATCTAGAGGGTCTATACACCAGTAATAATGTGAGGTAGACTTTTTTAGGCCTGATTCTTCTCCAAGAATCCCATGCTCTGGGAATCTTTTTGTTATTTTATTTTTGACTAATGTCTCAGATTGGATATCAGCTTCTGTTACCAGAGAATTATCCTTCTTGATACGAATTTTTTTGGCTTTTTCAAAGAATGCGAGATTAAGTTTACCGGCATCTTTACTTGCCTTAATAGCAAAATCAAGATATTCTGCCAGTGAGTTATCCATCAGGTCTTATATCTTCTCAACTTGAAGTTTATAAAGAGACAGAGACTATTTATAAGGTGTGCTGCTAATTATGCTCGGTCATGGGAAGGAAGTTGAAGGAATTCTTCTTCAATTTTTTTTACTTTCAATCGCATGTAATATACCCTCCAATAGCGTTGGAATTTATCTTAACGGCGCTTGAAGGTTAATTCAAGTCTATTTTAGGGATATCAATTATCAGATTCTAATGACGTGATTGAGTGGTAATTGAGTGGTAACCACAGACGGTACGAAATAAAAAAGCGTCTGTCCTATTATGGTCCCAATTGTATAAAGTTATTGTGATTGGAAATGTTTCTTGAACCATTCTTCAAAGGGAGTGTTTCCGAGTCCCTCAAATTCGATGAAATCGATCCCCATTCCATGAGGACGCTTCCATTTTCGCGTCCAGCAAACCAACCCCTTGGCAATGACAGGCCGTTCATCCCCTTCTTTGTTCGACCTAAATTGTATGACTACCATACTACCTTTTGGAGGTAGATGGTCGGTGTCGATAAACATACCCCCATGACTGACATCCTTAATTATACCTTCATAGTATTCCCTGTCCTTCTTGTCAACATGCTGCACCGTTACACCAAAATTAACACCAGGAGAAACTCTTGGGTACCTTCGTTTTTCAGGACCATCGGTCATATTCCCAACCCTAATTTGAAATTTTGATATACACCTTTAAGGACTTTTGCAAAGATTTATCAGAAAATCTGGTATAATTTGGGTTAAGTATACACAATCTTACCAAAAAACAAAATGTTTTCTAAGCCAATTCCTCATATCTTCTCTACTTTGGCTTTAGGTATCCAGCCCTTTTTGAACTCAATATCTTTCTGTTCCTCATTATCACGAATACTTTCAACATCCACATAGACATACACCTTATACCACTTGTTTCTTTCCTCCTCTATTTTAACTTCCGCGCCTTCATGTATCTCAAATTTGGGTTCGTATTCTTCGCCGGGTCCGTATCTTATCTCACATTCGTCGGCAATTACCACACCTCTTTCAATAGAGTATTGATTATAAGCCATTAGACCAAGAGAAATAACCAACACGAATAGACATGATGCCAAAATAGTGGAAATTTTTTTAAGCCATTGGAATCTTAAAAAAATGATTGAGAGAATAGATGCCATAAAAGCAAGATACATATATACAGTAAGAATCGTAATCTCATTTATATTAAGAAAGAAATACCAGAAACACATAATCTTCAGGATCTCCGGCATCTGGCGCATTGACTCTTTATCTTCAAAATCGCTTTTCAATAAGTCTATGTTCGCCTTTACGTCGGCATTTCTTGGAAGCAGTTTTTCTGCCCTGCGGTAGTGTAGTATTGCCCTCCCGGCCATCCCCTGTCTATAATATGCATTACCCAGGTTATAGTAAATCTGGCCGCTTATAAAATTGGACCCGAGCAGTTTCTCATAAAGCCGTGCGGCATGTTCAAATTTTTCTAAAGCCTCTTTTTCTTTTTTTGCAGCCATTTCCTTTTGAGCAGCATTATACTCTTCATTTGCTTTAAAGAAAACATCAATAGCTTCTTCTCGTGTTACCTCTCCAGCAAAAGTCAGGCTACTGGAAAGAAACATAAGGAAAAGAATAAAAAATGTTAATATTTTTTTTCTCCTCATAATTGTTTTTCTAAAAGCTTAATGACGTTTTTTGCAGTCTTAAACGCATCTTCCAATTGATCCTTTGGGTGATGACGGGCAGAAAATCTACCATGATCGCACGACTCAAGGCATTGTTTAAGTTTTTCTACAGTACCGGAAGAAACGCAGCGGTTGCCTAAGATATCAGAGACATTTTCGAGTGTGATAGAAGCCGGTGGTAAATCTGTTTTATTTGCAATATAGTCCGTTAGCGTTTTGGCAAGTGCTGCGTAAAATTCTTGAGGATTTCCATGTTGTATGAGCTGTCTTGTATTGGAAAGCTGTTTTTTCATCTGAGACGGCGCACGTCTTTTTCTTGCATAGCCCATATCAGTTTGTAACAGTTCTCTGTGTCTCTGTGCATAAATACATGCTATTACAAAGAGTATTGGCGTGAAAAAAATAAGGGCCATAAACAAGGGCCTTTTATATAGAACAAACCCCTGATTTTTAAATGAGTATAAATCAGACATTATGGGCAGGATGTCTTTGGTCAATATTCTTGCCTGCGCCTTTGTCTTTTCAACGCCTTCAAGTGAAAGGCGTATGGGTGTCTCCATATCAGATTGTTCTACCATAATTGGGATTGGTTTGCTGGTAATAGTCTGGTATTTCTCTAATACAGGATCAAAGAAACTGAATGATATTGCTGGAGTTGCCTTAATATTTTCATGTTGCGGCTCGATTACTTTATTAAACAATTTTTCACCCTTAATGCCTTCTTCTCTATCTGTGATAATTGTATTGACTTCAGCAGGATAAAGCTCAAAACCCTCCAAGCCTTCAGGAGCAAGTGTCGGTTCGCCAATCGTTTGTATGTTCCCTTTTCCTGAAATGTTTATGGATAACGTTATAGGGTCGCCAACTTTTACTTCGGTGGGTTTTGCAAGAACGTCCATCGTAAACTTTCCCACTGCGCCGGCAAAACCTTCTGGTTTCCCAGATACTGGTAAAGGTTTTATTCTTAATTTTAATGAGTTAGTGCTTCTCTCCACAGGATATCTATATTCACTTCTACCAAGGAACTCATCAAATAGCGAATTTTCAAATGGGTCCCAATTTCTTCTATGTTGTTGTCTGATAAGGATATTGCACTTGAAATTTGCGGGAGGTATTTCTATCTCACCCGAAACTACAGGAAAAAGCGCTGTGCGAAGCTCTATTACACTGTAGAGTATTCCGTTACGAACCTCCTCATAACGTCTCTCGTCGCCAAGCTTTTCTACAAGGAAACTTTTAGTTGAGGCAGGGACATATTCAAGGTCATCTATTGACAATCCCTTTTGAAAATATAACTTGAAAGACCTGATAATCTGTTCATAAATATAGGCTTCTGTCTTATCAGTCGAGAGTTCAACAAATATCTTTTTGGAAATATCAATATCTTTGTCTCCCCTCTTACGCCCTTTGTTTTCAAACGGTGCTCTTTCGACAACTTCTATATTAACCGGGTTTGATTTATATGTCTTCCCTTTATATTCTAATGTTATAGGTCCTATTGTAAATTTGCCTTTTTCCTTCGCAATTAATCCGTAACTGAACCCACGGTAAACGGATACAACGTTGTTTACTATCTTTGTCTGAGTGGATACAGTCGGCCCGTATCCAAGAGAAAAGCTTTCAAGCGGTGGAAGCTGTGGTTGATCTGTATCAAACGCGCCATGGACACCAATTGTAAAACGAACGTAGCTGCCTAATTCAACCGTAGTCTTATCAACACTTGCCGTAAGCTCTATTTCATCTGCATGAACAGTTGCAAGGTTGTTTACAAATAGAAATATTAGGAACGTAATCGTATAGAATTTCTTTATCATTTTTTTACCAATCCTTTTCAATGCTAAATTGTGCAGCTTTATGTTTTTTTTCCTTTGCATCTCTTGCGGCCATCTCTGCCTGTTTCATAGCTTCAAGGATCCTTTCAGCTTCCTCCTTTGTCATTTCTCTTTTTTCATGAGGTGGTGGGGGTGGTTCTTCCATTTCATTTTCTTGTGGCCGTTCTTTCATTTGTTCATTCTTTTCCCCTTTAGCTTGTTTGTCTTGCTGTTCTTGTTGATCAGGGTCTTCTTTTTCTGATTGCTGTTTATCCTTTTCTTGTTCTTCTTGTTGTTGTTCCTGTTCCTGTTTCTCCTGTTCTTGCTGCTCTTGTTGTTTTTGTTTTTCTTGCTCTTGCCTTTCCTGTTGTTCCTTTTGCATCTCTTCCATCTTTTTCTGGACAAATTCATAATTGTATTTAGCATCTTCTCTTATACTTGCTGTTTCTTTGTCCTTCGAGTTGCTCTTTTCCTTCTCCTCGGTTAATTCAATAGCCTTTTTATAGAAGTTAAGGGCTTCCTTGAATTTACCCTGTTTGTACATAGTATTACCCAAGTTGTAATTGGCCTTTGCTTTTAAGGTATTATCTTTTGTCTTCATAACATCTTTAAAAGATTTTTCAGCCTCAGGGAATTTACCTTCCTTGTAATGAGTATTTGCTATGTTGAAATCTAATGATTGTGATTCTGGGGCGTATGATTGCGCATCCGTAAATTTACTGATTGCCTCGTCAGGTTTTTCTTCATTGTAGAGACGAATCCCTTCCTCATTTTTATCTGAAGCCGGGTCTACCCATCCGATCAACATTGTGCAGAGTAACAATATAAAGATGCTCACTTTTGTATTAAGATTTCGCATATCATTCTCTTATTTCACGTTACCTGAGAATTGGTTTTTCTGGCTCTTTCTCCGATCAATGATTCCAGCATAATAAGGATAAGCGAGATAAATAATGGGATTTGGTAGCGATTCTCATATAACTTTATTTTTTTACTGTCCAATTCTTTTTTCTCCATCTTGGCAATGATATTTTTATAAATATTGTCCAGGCCCCACTGGGCTCCATATGCTGGAGAATACGCCCCTCCCGTTTCCAATGCTATCTTGTTTAAGGCTATTTCATCGAGGTGTGATTTGACAACCTTTCCATCCTTATCTTTTAATAGGACGTCCTTTCCTTTGTCTTTTATCTTGATATAGGCGCCTTCTTTTTTACCCACACCAATCGTATATATAATTATGCCCTGTTCCTTGGCAATCTTTGCCATTTCTATTGCATTACCCTGATGGTCTTCACCATCTGTTATGAGGACTATGGCCTTGTGTTTTTTTACCTTATCATTAAAGGCTGACAGGCTCTTTTTTATCGCCTCGCCAATAGCCGTACCCCCCACAGGAATGAGACTTGTATCGAGATCATCGAGGAAAAGATTGAATGCGCCGTAATCAAGGGTGAGCGGGCATTGGGTAAACGCAGTCCCTGCAAATGCGACTAATCCAATCCTATCGCCCTCTATAATATTCAAAAGGCTCCTGATCTCTCTCTTGGCAGCCTCCAGCCTGTTAGGTTTAATGTCATCCGCAAGCATACTTCTGGATGTATCTACTGCAATAACTATATCAACTCCCATTCTCTCCACCTCTTCCCAGTGATATCCCCATTTAGGTTGGACTAGAGAAAAGATAATAAAGAGTATGGCCGTAATAGCAAAGGCGGCCTTTGCTATCTGCTTCTTTTTGCTTACTGATAAGGCTATTCTGTCCAATAATTCTGCTTGAACGAACTTTCTTAGCGCCTTTTGTTTGTTCTTAAAAAATACAATGTAAGCTATAACCATGATAAAAACTAATGGCAGTAGATAGAGATAGTTAATACTTTCGTATTTCATAAATTATGACTCCTAAAGGGACTGGCTTTTTTTACAAAAAAGATGCCTGTCCCTCTAAATAAACTCAGGGAATTCTTTTGAACCTTGTGTTTGCAAGAACAATCTCAAAAAGGAATATTCCTAATGCAGGGATTACTAAATAATGAAAAAGTTCGTTGTACTCTGTGTATTTGGCAACTTCCATTTCGGTCTTTTCCAGGTTATCAATTTGCCTGTAAACTTCTTTCAGGGAGTCGGTATCCGTCGCTCTGAAATACCTGCCGCCCGTAATCTTTGCAATTTCCGTCAAACCCTCATCATCAATCTCAATCTTTAAAGATTGGTACACCTTATATCCAAGTAGATTTGTTCTGGGATAAGGCGCAAGCCCCTTTGTTCCTGCTCCAACTGTATATATTTTTATACCAAATGTTTTTGCTAATTCTGCGGCCGTTAACGGATCGATTTCACCACTATTGTTACGACCATCGGTTAGAAGAATTATCACCTTACTTTTAGCTTTAGAAGACTTTATCCTATTCACACACACCCCTATCGCAGAGCCAATTGCAGTTCCATCTTCAACCATTCCAATTTTTACTTTTTCAAGAAACTGTAATAGTACATCATAATCTGGTGTCAGCGGGCACTGAGTATAAGCATGTCCCGCAAATACTACCATCCCTATACGATCATTTTCACGCCATTTAATAAAGTCCTCAACTACTTCTTTGGCTACATAGAGGCGATTTCGTCTTTTACCCTTTGATTCAAAATCTTCCGCTAACATACTACTAGATACATCTAATGCTAGAACTATATCGATCCCTTCAGTTTTTACCTTCGAGTGGGCTTTCCCTGATTGAGGTCTCGCAAGGGCAGTTACCAGCAAGACAATTACAAATATCCTTAAACCAATCAGGATGTGTCTTAATTTAACAAACCTTCCTTGTTTTATCTTTTTAAAATATCTAAGAGAGGAGAATCTTAAATTACCACTATCTTTTCTTAAAATGTAGTTTGCAAGTATAAGTGGAATCAAGATAATGATCAAGATGAGCGCTAGTGGATCTTTTAAAAATATCATACTGCAACCTTTCCGCCCGGCCTAGCCATTCGCCTGCCCGTTCTGGTATAGGCGGGGACGGGTTCTAAAACTCCCCTGGTTTCATCAACCAGCGTTTTTGCTGAATTAAAAGCATCTTCTATTTCCTGATTATTAGGGCCATATTTTGCATACTTTACCAGATCACAATGCACAAGAAAATTTCTAATAAGTTGTTTGTGTTTTTCTTCTAACTTGTCGGTAATTGCCATTTCCGCCAAGAACTCCTCGGTTGTTCGTTCAGGAGCCATCAACCTGAATCGGTTTTCGATGTAATGCCTAACAATATTGGTTAGGACATAATAATACTCCTTTATTCTACCTTTCGATATCAGGTTTAAGGCCTTCAGATTCTCAAGTTCATTATAGGCAATCTCATGAGCAGGTAGAGGTTCTGGAACGAAGTCTATCTTTCTACTGTGTTTTCTACGATATAAAAATAATATGATAGCGCCTACTATTCCCAACACTCCAAGCGTAATCGCAATGATCAGGTAAAGCCTGTAGTAATTTTTGTTAAGTGATACGGGGGGCTTTATATCTCTTATGTCGCTTGCATTTTCATCTAATATACTTACAACCTCAATAAAGATCTCAGGTGTTTTTGCTTCTCTTATTTTTTCCTCATCTTTTCTTTTGTGTTTTACGGTAATTGCAGGAATGATATATGAACCAGTAGTATAAGTCTCAAGCGTATACCACCTTTCCAGCGTAATCCTTCCGTCTTCCTTCTTTAACTCTTCATCGCCAAAGTCTACTGCAGTGAATTCTCCTATTTTATCTCCTGTCTCAGGGAACATAACCTCTATTTCCTCAGGGGAATCAACTATTATTTTATATGTTATTTTGTCCCCAATCGTTATCTTAGCCTTATCAACAGTAGCGTTTACTTTAATAATGGATTTAGAATCTCCTTCGCTTACGTTTGTCTCATTGGCCATGCAGGAGTATTTTGAATATGCGAGGATTAGGATAACAATGAATATTGAATGTTTTATAGTATTTTTCATGTTGGTTTGATACATAACTGATCAGGATGTCACGTAAGGGCTACTAGCCGACCATATTCGGTCAAACAAAACATAATCTGGTAGATGAAAACCCGTGTTGGTATTTGGGCTATGGTACAGGAGAAAGAGACCAACGACTTAATTTATGAAATCATTACCTTTAACAACTATATACCTTAAAAGTAAACTAAAAGTTCCCATATATCCGAACCTGCTCGATTTCATTGTCCAGGCGAACAAGGGGGGGCCTGTTTTGAGGGGTAATATGACATAAACTAAAGGGCTTATATCAAAAGTGTGAAAATGTTAGAATTAAAGCCTCTTTTCCCTCATTCTGAAAAACTTCATAATCGGTTCGACGTATGATCTGTCAGTTCTAATATTAATCAGATCTACACCCACGGTTCTAAATAATTTTGCCCTATCCTGTATGGTTCTTGTGTTTAATCTATTAAATTCTTCTCTCACCTTCCTATCGGATGTGTCGATAAGTGCGGTTTCACCAGTCTCCGCATCTTCTAATTCAACAAAACCAACATCCGGCATCTCTAATTCACGAGGGTCAGTTACGGAAACAGCAATTATATCATGACGTTTATTTGCGATTCGCAAAGTATGTTCAAAACCTTCTGTGATGAAATCAGACACGAGAAAACTAACCGTCTTACGTTTTGTAACCTTTATGAGATATTCAAGGGCTGTAGATATATCGGTTCCTTTCCCTTCTGGCTTAAAGTATAGTACTTCTCTAATTACGCGTAAAACGTGTGTTTTTCCTTTTTTTGGTGGAATAAATTTTTCTATTTTATCGGTAAAGAGGATAAGGCCAACCTTGTCGTTATTTCTTACAGCAGAAAGGGCAAGCAGGGCACAGACCTCAGTTGCAATCTCATTCTTAAACTGCCTTACACTCCCAAATTTACCAGATGAGCTAAGGTCTACTAGAAACATAATGGTTAATTCTCTTTCTTCCGCAAAAATTTTAATATAAGGATGTCCCAGACGTGCGGTAACATTCCAATCAATTGTACGAATATCATCTCCAATTTGGTATTCCCTCACCTCTTCAAACTCCATACCCCTACCCTTGAAGACACTCACGTATTCGCCAGCTAATACATCATTCACTAAACGACTTGAACGTATTTGTATCTGCCTTACCTTTTTTAAAATTTCCTTTGGAATCATAACTAGCCTCAATTAAATAGTTTATTATAACAAACTATTAATATAATTAATAAATGCAGAAATTTCAAGCTAATGTCAGAAAGTTTTAGTTTTTAATGGTTTAATACACTATAAATAGGAATAATTATATCTAGTAAAAAAAATAAAGTAAAAAAATAATTTTTTGACATTTACCTTTTTTTTATAGTATAATGTGTTTTTGACTTTTTATCATTATGATTATATACTGGTAGACTACATGAAGATAAAAATCTCATTGAACGAATCAAGTTCTGATTTTGCCAAAGAAGTCGAAGAGAGAAGTGGAATAAAAGTAAGGGAGTGTTACCAATGCGGTAAGTGTACGGCGGGATGCCCAGTGGCTTACGAGATGGATTACATGCCGAATCAAATCATTAGATTTGTGCAGATAGGAGCTAAACGGGAGGCCTTAACTTCAAGAACCATATGGTTGTGTGCCTCCTGTATAACTTGTACAACAAGATGTCCAAAAGAGGTTAAGATTGCGGAATTAATGGACGTCTTGAGAGAAATGTCACTTGAAGAAGGTCTAGCCAACCAGCTAGAAAAGAATATAACTACATTTCATGAATCATTTCTTAATTCCATCAAGAAGCACGGCCGTATTTCTGAACTATGGATGTTAAATGAGTACAAGATGAAGAGGCCTAAAACCGCATTGCAAGATTTGATAGTCGCACCTCAATTGCTAAGCAAGGGGAAGTTGTCATTCTTGCCTCATGATATTAAAGGTAAGGATGTCATTAAGCGAATATTTGAAAAATGTGAATAGAGGAAGAAATGCGGATAGGTTATTATCCAGGCTGTGCAATAACAACGGGTTCAAGTTCTGAGGAATATGGCACTTCAGTATTAAGGGTATCTCAAGTAATAGGACCCGAATTAGAAGAAATCCATGATTGGAACTGCTGTGGAGCTTCTTCAGCCCATGCAACAAATCACAAATTGTCCACTGCCCTGTCTATTAGAAACATAAGCCTGGCAGAAAAATATGGTTTTAAAGAAATACTTGCACCATGCCCTATGTGTTCCCAAAGGTTGATAATCTCCCAGAAAGATGTTGCAGACGATGAAAAGTTGAGAAAGGAAGTGGAGGATGCTATTGAGATGCCCTGTAATAGTGGTGTGAAGATCTTAAATTATCTTGAACTAATCAAGAATTATTGCATGGATGAGATAGCGAAGAATCTAAAGAAGACTCCCAAGGATTTAAAGATCGCCAGCTATTATGGCTGTCTTTTAGTAAGGCCGCCAAAGGTACTTCAGTTTGATGATCCGGAAGACCCCAAGTCAATGGATGAGATTGTAAAAGCAATAGGGGCCAAACCCGTCGAATGGGAATTTAAGACGAATTGTTGCGGTGGCGGTTTTACACTCAGTCGAACAGATGTAGTCTTAAAACTAACTAACGATATTCTAGAAGGTGCAGTGGAAGCAGGCGCAGATGCTATAGCTGTAGCTTGCCCGATGTGCCATGCAAACCTGGATATGAGGCAAAAAAATATAGAAAAGGAATATAATCGCAAATTCAATATTCCTATTGTGTATATCTCGGAACTTATTGGCCTGGCCCTGGACTTAGGCGCCATAAGCCTTGGTTTGAATAAACACTTTGTCGAAACAGAATCTGTTGTTAATGCATTTTCATAGAAAAAAATCCCCCTGTATCCCCCTTTTTTAAAGGGGGAAACCCGCCTGCCATTTGTCGGGCAGGGAGGGGAATTAACCCCCTTTTCTAAAGGGGGGATACAAAAAAAAGGAGTATGTAAGTGAGTAAAAAGATAGGCGTATTTGTTTGTCATTGTGGCACAAATATCTCAAGTACAGTTGATGTTGAGAAGGTCGCTGAGGAAGCCAAAAATAAATATCCAGGAGTTTCATATACTACCACTTATAAGTATATGTGTTCAGACCCTGGCCAGAAGTTGTTAAGAGATAAGATTAAGGAAGAGGGGTTAACTGGAATAGTTGTCGCCGCCTGTTCTCCCAAGATGCACGAACATACATTCCGTAATGCCGCTTTAAAAACGGGTTTAAACCCATATCATGTTGAGATTTCAAACATCAGGGAACAGTGTTCATGGGTTCACAAAGACAAGGCAGTGGGTACTACAAAATCCATTGATCTTGTAAGGATGATGACCGAAAAAACCAGAAAGGATAAATCACTAAAGCCAATAAAGGTTCACGTAACAAAGCGTGCTCTCGTTATCGGAGGTGGTATTGCAGGAATACAGGCAGCGCTGGATATTGCTGATGGTGGAAATGAAGTTATAATGGTTGAGAGAGAGGCGTCAATTGGCGGCCATATGGCTCAACTGTCTGAAACATTCCCTACTCTCGACTGTTCACAATGTATCATGACACCAAAGATGGTTGAAGCAGCACAACATGAAAACATAAAGATATATACATGGTCGGAGATAGAAGCCGTTGATGGCTATATTGGCAATTTTGACGTAAAGATTCGGAAAAAGGCAAGGTCTGTTGATCTGGACCTGTGTACGGGATGCAGTTCTTGCTGGCAGGTATGTCCCAGTAAAAAGATAAAGAGTGAATTTGATATGGGGCTTGGAAATAGAACTGCCATCTATATTCCGTTTCCACAGGCAATTCCGAGTAAACCCGTAATAGATAGGGAAAACTGTTTACTATTCAAAGACGCTAGAAAAAAGAATATTCCACCAAACGACTCCAAGGTGTGCAGGAAATGTATCGATGCATGTCCGATAGCGCCAGTCAAGGCAATTGACTACTCACAGGAAGATGAAATCATAGAAGAAAAAGTTGGGGCCATAGTTGTTGCTACAGGTTACCGGGAGCTCGAGAATAATGGTCTTTATGGTGAGTATGGCGCCGGGAAATATAAAGACGTAATAACAGGTTTACAATTTGAACGGCTTGCCAGCGCATCAGGACCTACTGGTGGTATGATAAAGAGACCCTCTGACGGTAAAGAGCCGGAAATTGTTGTATTTATTCAATGTGTGGGATCCAGAGATCCAGCAAAAGGATGTTCATATTGTTCAAAGACATGTTGTATGTATACGGCAAAGCATACCATGTTATATAAACATAAGGTTCATCATGGTCATGCATATGTATTTTATATAGATACTAGATGCGCCGGAAAGAGCTATGAAGAATTTTTACTAAGGGCAGTAGAGGAAGAAGGAGCCACGTATCTCAGAGGTCGTGTCTCAAGGGTTTACAAAAAAGGTGATAAACTGGTTGTACTTGGAGCAGACACATTAACCGGTTCAGTGGTTGAGATTGAAGCTGACATGGTCGTACTTGCGTCAGCAATGAAGGCACAAGATGATGCGGGGGAAGTTGCACGAAAGCTGAGCATACAGTATGATAAAGATATGTTTTTCTCAGAAATACATCCAAAATTAAAACCGGTAGAAAGCAGCAGCGCTGGAATATTTCTTGCAGGTACATGTCAGGGACCTAAAGACATACCAGAGACTGTGGCACAGGCAGGCGCCGCGTCAAGCAAGGTTCTCGCTCTACTTTCATCAGATGAATTGGAACGTGAACCTGTAGTTGCCAGGGTAGACAGGCAACTTCCACCCGTATTTTCGACATGTATTGGATGTTTTTACTGTCAAAAAGTATGCCCATACAGCGCGATTGAGCAGGAAGATATCAAGGCTCGTGATGGAAGTGTGATAAAGACCGTTGCCAGGGTAAATGAGGGTCTTTGTCAGGGGTGCGGTTTGTGTGCGGCAACATGCAGGTCTAAGAGTATAGAATTAGCAGGCTTTAACGACGAACAAATATATGCAGAGATTAATGCCGTAGAATTTAATTAACTAATTTTCAATCCCCCTTCGTCCCCCTTTTTTAAAGGGGGAAAGAGGGGGATTTATTTAATTCATTTATATAATTACGATGGCAGAGGAAAATAAATTTGAACCTAGAATAGTAGCCTTTCTCTGTAACTGGTGTACCTATGCAGGTGCAGACCTTGCTGGTACGGGCAGAAAGCAATATCAGGCTAATGTTCGCGTAATCAAACTTCCATGCACCGGTGGGATAGACCCATTATTTCTGATAAAGGCATTTGAACGTGGGGCCGACGGGATATTAGTCTCTGGATGTCACCCCGGTGATTGTCATTACAATTCGGGCAATTACCACGCTAGACGCAGGTGGAATGTCTTTAGACCACTGCTTGAGTTCTGTGGTATTAATCCGGAACGAATACAATTCTCATGGGTATCGGCCGCAGAAGGTGGAAAATGGGTAGAAACCATAAACGGCATAATTGATAGCGTCAGGGCATTGGGGCCATTTGAAGGGTATCAGAAGATTAATACAATGGGACCTATGGTTTCTAGTGAGAGTGCTAATCAGTAGTAGCGCCCGCCTGCCGGACGGGCAGGGAAACCCATGCCTGAGGCAGGTCTGTCCTTCGGCACGACTTTAGGTTTCCACATTCATGGGCTGGCTGACAATGTTGGTTATATAAAAGTTTACATTGGGATTGGCCACATGACGTATGGAGGTCTGAAGACCTCCGCTACGGATAAAATAATAGTAGGGTGGATTAAGGACGAAGGACGAATCCACCAATAATGAATAATATATATTTGTATATGGAGACTATTTAAATGATTGAGGCTCTAAGAAAAAAGGCAGAAGAACTCCTCAGGGGTAAAACCGTAGACGTTGTCTATGGATATAGTGAAGGTAGTACGCCAGAAAGGACAAGACCAGTATTTATTACCAAACCTGAGGATGTGAACAAATTAACATGGAACAAGTATTGCGTCTATAACCTTACTACGTATCTCAAGAGGCAGGAAACCAGAAAACTTGGAAAACCGGCGATTGTAGTAAAGGGATGTGATGCAAGGACTATTATCGTGCTTATTAAGGAGAGCCAAATTAAACGCGAAGACGTGTATATCCTTGGTGTTACATGCAATGGTGTAGGGGAACCGCAGGCAACTAAATGCAAGGCATGTGATGTCCACACCCCCAGGATATACGATGAATTAATTGGTGAGAAGATTGAAAACAAGGAAATCCCCTTTGAAGAGAGATATGCTGAATTGGAAGAATATGAGAAGTTGTCAGAGAAGGACAAATGGGAATTCTGGCAGAAACAGTTTGCAAAATGTATCAAGTGCTACGCCTGTAGCAGTATTTGCCCTCTATGCTTTTGTGATAGATGTATTGTTGATAAAAACCAACCTCAATGGATAGATCCAAGTGCGCATCCGCGCGGCAATCTCTCATGGAACGTTACAAGGGCTTATCATCTAGCGGGTAGATGTATTAATTGTGAAGAGTGTCAAAGGGTATGTCCGGCAGACATTCCACTTAATCTTCTGAATAAGAAACTAGCCAAGGAGACGGAGAAGAATTTTAAATACAGGGCTGGCTATAATATAGATGATGAACTTGCTATGGCTACTTATAAAGAAGATGACAGTCAGGATTTTTTCAAATAAGACAAAAGTCTGTAAATTAACAGAATGATTATCTGTTATCTGTTTTCAATATAAATTATTTAAGTTTTTTTAGGTTTTAGTTATGGAAAGACTCTTAAAGAGAGAAAAATTTGATTCTTTAATATCAGGTCTAAGAGATCAGGGTTATAAGACTATTGCTCCTAAAAGGAACAACAATCTTATCCTGCTAGATGAGGTTCAAGGTGCAGATGAGATTTCCCTGGACCATGTCATTACCAACAATTCCATAAAGGAATTTTTCCTCCCAAAGACAGAGAAGATATTATCTTATAGATTTGATAAGAATAAGGTTACTATTGAAGAACCTGAGGGTTTTGCCATCAAGACGGTTATCTTTGGTTCAAGACCCTGTGATGCAGCAAGTCTGCCTGTAATGGACAAGGTCTTCAACTGGGACTGTAGCGATAAATTCTGGGTTCAGAGGAGGGAAGCTACTGCAATAGTAACTATTGCATGTGATAAGTGCGACAACTATTGCTTTTGCACCTCAGTAGGTTTGGCTCCTGATGCCAAACAGGGCAGCGATGTACTATTAACCAAGGTTTCTGATGATGAGTATCTGGCTGAAACAGTAACAGAAAAAGGCGAAAAACTGGTGGACGGTTTAGAAACAGTTTTTTCCGTTCCTGCCGGCAATCCTACAACCGAAACGCTCAATCTTCAGGTAGCTACAGTTGAGAAGAAGTTTGATATTGAAAAGGTAAAACCGTGGCTGGATGAAAATTTTGTACACAAAGTATGGGCTGAATTTTCTATGAAATGTATAAGCTGCGGCGCATGCACATTTGTTTGCCCTACATGCCATTGCTTTGATGTGGTTGACGAGTGTACTATGTCAAAAGGCGACAGGATTAAGAATTGGGACGGGTGCCAATTCAAGATGTTTACGATGCATACATCCGGACACAATCCAAGATCTACAAAGGATCAGCGTTGGCGCCAGAGGATTATGCATAAGTTTAAGTATTATGTAGAAAAGTTTGACAGTATTCTCTGCGTTGGCTGTGGAAGATGTTCGCGAGTTTGTCCGGCGGATATGAATATCTCTGAAATGCTTGAAATAATATCATCTGATAATAATTCACCTGAATAAGGAAATATATGAATGGAAAATATATATAGACCATATCTTATGAGTATCAAAGATATAATAGATGAGGCGCCAGGCGTAAGAACACTCAGGCTAAATTTTCTAGAAGAAGAAGAGGGAAAAACTTTTCGATTCGAAGCAGGGCAATTCGCTTTGTATTCCGTATTTGGTTATGGTGAATCTACTTTTTGCATTGCTTCATCACCCACGCGGAGAGACTACATAGAATGTACCTTCAGACAGGCCGGAAGGGTAACTAATGCATTAAGAGAGCTTAATGTAGGTGATACTATAGGATTCAGAGGACCATACGGAAACATATTTCCCTTAGAAGAATGGGAAGGGAAGAACCTTGTATTTGTTGCGGGAGGTATTGCATTGCCACCATTAAGATGTGTCATCTGGAATTGTTTAGATCTTCGTGACAAGTACAAAAATATAACGATCGTTTACGGAGCGAAAACCGTCGCAGACCTGGTATATAAACATGAACTCAAGGAATGGAATGCAAGGGATGATGTTAATCTGGTTACTACAGTTGACCCCGGAGGAGAAACTCCAGATTGGAGTGGCAAGGTGGGCTTTGTCCCAACAGTTGTGGAACAAACAGCACCCAGTAGCGAGAATACAATCGCTATTGTATGCGGACCTCCCATAATGATTAAGTTCACATTACCTGTACTGGAAAAACTTGGTTTTAAACAAGAAAAAGTATATACCACTCTTGAGAATAGGATGAAATGTGGGCTTGGGAAGTGCGGCAGGTGTAATATTGGTTGTACTTATGTTTGTAAAGATGGACCCGTCTTTACGGCTGAAGAAATAGGCAAAATGCCTGATGAATTCTGAAGACGTAACAATAATATCCGTTGCGGGAAAACAAAACGCAGGAAAGACAACACTAATCAAAGAAAGACACAAATAGAGCCCTCGATTTTGTAGAAGACATTATCTCGCATAATAATCAAACCGTAATACAAAAAAATACTTGAAAAACATACCGAAATACTATATATATACCTCAACAAGCTATTAAAACTAGATATTGTATGAATAGATTTCTTCTACACTTCAACCATTTTTATGAAAGGGAGGTGTTAAAATGAGTGCTGTACTGGAACAGTATTTCCAATATGTTGTGGTTGATAAGATTAGTGAAATGATTTCAAGGCAATTTCAGGAGATAAAGGATGATCTTGGGGCCCAGTTTAACGAAATACGTATTGATATTGGAGGATTAAAAAGACTCGATTCAAATTATGCTGACCTTCGCATTGACATAGAAAGTTTAAAAAAACGGGTTTCAGAATTAGGACAGGAAATTTCCGGGAAAATGCGTGATGATATAGAAGGATGCGAGACAAGGTTAATCGGAACTATAAAAAAGGACATGCAAGAAATATTTTCGAAAAATGGTAAAAAACCCGGGGTAGCAAAAAAGCGGACACCAGCTAAGAAGGCAATGGTTAAGAAGGAAGTGGTTAAGAAGACAACGGCCAAGAAGGCAACAACCAGGAAAAAGACAGCAAAGAGGTAGATTTTTAAAGTAATTTTATGACTTGATTAAACTTAACCAATATAATAACTTATATATAAGAAAGTATTTTCTAAAAATTAATTCCTGTCCCTTAATTGACTTAATCAACAGCCCCAATCAAACTGGTAGTCCACAGGTTACTTTGCTCCTCCTTCCTGTATGCCGTCTTTCTTTCTACCTAAATTGAGCGATTTTGTAGCCGCTGGCTTTAGCCTGCGTTTTCATCATTTGATTAGTCTGCGTAAGTTACGCAACCTCAAGGTTGCGGCTACAACGGCATATAATATAAAATCGCTCAATTTAGGTTCTATTTCAATATAATAGTCAAGTTTGCCAGTTCCTGGCACATAATAACGACCTCCCTATTATACTGTGTGATAAAGTTTTTATAAATCCCCCTTCTCACTCCAAAGGTAAAGTTAAATCCAGTAAAACCGGTTCCAGTACATCATGAAACAGGTCAAACCAGATAATATGATCAAAATAGATGGTTCACTTGGTGAAGGTGGAGGTCAGATACTAAGGACGGCTTTAACTCTTTCGGCAGTAGAAAACAAACCTTTCGAAATGTTTAATATCAGGGCAGGTAGAAAGAAACCGGGACTTGCCCCGCAACATTTACAATGTGTTCGGGCAATGGCCAGGATATGTGATGCGAAGATAAGTGGAGCCGAAATAGGTTCATCATCTCTTAAATTTTATCCCGGAGAGATTAGAGATGGGGACTACTGTTTTGAAATAGGCACTGCAGGTTCCGTCTCTCTGGTACTACAAACAATCTTTCTGCCTTTGTCTCTTGCAAAAGGGCCTTCCTCAGTAACAATCAGGGGTGGCACACACGTCCCATTCAGTCCATGTTTTCATTACCTCAAAGAACAATGGCTCTTCTATCTAAAAAAGATTGGTTTTGATACAGGGTTTGAGATGGTCCGTGCGGGCTTTTATCCAAAAGGCGGGGGAGAGATAAAGGTATCCATAAGACATATCAAAAAGGTTTATCCGCTGGTACTAATGGAAAGGGGAAGATTACGGAAGGTAAGAGGTATTTCCGCCGTTGGAAACCTTGATTTGAGTATAGCCGAGCGGCAAAAGAAGCAGGTGATGGAGCGTATGTCTGAGATAAACATCAGCCCGGAGATTGAAGTTATCACCATGCCCGCCTTTGCTAGAGGTACGATGTTACTGCTTATGTGTGAGTTTGAAAATTCCCAATGCTGTTACTTTGGTCTGGGTGCAATTGGTAAGAGGGCAGAAAAAGTAGCTGATGAGGCAAGTGAAGGATTAAGGCATTTTCTAGAGACGAAAGGAGTAATAGACGAACATTTAGCAGATCAAATCATCCTGCCACTTTCCTTAGCAACAGATACATCCAGATTTACCACACCAAAGATTACGCAGCATCTTTTAACCAATACAGAAGTCATAAAATTATTTTCAAACACAAAGATACAGACCAAGGGCAATCCTGGTAAAGAGGGAGACGTGATAATAGAGAAAAACCAGTGATACCTAAATTGAGCGATTTTTTTTCAATTTTATTGTTATGCTGTTGAAATTATTAGATATAGTATACTCATTACTTTCATTCGTTAGGTGAAAATACTCGTTCTGGTCTGTCATTTCGAGTGTAGCGAGAAATCTTTTACAACAGCAAGCTTTAGATTTCTCCCTTTGGTCGAAATGACACGTGGATATATAAAAATCGCTCAATTTAGGTAATATAATCTTGTATTCAGTCTAAAATACTTTTTTACTGTCCAGCAAGATTGTTACAGGCCCATCATTTATCAGTTCAACTAACATATTTTCTCTAAAGACTCCCTTGCCGACAACAAGATCATTTTGCTTACACTTTTCAATTAAGTATTCATACAAGGCGTTAGCTTTTTCTACATCAGCGGCGTTATCAAATGATGGTCTTTTGCCTTTACGGCAATCACCAAGAAGCGTGAATTGTGAAACTATCAATGCCTGTCCATTAATGTCCTTAATTGAAAGATTCATTTTTCCAAATTTGTCTTCGAAGATTCTTAACCCTATTAACTTAAACGCCATGTAATCTGCATCTTTATGTGTATCTTCTTTATCTATTCCTACGAAGACGACTATACCTTTTCCCACCTTGCTTACGCATCTTGAATTTACCTTTACGTTGGCACTTTTAACCCTTTGAACTACAGCTCTCATTTAGTCTCCATAATAAAAAAATTCTTATATTAGAATGAAGGTTGTATATATAAAAAATTAAGAACTAAGTTTAG
>JBHHYH010000016.1:0-49164 GCA_046757465.1 Candidatus Scalinduaceae bacterium | reverse complement strand
TTTAGGTAATGTATAAACAATTTGATAATTATGAGTAAATAGATTAGGATTCAACTCTAAGAATACATGTATCAATTGCATGTATTATATCAAGCATCTTTCCGTACGAAACCTTTCTATTTTAATTACCCACTATGGCCGAGATTATGGCTCAGGAATTAAGGGTCTTAGAGATAGGATTGTCTTGACAGAATTCTTTCTCAGAAGTACTATTTAATCTAATTATATTGAGGAACGTAAAGTGCAAAACAAAAGACAAATGTTTGTTGTAGCGCTCATTATGTTACTCCTTCCTTTTGCAGGTATTAGCAAGGCGATTGCAAAGGATGATGGAGGGAAAGAAAGCGAATGGACTGTGTTGTGTTATCTTGCAGGGGATAATTTTCTGGATTGGTTTATGAAAGAGAATATGAAGGAGTTAATTAGGACGAGTTCAAGTAACAGGGTAAACGTAGTAGCTTTCCTGGATACTACAGATGACGATACGAAAATATTTGAAGTTAATAAAGACGACCTCGTCCGGATACCATCTAGAATTGTAAATTATTCCTGGTCAAACAGCGAACTTAATACGGGAGATCCTTTAACCCTTATTAATTTTGCCTCATGGGCCGTAAAGAAATATCCTGCCAGGAAATATTTTTTAATTCTTGGCGGTTATGGAGAGGGTTGGATTGGTCTTATGCACGACATGAACAATGGGCAGGGTAATATAGATATCCTTTCATTGGAAGAACTTGAGTACGCTTTAGAAGATATTACAAAAAGTATAAAAGATGTTAATAGTAAAGGAAAGATAGATGTATTAGGATTAGATGCATGTTATATGAGTATGTTGGAGGTTATGTATCAGGTTAAAGATTATGCTGATTATCTTGTTACTTCAGAAAATGAAGAGGCATTGGACGGCTGGCCATATGATAAATTGCTGGAACCTATTATGGATAACCCAGAAATGGATGGTTTGCAGTTAGCATCAAACATAGTTGATATATATATAGACTCAGTCAAAGGAACACCCACAAAAATGAGTAATGTCTTAACGTTATCCGTTGTGAATCTTGGATTGATAGAAGAAGTTGTAAAGGAAGTTGATACCCTTTCTTTATTGTTATTACGACTACAGAAGGAAAAACCAAGAAAAGTGATATTTGTTGAAAGGGCAACAAACAGGTTTCTTATCAGTGCACATATTGCCAATAGATACGTGCCTTATAGTGTTCTTTTTGATTTGAATGATTTTTTAGAATATTTGAAAGTTGCGTTGGCCAATAACAAGGAAGTTTCTGATTTAACACAGCGTTTATTGGAACTCTTGTCGAAAGCAATTACGAAAGAAAAGCATCAGGCGTTAAAGGGGAAATACGACCTGGGTATTGGGGGTGTTTCTCTATATTTTGCAGGTATGGATACACAAAGTTATAGAAATAATGCCTTTTCTATTGATACACACTGGGATGAATTTATAACTGAAAGGGCTTCTGCCGGTCGAAAAGTAAATAAGAAGAATTAGTTGATATTAAGTAGTTAGGTTAAAGGTAAAGGTTAGGAAGCCGGTGTGGTAGTTGGGTTAAGGTAAAGTAAGGAGACTAACTACTTAACCCATTGACCATACTGGCATCTTTACCCTTACCTAACTTCGGGAAAGTGCTATTGGTAAATATTTTGGCAAAATTGGTTAAATTTTTAACTAATATACTACTTAAAAACTGAGGAGTAAGAGAGGCATACTATAAATGAAACTCGGAGCTAGTTATTTTGGCAACAGAATGTTGAAGCATGTTAGAGAAGACATGGAAAAGATGTTGAATGATGGATGCAACTTCGTTGTTCATACAATGAGCGAACACGATATTGTCTATCATTCTCAAACTATGGTAGATATCGTTAAGGCAAGCAAGGAGGTTGGATTAGAAGTATTCCTTGATCCGTGGGGAGTTGGTAGGATTTTCGGTGGAGAATCGTTTTCTACGTTTGTGAAACAATATCCAGAATCCAGGCAAAGGTTGAGTTTTGCCGAAGGCGAAATCAAGGTGAACAAAGCATGCCTGAATGCAAAAGCCTTTAGGGACGAAATGTTGCACTGGATAGAGCTTGCCGCAAAAACAGGGGCAGATGGGGTATTTTGGGATGAACCTCACCTCTTTTACGGAGAGCTCACCGAATTATTTGGCAAGTCACGGATGATATGGGGTTGTACTTGCCATCTTTGCAAGGATGTTTTTAAGAATAATTACGGTCATGAAATGCCCTTAGAGCTTACAGATGATGTTGCGGAGTTTAGAGAAAACACCATCCTGAATTTTGTAGAATATTTATCGAATGTTTCATCGAAAAAGGGGTTGAAAAATGCCGTTTGCGTCTTTCCAAAAAAGGAGCCAAAATACGGAATATATCATTGGGAGAAGATAGTTAAGATGAAAAATATAGACATATTCGGGAGTGATCCTTACTGGTTTTCTTATGATGATACAAGTGTTGAAGATTTTGTGGGAGAAGTTTCAAGAGAGGTAGTACAACTATGCAATAAATACCGTAAAGAACCCCAGATCTGGATACAGGGGTTTAGGGTTCCCGATGGGAGGGAAGAAGAGGTTTCAACTGCCATTAAGGTAGCTTATGATTCAGGTGTGAAGAATATTGCTACATGGTGTTTTGAAGCGGGAGCCTGTATGACATATATCAGTTCAGATTGTCCCGAAAAAGTGTGGGATATAATTAGTAGAAAATATAAAGAATTAAGGATATGAATAGAAAGTAGCCGCAGGTCATGCCAGAGGCAGATCTGCCTAACGGCACGACTTTTAATTGCGTTTACTACCACGTTATTGGTTAATTTGTTAAGTAGTATCAGTTGCGGAAAACACTACTTTGTCACCCTGAACTTGTTTCAGCGTCGCTTAACATATTGATACATATAGATTCTGAAATAAATTCAGAATGACATTTTTAATATTCGGGTTTTCCGCAACAGATACTAAGTAAAAACTGAAGTAATCTGAAATTCAAGTGTCATGCTGAACTTGGTTCAGCATCTAATTTAATGTTTTTGCTTTGTATGTCATTCCGACCCCCGCATCTTGCTTTCAGCAAGAAAACAGCGGGGCTACGGGGGTCGGAATCTCTTTGAAATTCCTGGACATGAATAGAAAGATAGAAAAGATCGCAAATAGGTCGATACAGAAAAAGAATATTTCTTATGATGAAGCCTATTATTTGATGGAGATAAGTGGAAATGAAATTTACGACCTGCTCTACTGGGCAAATCGTATTCGATACGATTCGTTTAAAAATGTTATCAGCTCGTGCTCAATCATAAGTGCGAAACAGGGGAGCTGTTCAGAAGACTGCAAATTCTGCTCTCAGTCTACTCATTATGGAACGGATATATCAAGCTTTCCATTAATTGAAAAAGAAGAAATCTCAGAGGCTGTAGAAAGTGCAAGGAAATTTAAAGTGAACAGTATCGGAGTTGTAACGAGTGGTCATAGTCTGGAGGAGAATAAAGATTTCAACAGGATTTGTGATTATGTTCATGAATTGTCAAAGGAAGACGGGATTCCGATCCACACCTCAATTGGTACTGTTACAAATGAAATGGCAAAGAAGCTTGTATCAAGCGGTGTTAAGATGATTAACCATAATCTTGAGACCTCAGAGAAATATTTTCCGAATGTGTGCACAACACACTCTTATAAGGAGAGAGTGGAAACGATTAAGAATGCTAAAATAGTTGGGATGGGAGTTTGCAGTGGGGGCATCTTTGGTGTTGGAGAGGGCGTTGAGGATAGATTGGATTTAGCTTTTGCGCTGAAGGCGCTTGACGTAGATGCAATTCCACTGAATTTCCTTAATCCCATAGAAAGTACACCGTTATCTTTTGAAAAACCTTTAGATCCTATGGAGATTCTAAAAATCATAGCTGTTTTTCGCTTCATATTTCCGGATAAAGAAATAAAAATTGCCGGGGGGAGAGAGGCTAATTTACGGGATTTGCAAAGCTGGATGTTCTATGCAGGAGCTAATAGCACAATGATAGGGAATTACCTTACCACCAAAGGTAAATCAGCTCATGAAGATTTACAAATGGTAAAAGATCTGGGGTTGACACACGAAAACAATAACCACGAAATAAATTGATTGGCGCAATCTTGAAATATGATGTAGTTGGGTTAGGACAATGTTGTGTCGATTACCTTGCCCTGGTTGAACAGTATCCAGATATCAATGAGAAGAGTGAGGTAAATAAGCTAACTATACAAGGCGGGGGGCCTGTTGCGACTGCTATGGTTACTCTGTCGAGGTTAGGAGTTTCAACTTCATTTATAGGAAAAATTTCTGATGACTATTTTGGAACCCTTATTAAAGACAGTTTAACCGGGGAGCATGTCAACATTGATCATATTGTTGTAGAAAAGGAGGGGAGATCTCAAGTTTCCTTTATCGTAATAGAAAAGGAAACGGGTAAAAGAACTATCTTCTGGTCCAGACCAACCGTAACACCACTAAGTCCGGATGAAATAAATAAGGACATAATCAGAAATGCTAGAGTCCTTCACCTGGACGAACTTATGATAGAAGGTTCTTTAGAAGCTGCAAGGTGTGCGAAGGATGCTGGAGTAACGGTAGTGGTTGATGCTGGTAGTTTAAGGGAGGGTTCGTTAGAACTCATAAAAATGGCCGATTACGTTATAACATCTGAAGTATTTGCTAAACAGTATTATTATAATAACTATGATCCAAAAGCTGCTGCGATGGAGTTGTTAGAATTGGGTTCCAGGGCGGTAGTAGTAACACTTGGTGATAAAGGAAGCATAACGGTTTCTAAAGAGAGTTATTTTTATCAACCAGCTTTTAAGGTTAAGGCAGTTGATACTACAGGGTGTGGAGATGTGTTTCATGGTGCATTTATATTTGGATTATTACAAAGATGGGATTTAAAAAAAACAATAAGATTTGCTTCTGCCACAGCGGCGCTTAAGTGTAGAAATATTGGCGGTAGAACGTCAATACCAGACCTTAGAGAGGTGGAAGATTTCCTGGAAAATGAAAATGCCCTGAATTGAGCGATTTTTTAATGTCATTGCGAGCACCTAAAGGGTGCGTGGCAATCTCTTAGGAAAACGAGATTGCTTCGGCTTCGCCTCGCAACGACATAAAGAAAATCGTTCACTTTAGCTCGAAAATACCCCCTCACCCTTCCCTCTCCCACATAGGGGGAGAGGGATTAAGGTGAGAGGGGGATACCACTTGTATAAATTTACATTTCCATCATCCTTAGCCTGAAGGCCCGTCCTCCGTAGCTCTACTGCGGAGCGAGGGCTAAGGATGGACGGAGGAGGGGGGCACACACGGGCAAGCCCCTGCCCGCCTGTCGGACAGGGCAGGCGGGCGTGGAACTCTTATTAGAAAGATTATGACTCTATGTGATACATCAAATGATAAAAGAGATGAACAATCAGCTCGATTATCAAAAAACTATTCCATACAAAAATATATATTGGCAGTTATAGGTATGGCCGTTGCACTTATATATTTAGTGCTTATGGCCGTATTTGGTTCCAATATTTTAAAATACTTCCTTTTATTAATAACAACAAATCAGTACGTCTTAATAGCACTTTATATTTTCTTCTTTACGATTATTCTTGACTTGATAACTATTCCTCTGAGCTTTTATGGAGGTTTTGTTCTTGAACACATATTTAAACTATCTAACCAGTCATTATTTGGATGGGTTAAAGACGAGCTAAAGAAGTTTTTTATTTCGCTTGTATTACTTATTTTTTTAGTACAAATAATATACATATTTCTTAGAAACTTTCCACACTCTTGGTGGATATTTACTACTATCTTCTGGATATTCTTTTCAATAATTATGGCAAAACTTGCTCCTGTCCTTATATTTCCTTTGTTTTACAAGAGTGTACCCATAGATAAAGAAGATATTAAAGAAGGCCTTTTGTCTCTTGCTGAAGGTACAGGCATTAATATTGAGGGAGTTTATAAGATTAACTTGAGTAAAAATACAAAGAAGGCAAATGCCGCACTTGCTGGTCTGGGTAATACAAGGAGGGTTATTCTGAGTGATACGCTTATAGATTCATATTCATTGGCTGAGATAAGATCCGTATTTGCCCATGAATTAGGCCATCATGTTTACCATCATATACGTAAGCTGTTAATTATTGGCAGTATATCAGGCTTTGTTGGATTTGCCCTGTGTCATTATGTATTGACAAAGGCGATAACAATTTTAGGATACCAACATATTCATGACATTGCAGCATTTCCCATTTTATGTCTGGTACTAGGCGCATTTGGTTTTATTCTTATGCCGATTCAGAATGCCTATAGCAGGAGGTTGGAAAGGGAATGTGATAGATATGCTATTAAGAAGACTAACAACCCCGAGGCATTTATCTCTACAATGGATAAACTGGCAGAGCAAAATTTAGCAGATAGGAATCCAAATAGGCTTATAGAGTTACTCTTTTACGATCATCCACCCATATCCAAACGAATAGAGATGGCGAGAGAAGAAATCAAGCTGAAAGAATAGGAAGGCGTAATAGCTTATAGTTTCCCAAAGCTAGCAAGCCGTATAAATGGATGCATTAAGTGGTGGTTAAGAGTATAAATAACTTTCCTGAAAAAAAATCCTGAAACGGAAGGTTCTGAGTTTAGTTCAGGATCTATTCAGGATGACATAAGGAGACACTGTCATGCTGAAGCCTGGCGGTGGGTTACTTGGGCTGCTTATTTCAGCATCTCATTATATTCCTAAGTCAAAGCCAATAAACTTGTTTATATAGATACTATTAAGCAAGAAAAAAGGGGGATTAATTTAAACTAATATTAATCCCCCTTTTAATTATCAGGTTATCTTAAGTTTGACTATTCCTTAATGTCTCCTTCTTTTCTCTTCCATCCAAGAAGAAGGTCTGTATACTCTCCGTGTTTCCAGAAATCATAAGCCTTGTGGTCGATGCCGACTTTCTTCTCCAGTGTTGAAATTCTCCTGAGTTTACTTGCTTCACCTTTGATGTCTACAAGCCATCTGTCCTGTAAGAATGCACCCTTACCGTATGTTGCGCCGTACCATCCAAAGTGAGACATGGCTTTGTATATGGCATTTGTAATATATACCAGCATTTCAAATGCCTTTTTCTCTATGAAGGACACGTTAAACATCCTGCCCTCTCCACCGGGAAGCAAGCTGAAGGTGTAATGTCCAGCCCAGTCAGGTGCAAGGTCCTTTGGCATTGGGTCGAGTAATCCATCATTGTAAAGATCTACAATTATCTTCATGGCCTCACGCCATTTTGTAAAAGCTACTTTTATTGCTTCATCAGCAGCTTCTAACTGATCCGCGGCAAATCTTGGGGAGTGGCACCCGGAACAGGTCTTTATCCATGCATCGCGAGTGGCTTTATATTTAGGAGCGCCCCTGTCAACAAGGTGTACACCCATTCCTGTGTGTACAGTTGAAAAGCTTTGTTGATTGTGATCACCGCCTTGCATGTGGCAGTATGAGCATGTGGGTGTCTGGTAGTTTTCGGGTCTCATAGGCTTTGTCCAATCCCAGGAAGCCCCATTGCTTGCCCATATAAGTCCATGATAAGATTGCATCCACATCTCATATTCATAATGGTCCAAACCCCTGTGACAGACAGCACATCCGGCAGGTTTACGTGCCTCAGCTTCTGAAAATTCATGTCTTGTGTGACATCCATCACATGTATTCTCGGCCTTGCCGTGACAGGTAGCACAGGCTGTAACCTCTTCTGCAGGCTTACTTATCTGCCAGGTAGATTCGTTCGTGTCAACGTGGAATGCCTGCGTATGCGAACCTCCCCCACCAGCCCTGTGTCCTGCAGTTTGCTTGGGATGGCAATTGCCACATTCTTTGTATGTAGGCATTACTAACTGCAAGTGATTTGAGCCGTGGCATGCATCACAACCAACTGTTTTTTTCCATGATGTGGCATGTTTACTTTTTTTCCACTGCGCAACGATTCCAGGTGTCTTAATCATGTGACACAGGATACACTGGTCATTTTTAAATTCTCCTTCTACCTCCTGTGTAGATGTATAATAATGCTCAGGATCGTACCATTTCATTAAGGGTAAATACTTAAATAGTTTTCCATACTTGCCTTCTCCCGGAAGCAGTTCTTCTGGACCGGTGTATTTTGCTGTTAACCCCATATGATATACATCGCCTGAATCGTCCAACCCCACCTTTTGATTGATTATCTTGGAGATCGCATCCTGAAATGTTAGATTTTTTTCAGTAGCTTTAGATGGTTCAGCCTTTTCTTCAGCCAGGACATAACCATCTTCGGAAAGGAAGGATTTTGAATTAGTACGTAATATAAAGGCAATTCCAATTATTAAAACGGTATAAAATATTGTCTTCTTAATATCTTTCATGTGAGTTGAAACTCCTTTCTATAAATAAATTCAGTCAGAACTAACACGGCACAATGATTAGAATGACTAAAATTTTCTAGTTTATCACCTCCTTTTTATTATATTTCTGTAACTAGATTGCAATTGCATCTATTAGTGATGGATCATCAACCCCCAGGCCCAATTTTGCAGCAGTATTAATATACTTTGGTTCTCTCCCTGCTTCTTTAAGTGATGGCATATTTACTTCTTTTCTCTTATCCTCGATGATTTGAGTTCCGATACGGTCAAGAGCCACGGGATCTGTTCCAATCAAAATTCCTCTGTAGTCCCATGCCCATTGGGGTTTGAAGGCGGGGCCGCCATTGTATTGAGCTTTCAATGCATCGCAGATTATTAATCTTAATTTATTCTTAATGTATGGATGACTATTAAGGTCAGCTATATAGGGATTGCAATTTCCATCGTGATATTTGTTGGGATTATGTATGACTCCAAAGAAGTTTTTCATCCCTATTGATGTACCTGCTAAGTCATGATCTTTCAAAACGGGTACGCTTATTATTGCTGTGCAATATGAGGAAATTATCTGACTAAAACAACTCCCCACACTACCAATGACCTGTGGTTGAGGGTCATAACCACTTTGTGGAAGATCGTCAGTGCCAAAACACTTAATACTGTTTTTGCCTTTTCTGATTTCAAATCCCGCATCCTTCAATTCTTTGTTAAATCTTTCAAATATTACTATATTGCCTTCTCTTACGCCTGCGGACTTTAAACCATTTATAATAGCCTCGATTAATTCAACATGTGGAGAAAATCGCTTCCCTGTTAAACAATTAACCTTTATCCCCACAATGTCATTTTCATCAAAGAGTTTTCTCCACGCATCAGATGGTTTTCTCGTATCAGTAATTTTTTCTAATGCACTATTAATAACCTTCGTAATAAGAGAAGTGTCTGCCTTTCCATTAACGTTTATGAGTCTTTTTTCCTGTGCAAGTATTACTTTGGATTTTGAAGGTGCATCTTCTCCTGCATAAACACTCTTAAAAAGCTTATTGTTATACAGCAAGAGAGACGAGGCGCAAATTCTTGTTACGTCTCTGAGAAATTCTCTTCTTGATTTTCTAATATTTAGCACAGTGATATAGTTAAGATATGCTTTTAGACTGGAATGTTATTATGGGGAAAACGTCTTCTAGCCTTTAGAAAAAATTATAACATTGTCTGTGCTTCATCAATAGAAGCAATTATTTCAGACATTATACTATCGGATGAAGATACCTTTTCAGCAAATTCTTTTATCAACTGGTTTATTTCAGGTTTTGCTTCCGACTGTTCTTTCGCATTTGTAATTAAGCTGTTCAACTCCTCAAGACGTTCTTCAGTGCTTAAAAACAAGAACTGCGGTGATTGAAGTATTTTATGTATTGAATCAAGCGTATTTTTTAATTCCGATGAACCTGGCTTTGTATGTTCTAAAGTTGATACTTCTTCTGCAATCTCAGAATGCGGAATATCAATGGTTAATTCTCCATCAAGGCTAACATCATCTATCCTTGCGCCTCCATCAGTGGCATCTAATTGTTTTCTCAATTCCTCCACAGCCTGCCTTGCTTCAATCAAATTTTTTGTATAACCGGCTTTATCCGTTTCTAAAACAGCCTTTGCTATTGTTACAATTGTTAATTCTTTCTGAAGTTCCGTAAGTTCTGACTCCATTTCCTCATTTGTTTCCGTGAGATCAGCTACTGTGGTTTCCAGTTCTTTATTTGTCTTATCAGCCACTCTTAATTTTCCGATCATCTCAGGCACTTTCAATATTTCCTGTTTACCTGCTAATATTTTCTGCTCAAGGTGATGGACCCTTTGTTTTTGACCTGTATATTTTCCGATGGTTGTTATGGCAAGACCAAAAAATATTATGCCAAAGACGGCAAAAAGTACAGTAGTTATGGCAAATAATTTAACATTTCCTGTGGCCATTTTCTCCCTTCCTCCCAAAAAAGCTGTTAACAATAGATAAGACAAATAATAGGTAGTATTTAAAACGGGCTTAATTTATCAAATAGTTTTTTTTATGTCAAGTATGAATTCTTTGCTGATAAACAAATTTCAATTTTTATGTCTTTGCGTATTTATGATTGAATCTGTCAGTAGTTCTTGTTTTAATTAAGATGCATGGTTTTCCGGTAGCACTACTCTATTGCTATGTATACACTTACAAAAATGACGGGACAAACGCCATCCACACAAACCAAAGTTTTACACCTTTGCATCTTAATTCTTAAATCTTGAACACTTATAATTTATCCGCCTTCGCAGAAGACCATAAGCTTTGCCCGTGGATGTCCGTCCGCAGTCCTCGTCCTTCGTCCATCCGTCGCCTTCAGGCTAAGGAGAAACTACCGGAGGGTGGAGATTTCGCCCTGCCCGTGTGGATCTATTTTATAAATTCAAGCTCGTCGTAGAGTAAGCGGATCTTATATTACCTGTGGCGCATTATGTACCTAAGGTGAAAGCTTTTCCATCAAAATGGTCTGTATACTGTGAATGTTTTCTCTGCTAGCTTTCTATCTTTATGCCATAGCTGAAATTTCCATTTTCCGGGTACTAATTCCCATTCCTCGTCAAACCCATATCCTTTTAGCCATTTCTTACCTATTTCTAGTGAAGTGATATATTCATTCTTATAAAAAACCTTTCCTCTTATTGGATCCCTTAATCCAGAAGCAGGAAATATTGTTACAAACTTAATATCTACTTTTCTACCTTTTGGCTCACCTTTGATAACAAACCGAAACCCGAAATGTGTTCCAATGAATGCATCTATCCTATCTGTTTCTACAGCAAATGTTACTTCTTTCATAAGACGCCTTTTTGCACCTGGTGAATTTGGGGCCTCAGTCGTTTTTGTTTTCTTTGTTGTATATATGCCATATTCGAGAATATCTATTACATGGATCTGGGTCTCTTCGGCACTAACAGTAGCTGAAAAATAAAATAAACCAACAATTAAAAAGATCAGAGTCCTTTTCATTTTCCTAGTCCTTCTACTTTTTTACATCAATAATCAAACTTACACTTGCTTGCTGATAATACCTATACAGGTTTTGATTTGTTGCCTACGGTTCTTTGCAATTTTTATTCATCATCTCAGACCTATAACGTATAAGATTTTATATGCAGTGTTTGAAGTCATTAAGATAAGACTATGTTGTGCTGAGCTTATTGCCCAGATGAAAACTTTCTTGTGCAAATTATAGTTTATAGACAAAAAACATGAAAACAACCTTAATAACTAAGAATCGCTAAATTTAGGTATAAATTCTAAAATTTTAGAAAAGTTTTCAAATTTATAAATTCAATATTTATTATTTTGGCTGTTAAAATCCTATTACTTTGTAACAAATAGAGTTAAGTATATAAATATACGTTACTTTTCATGAAGGTGTTGGCATAATTATTGCTAGTTTAAAATAAGACAGTTATTGCTAAATTGAGAATATCGGTGTTTGGACAACAGATTGCAGTACGTATTAAAGATAAGTTACGTATCCGAAAAGATAGATTTCAACATCTTTGTAATTAATACCTATCTATAGATAGGAGGTAATAAAATGAAGCTCAAAAATTTACTACCAATGTTAATAGTCATGATAGCTATTATGGGTTTTAGCACAACAGGTTTTGCATGGGAAGAAATAGGTATGGCAGATGAATATCCTGAGGAAGAGGTTGAGTTCGAGGCTACAGAAGAAGAGGAATATGTAGCTGAGGCAGAATATGAGGCTGAATCAATGGAAGAAGAGGAATATAAGGTCGAGGAGGAAAGAGTAGAACCGGTAAAAGGAGAAGATTGGGATATATTTTCTCTTCCTGAATTATATTGAAATCTTAACCCATAATTAGCTTAACATACTTTAAAGGAACGGAATATATTCCGTTCCTTTTTTTTAACTTATAGAGATATGAGTGAGAAATTAGACCTCTGCCTAAAGCTACATATTTTTACCTCAACTACATTGCCTGGCTTTCTTTCTAACGGGGGTAAAATGCTTCGCTAGATACTCTGTTCCAATAAAACTTTTTCGATCGCCTTACGAATAGCCTGTTCCGAGTTTGCCGTAATCTGACGATTTATGGTAATTGTTGGATAGGTTCTAATACCGCGCTCTTCACCATGTTGTTGGTCTTTGGTGATCTGTGCATCAATACCAATTCTATCGACACATGCTCTAGTTTGTTCTGGATCCTGGCCGTAATGTTCCGTAAGGTTAATCAACGTATCCCAATCCCAGGGGCCTTGATGATTTATCAAGGCTTCCTGAATCATACTACAATTTCCACTTAATCGCGCACATTCAGCAAGCTTGATAGCACGGCGAGCTTCTGCCGTCAATCCGGGCGTTCGTAGAACAACTCTTATCTTGTGCAATTTACTTGAAACTCTTTTGACGAGTTTCCAAACCTTCGATATGTTTTCATTTGTGTAATCTGCAAATACATCGATGACAACCGGACTACTAAGATCCATAATAATTTCTGTGGCCTTTCTACCGGCTTCAAGACTCTCTAAGACATACGTAATCTCTGCCTTGCCAACACTGCAACCGAAACAGGCAGGGGACAGGGGACTGCCCGGTAGATACCTACCACATTGGCATGGACAATGACGACCAGCGAGAATTTCTTCCGCCATTTTATTGATTTCTTTTTGGTCTATTCTGGCTGATTCGGCTTCACATTCATGATAAAGGGGTCGCGAGATCACCAGTGCCCCAAATATTAAAGCCGTCATCAAAAAAAACGTAAAATGTGTTCTCATAAAGTATTAATCCTTCTAATGTGTTTTTGCCTTTTACTTTATTATCTGCCATTAAGGAACTTATGCTTGTTTTTTGCCCACCACTTTTGCCATTTTTCCGTGCTTCGGCCAAGATCTGTTCCTGTTATTTCATAAAGTGCATATGCTGATTTTATTCGGACCAGTAAACTCTCATCTTCCAATGCAGCAATCAGTGGTTCTATTGCACGAGGGTCTTTTATAGCTCCCAATGAAATTGCCGCTCCCCTTCGTGTACCCTTATTTCCATCTTTTAACGCAGCAATAAGAGGTTTTACTGTATCAGGATCTTTCATCTCCACAAGTGCGTTTACGACACTCCTTCGTACATCTATGTCTTCATCTCTTAATGCCGCAAGTAATGGTCCTGTTGCACGGAGGTATTTCAGCTTTCCAAGTTCACGTGATGCTACTACTCGGACAAACGGATGTTCATCTTTTAATGCAGCAATCAGTGGTTCTATTGCATGTGGGTCATCTATTTTAGCAAGTGCCGCTACTATACTTGCTCGCATCAAATGTTTTTTATCCTTTAATGCCTCAATCAGTGGTTCTACAGCACGTGAATCCTTTATTTCACCTAGTACCAGCGCTGCTCTAACTCTTATCCTCCAATTCTTATCTTTTAATGAAGATATCAAGGGTTCTACTGCAGGCTTACCTATTTTTACCAGTACTTTTGCGGCTTCTACATTAGTACGGGTTAATCCAAGCCACCCTAACCAAATACGGTCATCCAGGGCACTTATTAGAAATGGTATTGCAGGTACTGGCCGTGCACTCATTTGTCCCAGTTGAACTACAGCATTTCTTCGCTTAAGTGGATTCCAGGAATATAATCCTTTGATTTTCTCCCCTAACTCGATAGGAATATCAGAGGGGATACTTTCTATTGGAATATCAGGCTGGTAACAACCTGTAGATCCTATGCTGATAATAATGATTACGGCTGAAAGAGATGAAACTGTCTTAATCATTTTCATCCTTGGAAAGCGTAGTACCGGGACCAATGGGTGACCCCAATCTCTTCTTGTTACGGACATAACTTAAAGAAATTCTCTCAATAAGAAAGATTTTTCTTCTAAAAAAACCCTTATATTGTATTATACAATTGAAACTTTGCAAGACCTAACCCCTTTATGACATTAAATTTTTAAATATAAAATTAGATTCAAAAAAAGGAGGTAGATATGCAAGAGAAACAAGTAGGTACAATCACTCACTATTACGGACATCTCAGTGTTGGCATTATTGAGCTTCAGGATACCCTGAAAATTGGTGATACAGTCCATATTAAAGGACATACTTCTGATTTTACGGAAGCTGTCGAATCTATGCAGATTGAACACGCCAATGTCACTGAAGCTAAGGCGGGGGACATAATAGGTATAAAGGTTACAGAAAAAGTACACCCTCACGACAAAGTTTATAAGGTTATAGCTTAGAAAGACGAATGGTTTCAGGAATGGATTAATAAGGGGACACTATAACTATTTTTTTCCCTCAATTCTTTTTAATAATTAGTATCTGTCGCGGAAAGCTTAAAAGCCCAAAAATGTCATTCTGAACTTGATTCAGAATCTATATATATAAATCCTGAGTCCCGACAAGTTTAGGATCAGAGACCCTGAAACGATACTGAAACGTGTTCAGCACAGGATTCAGGGTGACAAAATAGTGTTACCGCAACAGATACTAATTAAGATATGCTTTTTGTGTTCAGGAGGTTCATGATGTCCATTGGCCGCTTGATTAAGACCTGTGCCCCGCTTTGTTGTAATTCTTCTGCTGGACGAAAACCCCACAGCACTCCCACGGGGAACATGCCTGCGGCTGTAGCCGTCTTCATGTCTATAGCAGTATCACCGAGGTAGAGAAACCCTGATGGCGGGATATTTAATTCCTCAGCTATTTTTAATGCACCTGCAGGGTCAGGTTTACGGGGAATTTGTTCTTGCTGCCCAAGCACCACGTCAAACGTCCAGTTCGACAGGAGTCCGGACACGCACAGCTTTGTAAATTCGTGCGGTTTATTGGATAGTATCGCCAGCTTAAGGCCATGCACCACCAATGCATCCAACATTTCCTCCACGCCATCGTAAGGTTTCGTGTTCACATTCCAGTTCTGACCATAATCTTGACGGTACTCTTCCAGGCAGGTACGGATGATTTTATCACTCCGCTTCTCTTCAGGCAGTGCTCTGGTAAAGAGCATGACTTCACCGTCGCCTACGTAATAGCGGTAGGCGTCCATTTCATGCGTGGGAAATCCATTTACTGTAAGGACTCGGTTCACGGCATTGCCCAGGTCTTCCAGTGTATCCAGCAGTGTCCCGTCGAGGTCGAAGATAGCGGCTTTATAAGTCATGGTTTTCAGTATATCTTGAAATTTACGATATTCAATGTAAATTACGTGTATACAATATCAGAAAATTAATTTATGGAGGGGATAATTTTTGTTATTATAAATGTGACTTAAAGATCCTAAAGGGACAGGTTTCTTTTTTTATAAAAAAGATGCCTGTCCCAATACTGTTCGGCAAGAAAAATGCGCGTTTTCAAAAAGTCATTATTTTAGTAGTTTTAGTAGGATTTTAGGGTGTCATTCTGAACCAGGTCCTGAAAAATGTCATGCTGAATAGATCCTGAACTAAATTCAGGACCTTCGGTTTCAGCATCTCTTTCAGGATCTAATGATTTCAACAACTTAACAACCTAAGAGATCCCGCCCCCATTGCTAGCTTACGAAGCGCAAGCGAGCAAGCTGTGGGGGGGGATGACATCGGTGGATAAAATCTTAGCTATTTCGTCTACTATATATAAATTAACAGAGGAATGATTGTGAAAAAGAATACAAATTTATCAAGAAAACTTGAGACTATTCCTACCGGCACGGGCGTATACCTTATGAAGGATTCTAAGAATAAGGTTATCTATGTGGGCAAGGCCATAAACCTCAGAAGCCGTGTCAGAAGTTACTTTCAGAGTTCCAGGGACGAAAGGTTATTCGTAAGCTTCCTCGTAAAGAGGATTGCCGATATTGACTTTGTCTTAACGGATACAGAGAAAGAAGCGCTCATTCTTGAGAATAATCTGATTAAACAATTCAAGCCCAGGTTTAACATTAATCTCCGTGATGATAAGACGTTTGTGTCTATCAAGCTGGACCTGAACGAGAAGTTTCCTTATCCGGTTATTGTCAGGCAGATCGAGTCTCATTCTGGTAAAGGAGCTCGCTCGACAAACAGCAGACGGGCAGGCAAGAAAAATGGTGTCCTGTATTTTGGGCCATATTCTTCTGCAAAGGCGGTGCGGGAAACACTGAGATTTATACATAGCTTGTTTCCTATCAGAAAATGCTCGGACAATGTCTTTAAAAGCAGGGTGAGACCCTGTCTATATCACCAGATAGAAAAATGTGTGGCGCCGTGTTGTGATCTGGTTGACGAGAAAACGTATAAAGAAATACTGCAAGAGGTTATCCTCTTATTAAGGGGTAAGAATGATGAGTTATTGAGGGTCTTGAGGAAGAAGATGGTTGAAGAATCAAAGTCAATGAAATACGAAAGGGCCGCAAAGATCAGGGACCGCATAAGCGCAATAGAGAAGACAGTGGAAAGACAAAAGATTCGCACTATGGACTTTATGGATAGGGATGTCTTTGGTTATTATGGGGAAGGAAATGATATACAGATTCAGGCAATGTTTGTACGGAGGGGAAACCTTGAAGATATAGCATCGTATAGATTCCCAACCATTGATAATACACCGAATGATATCTTCCGTTCCTTTCTTAATCAGTTTTACGGGCATACAAGATTTACCCCGGACGAGGTAATCATACCCGTTGAGAGTGAGGATAAGGGAATATTAGAAGAATTGCTTAGCGAACAAAAAGGGCACAAGGTTAACGTTATATGTCCAAAGCGTGGTGGGAAGATGAAGCTGGTAGGAATGGCAATAAAGAATGCGGAAAATGCATTTAAGATTCGTCACATGATGGGTGAAGATATCGAATCCGTATTAAATTCTCTTAAACAGCAACTGAACCTTAAGAATTTACCAAAAAGGATAGAGTGTTTTGATATTTCGAATATTAGAGGGAGGCAAGCTGTCGGGTCTATGGTTACGTTTGAAAATGGTGTACCCGTAAAGAGTAAGTATAAGAGGTACAAGGTTAAGACAGTGTCCCAATCAGACGATTACGCAATGATGTACGAGGTGTTAACAAGGAGATATTCGAGAGCATTTAAGGAGGATGATTTCCCGGACCTTGCTGTTATGGATGGTGGGAAGGGGCAGTTGGGTATTGCCATGAAGGTATTTGACGAGCTTGGCATTGACAGGGTGGACGTTGTTGCGCTTGCTAAAAGTAAGAGGAATGGTAAGAGGAAATATGCAGGCGAAAAGACCTCAAGACAAAAACTGGATGAGCGTGTGTTTGTGTGCGGAAAGGCCGATGCGATTGTGTTGGGTCAGGAGTCTTCTGAGCTAAGGCTTTTAGAAAATGTTCGTGATGAGGCACATCGTTTTGCGTTGGCATATCACAGGAAATTGCGTAAGAAGCAGTATAAACCAGAATCCCCTCTTGATAAGATTAAGGGTATTGGAAAGGTGAAGAAGAAAAACATATTGAAGCATTTCGGAAACATTCAGAAGATACGAAACGCCTCACTGGATGAATTAGAGAAAGTAAGAAGTATTACTTCAAAAGATGCAAGAGACATATACAATTATTTCCATTCAATTGTATCTTAGACATTTGATAATAGGCCATCTACCCCATCCCAAACCACATCTAACCTGTAATATCCCTGTGAATCCTGATGTTTAACTTGTAAATAGTTTTCAGGCTATTTCATGTTGACATTCAATTAATAAAGAGTAAGAATAACTACTTATTGCAGCTCCATAAAAAGTAATGTTAGACGGGAGAGGAAGTTCAAACCTCTTTCATCACATTCTAAAATATCGCCGGAGAATTATGTTTCCGGTTAGATGTCTGGAAACTAATTACTTCCGTAAGCGTCCATACACTTTCATATTTAGCTAGCGACATAACTTATGCTTGTGTAAACAAGTAAGCGTTTCACATACATTTATATTTGCGGGCAACATTTCTTGGCCTAGAATGGAATCTTAATGAGCCGTATGTTAAAACAAACAGATGAATATGTCATGGTAATACCATCAAGTGTATTGTGGGAAGCAGGATACTTTCAGGGAATACATTTCGATACGGAAAAATATTTTTGCTTAATTGAGGATAGAAACAAAACAATATTCAAAAAGCGCAAAGATGTTGAATCTGATCCATCCTACAAACAAATAATACCTTATGTAATACTTTCATATAAGGATTCTTTGTTTTCCTACCGCAGGGGTAAATTACTATCAGAAAAAAGACTCTTTAGTAACTATTCAATTGGTATTGGAGGCCACATTTCTGTGGATGATGTCAATTTATTTGATGTACCTTACAAGGATGCAATGAGACGCGAATTAAATGAAGAGGTCGAAATAACATCTTCATATTTACAATGGATAGCTGGATTGATAAATGACGACAGTAATGATGTTGGTAAGGTGCATTTTGGAATAGTTTACATTTTTTATTTAGAGAGTCCAGATGTGAAATCGAGAGAGAAATCTATCAATGAAGGTAAATTCGTAACAATTTCAAGTCTGCAAAAAGATATCAAGAAGTATGAAAATTGGTCTCAAATCTGTATTGCAGATATCGACAGGTTGGTTAAACGGCATTAGGATTTTTGACTCACAACTCTACACACACAAGGCAATGAATTCGGAATAAATATTGGGCTGTTGTTCCAATTTTGTTCTCTATACACTATCTATATTTTCTTGAAACATTAAAATGAATATATTATCCTTTCGTTCTGAAGTTGATCAAATGCTTTATTATAGTAAGGAAATGGTTGACAAAAGAAGATTACCAGTTAATTTGCCTAAAAAAATATTGAATAATGTAAGAAATAGTATGCATATAGGTACAAGTTACCATTCTTTCCAATACTACCAAACTGATGAGTGGAAGTGAGTGTCAGGTCTCAACTTGATACATAATTACTTTACATAAAACATCCTCTTTGTCTTTTCTATTCATCTTTTAAATCAGCTTTTTTTGCCAATTCTCTTGTGTAAATACCATGAAGTCCTAACGTTAAAATTGCTCTTGCAGTACACACATTAGTATGGTTAGATGAAATATTTGAAAGTGGAAAATAAGTTTGTATTTGTAATCCCCCTTCACTTCTCTGATAGAGAGGACAAGGGGGATTCAGTTTATTATCGAAGAATAAAACAATAAAATCTTTTATCTTTGTTTTCTCAATCATGTTCAACCTAAGTTGAGCGATTTTAAAGCTCAATAGTGCTAATGTTTTTAATACAGTAGTTACTTGTAAATTTATATTATATAGTAAGTGACATAAAAACCACCCCTTCGCAACGCTCTTCCCCTCCTTGTTAAGGAGGGGACAAAGGGGAGGTTAGATTAATTATAGGAAAAATCGCTCAACTTAGGTTTAATATGACTTCTCTGTATTCTTAAGCTTATGAAATTTTATGAAAACAATGTCGTGAAACTAGGCCAGGAAAAAGGTATTATTGACTACACCAATGTCTAGGAATTTCAAAGATAAGATTCTTCGGTCGCTTTGCTCACTCAGAATGACAGGGCAGGGTTCTTCAGAATGACATCGTGGTGATAAAAGTGTCGTTCTGTGTCCTTCGCCTTCTGTCATTCAGAACGAAGTGAAGAATCTAATGATTCTGGCTCAGGACAAACTCCGCGAAGAATCTAACTTGATAGTATATGAATTTCCATTTTAAGTGCTTATAAGGCAATAAAATACAGTTATCCCCCCTCACCATCCCATCTCCCCCAGGGGAGAGGGTTAGGGTGAGGGGGTTAGCTTGTTAAAGTATAAGGAACATTTATTCATGGACGTTGATGATCTTTCAAGGCTTCGCATTGAGAGGACAAAATTTCAGACACAACGAAATAAGCGTCAAAGGTATTTTCTCCTGTTTATAGTATTGGCCATTTTTGCTTTTGGTGGAATCCTATATGGGACTGGTATTTTGAGACCTGCAAGAAAGGTGGAGATTGCAAATGTGACGTTAATATATCCTTCTCAGACCTTCACACTACTAAATGCCAGCGGGTACGTGGTCGCACAGCGCAAGTCAGCAGTTTCCTCAAAGATTACGAGCTGGCTTGTTTCACTGTTTGTTGAGGAAGGAAGTAAAGTGAAAAAAGGAGATATCATTGCTACATTGGAAAATAAGGATTTTCTGGCAGCGATTGTTAAAGCAAAGGCCAATATTGAAGTTGCCAGTTTTGAGCTGAAGCATTCTGAAGCTGAACTCACCGAAGCATCTCTTGCTTTCGACCGTACTAAAGAGTTATTGAAGGATAAAGTTGCTTCCCAATCTGAGTTTGATATTGCTGAGGCCAGACACAAAAGTGATATTGCGGCTGTAGCAGCCAAGAAGGCAGCACTTCAGGCTGCCGAGGCCGCATTAAAAGAAGCCGAGGTAAATCTTGAATATACCTATATCAGGGCGCCATTTGATGCCGTTGTGCTTACTAAAAATGCAGATGTCGGTGATATGGTAACGCCTATAGGTGCAGCGGCCAACGTTAGTGCCTCTGTGGTGACAATTGCGGACAAGGATTCCCTTCAAGTGGAGGCAGATGTTTCAGAATCGAATATCGAACAGGTCAAGGTAGGTCAACCGTGTGAAATTCAATTGGATGCGTTACCGAATGAAAGGTTCCGTGGAAAAGTGCATATGATCGTGCCCACTGCTGACCGGAGCAAGGCATCGGTGCTGGTCAAGATTGCATTCATAGAAAAAGACTCACGCATCATTCCAGAAATGAGCGCCAAGGTAGCATTTCTCAAGCGAGAAGTTACAAAAAAAGAGCAAAAACCTGTGAAAGCGGTACCTGTCTCAACGATAGCTAAATCCAGAGGACAGGATGTCGTCTATGTAGTAGTGGAAAACCGTGCAATGGAAAAGAAGATTGAGACAGGAAGAAGGCTTGATAGCATGGTTGAAATTCTATCGGGTATTGAAACAGGAGACAGGGTAGTGTTGTCACCACATGGCAAAATAAGAGACGGGAAAAAGGTAAAAATTATTGAAGAGTGAATGCAAGATAAAGAACTGATTGTATCTATTAATAACGTAAGTAAGTCATATCAAAGGGACAGCCAGATCATACGTGTACTTGAGAATATCTCGCTTGAAATAGAGAGGGGAGAGTTTCTTGCACTTATGGGCCCTTCAGGTTCCGGGAAGAGTACGCTCCTAAACCTCATTGCAGGACTGGACCATGTGGACAGTGGCACTATAGAAGTAGGCGGAGTGGGTATTACAACACTTTCTGAAACTGATCTTGCCCTCTGGCGTTCGGTTAACGTGGGCTTTATTTTTCAATTTTATAATCTAATTCCCGTGCTCACTGCCTTTGAGAATGTTGAATTACCACTCCTTTTGACCGAACTTTCCAGAAGTGAGCGGAGGGCGCACGTAACTGCAGCCTTGCAAATTGTAAATATGGAAGACCGCATTAGCCACTACCCAAATCAACTCTCAGGTGGTCAGCAGCAACGAGTTGCCATTGCCAGAGCCGTAGTTACTGATCCTGCCATTTTAGTGGCTGATGAACCTACAGGCGATCTTGACAGGGCTTCTGCTAAGAATGTGCTTGAGCTTATGCGTCACCTTAATAGCGACCTGGATAAGACTATTATTATGGTTACTCATGACCCATGGGCAGGCAAATGGGCACATTCCATGGAACATCTCGACAAAGGTATCCTCAGTCATGATCTTTAAGATCCTCTTTAGAAACGCTTTCCGGCATAAGCTACGTACCTTTCTGACCGTGTGCGGTATGGCTGTGGCTATTCTTGCCTTCGGATTGCTTCGCACCGTAATTGATGCATGGTACATTGGAGTAGAGGCCTCTTCTGCAACTCGCCTGATAACGAGGAATTCAATCTCCCTGGTCTTCAGATTACCCCTTTCATATAGAGACAAGATTCGTCGCATTGAGGGTGTAAAAATCGTCTCTTATGGCAACTGGTTTGGTGGCTATTATATCGATAAAAAGAATTTTTTCGCAAACTTCGCTGTTGAACCTAGGAGCTATCTGGAACTTTATCCTGAGTATGTGATCCCGGATGATCAAAGGGGAAAGTTTATCAGTGACAGGAAAGGATGTTTGGTAGGCAGGAAACTTGCAGAGCAATTTGGTTGGAGTGTTGGAGATACGATAACACTTACCGGAACTATCTTTCCTGGAAAATGGGACTTTCTATTATGCGGTATTTATGATGGATGGGATAAGAATATAGATGAGACACTATTTTTTTTCCACTGGGACTATCTCAATGAATCACTAAAAAAGAATCAGCCTGTTTCCGCGGACCATGTTGGTTTTTATATTATTGGCATAGAAAATCCGTATACAGCAGCCAGAACAGCAGACTCAATCGATAGAACTTTTAAGAATTCCCTTGCCGAGACACTTACCGAAACTGAAAAGGCATTTCAGATGGGCTTCGTTACTATGAGTGAGGCCATTATTAAAGCCGTTCAGCTCGTATCGCTTGTTGTCATTTTTATTATACTTGCTGTAGTGGCTAATACCATGGGTATGTCCGTGCGTGAGCGCATTGGAGAATACGCCGTATTTAAGACACTGGGTTTTCATGCCTGGCAGATCACCTTGCTCATTATTGGAGAATCCATGGTGATTACGGCCTTTGGCGGGGTTATGGGTATCTTACTGACATTCCCTGCAGCCATGGGATTTTCAGAGGCCGTGGGTAGATTCTTTCCGGTGTTCAATATAACATGGGAAACGATGTATCTGGACCTGACGGTTACAGTAATAGTTGGGTTTGTAGCAGGGATATTTCCTGCCTTCAGGGCTTCTACAGTTAGGATTGCCGAAGGGCTCAGGAGGATTGGATAGGTGAACCTTCTCTTTTTCTATTGCCTGCGTAATCTCCTCACAAGGCGTTTAACTACGATTCTTACAGCATCAGGCATGGCACTCGTTGTATTTGTATTTGCCTCCATAATCATGCTTGCAGAGGGCCTGCAAAAAACCCTCGTCGAGACAGGATCGAGTGATAATGTGGTCATCCTCAGGCGGTCTGCTGAGACAGAGGTGCAGAGCAGGATTGATAGACACCAGGCATCTATCGTGGAAACCCTGCCAGAAATAGCCATTGGTAAAGATGGTCAAAGGCTCGTTGCCAAAGAACTGCTGGTGCTCATTACCCTGCAAAAGAAAAACAGCGACGGTATTGCTAATGTGGTTATCCGCGGAATCGGTAAGCACTCCTTTTCTTTACGGCCACAGGTAAAACTCATGGCCGGGCGTATGCCCCGGCGGGGTACGTCTGAAATCGTGGTTGGCCAGAGTGTGGCAAAACGCTTTAAAAGTTCAGGGTTACGGAAGACACTTTTCTTTGCCATGCGTTCATGGAACATAGTCGGAATCTTTGATGCTGGGGATACGGGATTTAGTTCAGAAATCTGGGGAGATGCAGATCAGCTCATGCAGTCATTTCGACGACAGACGTATTCTTCCGTCATCTTCAGATTGAGGGATTCTTCCCTGTTTCAAGGGTTCAAGAAACGTATTTCAAGCAACCCACAACTCACGCTGGGTGCCTTGCGGGAGAAAGATTACTACCTGAAACAGTCGGAGACGATGGCAACGTTCTTGCGTATACTCGGCATTTCATTGACACTCATATTCTCAATCGGTGCAGTAGTAGGAGCCATGATCACGATGTATGCTGCGGTGGCCAATCGTACGGCTGAAATTGGTACGCTGCGTGCCCTTGGTTTTCAGCGTTCGAGCATTCTCTTTGCCTTTCTCCTGGAGTCCTTTATCCTTGGTTTTTTCGGAGGATGTGCCGGTCTATTCTTTGCATCTTTACTTCAGTTTATAACCGTTTCCACGATGAATTTTCAGACATTTTCCGAACTGGCCTTTAGTTTTGCTATTACGCCGGGAATCATAATCAAGGCCATGTCATTTTCTCTCTTTATGGGCCTTGCAGGTGGAATACTCCCTGCCTTCAGGGCTTCACGTATGAATATTGTAGATTCACTTCGAGAGGTTTGAAAAAGCGTTTATCAGGGACACTGGCAATTGCTTTGATAAAGAGATTAAGAAACGACTGGCATCTTACAAAGAAAAACGAAGATAGAAAAAGTAGTTAGATATTATATTCGTTGGTTCAATAAGGACTTAATTTTTTGCAAAAAACAGTTGAGAAGCACAATAATGAAATCATTAATATAATAGGGCCATCAATTCTTGTAGGTACCAGTGGGTTTTTTTATGACCATTGGGGAGACGGGACCTTTTATCCCAGGAACCTGTCAAAGAGAAAATGGCTAGAATATTATACAGAACATTTTGATACGGTAGAACTCAACGTGGCTTTCTATCGCCTTCCCACAGAGAAGGCATTTAAATCCTGGTATAAAAGGACGCCTAAAGATTTCGCCTTTGCACTGAAGGGCAGTAGATTTATTACTCACGTAAAGAGGTTAAAAGATTGTCAGGATTCCCTTAAGTTATACTTTGACAGGGCAAAACTATTAAGGGAGAAACTTACGGTAATTTTATGGCAACTACCCCCCAGGTATAAAAAAAATATTGAGAGATTGAAGAGCTTCATTAAATATCTCAGACCTTACGGCAAGTATCGTCATGCTTTTGAGTTTAGGGATGAGAGTTGGTTTTCGAAAGGTGTATACGAACTTCTTAGGGAGGAGGATATGGCACTTTGTGAGGCTGACTATCCAGGAATGCCTCAGAATATTCCTGCAACTGCGAGTTTTATTTATATGAGACGGCATGGTCCTAAGGTTGAAAATGCTATTTATTCTGGTTGTTACAGTAAGGAGTATCTGAAGGAAGATGCAAAGAGGATAAAAAACTGGCACAAACTGGGTAAGAATATCTATGTATACTTTAATAATGATATAGAAGGGTGGGCTATAAAGAATTCCCAGGAGTTAAAAGGAATGCTGGGAGGGTAAAACATGATCTCATGTGATATATAACAATAAACATTTCATGGATTCATCGTTAATGAATACTAGACATTCCATTAGACCGCGGCAACCGGGCAGGTTAAGGCTATTCCAGAACCGCAAAATATCTCCCCCACAGAGCAATATAAGACTGACTATCACATTCATCTGAAACATGGGATTAGAAAAGTCAAAGAAACGGTACCAGAGGCAAGGCAATATTAAAAAAAATATACTTGATAAAAAAGAGGTGTGGATTTATGTTTAGTAGTAGGCGGCGGTTTAACTAAACCCCGTTGGAATTTTGGAAGGAGCACTAAAACACTTGCTAAAAAGTGGAGATTATTTAACTTTATCATTCCCGTGCTTCTACACAAGACATTCTTTCATGTTAAACCTTCATGCCCTTTCAGGGCACCACGAAGCATGAAAATTAAAACTTTTGGATTCCTTCCGAAAGGAAGGTACAGCAATTAGTCCCGCTTTCGCAGGGAATCCAAAGTTATTTTCGTGTTAAATAAGAATATATGGATAGTTAGACATTGAAAAGGTCATTATATGGGATTAAATTGCGGCCTGATTGGCCTTCCGAGTTGCGGGAAAACCACCATCTACAATGCCATTACTGCTGCCGAAGCAGCCATCTATGGCGGTTCTGAGATGAACCGTGCTGCCGTTAATGTACCCGACCCGCGTATCCAGCCTCTGAAGGAGATATACAACCCTCCCAAAGTTGTGCCTGCTACACTGGAGGTAGTAGACATTCCCGGTCTCAAGGCCGGCTCCACCGGTGGGGAAGGGCACGGCGCCAAACTGCTCGGCCACATCAAGGACGTTGATGCCTTGCTGCACGTCATACGGTGCTTCGAAGACGAAAATATCCCGTTCGAGTATGACACTATTGATCCCAAGCGTGACGTTGAGACTACGGACATAGAACTGATTGTTGCGGACAGTCAAACGCTGCAGAACAAGATAAAACGTCTGTCTAAAAAGGTGCGTATGGGAGACAAAGAGGCAGCCCGTGAGGTTGGCGACTGTGAGAAGGTAAGAGCTAGTCTTGAGGAGGGAGTGCCAGCGCGCAAACAGAATCTGAACGACCATGAACTGGCTGGTGTGCGGGAATGCAACATGGTCTCACTCAAACCGGTACTCTACATCGCCAACATTAAGTCCATAGAAGATGTGGAAAACAGACACGTAAAAGTACTCCAGGCCATTGCTGACTCTGAGGGTTCTGAGATGGTTGTCATCTGCGGCAAGGATGAGGCCGAGGTCAGTCAACTTGAACCTGAGGATCAGCAGGAGTTTTTGAAGGAACTTGGTTTGCAAGAGTCATCTATAGAACGTTTAATTCGTGCAGCATACCGGATGCTGGGATTGGTAAATTTCTTTACTGCAGGACCGAAGGAAGTCCATGTGTGGACATGTCGTAAAGGAGATAAGGCTCCCACTGCTGCAGGTAAGATCCACACAGACATGGAGAAAGGTTTTATCAGGATGGAGGTGATTAGATACGAAGACCTGATTGAGCTAGGCAGCGAAGCTGCCGTAGCCAGGGCCGGGAAACAGCGTATTGAGGGTAAGGCCTATGAAATCCAGGATGGAGATGTAGTTGTGGTACGATTCAGCCCAAAATGATGAGAAGACATAATAATATGGACAGATGTGCTGGATTTGGAAAAGAATAAGGTTGTAAAATAATATAATCATGTATAATATTGAACGCAGTAATTAGTATCTGAGCGGAAACACTATACTGTTACCTTGAACCAGGTCCTGAACTTAATCAGGATTGATATATATAGATTCTGAAATCCCTGCGTTGCCGGGCAGGCAGGGGAGATGCTGAATAATACTGAAATCAATTCAGCACAGGATTCAGGATGACAGAAAGCGAAGAGCTCAGCCCCCACTGCTAGCTTGCGAAGCGCAAGCGAGCAAGCTGTGGGGGTAAAAATGACATTTTTGGGCATTTAAGCTTTCCGCAACAAAAACTAATTAGAGAGGGGGTAATCATGCCATCAAAAAAGCTAAAGGATTTTTTAGACAGCAAGAATATCAAGTACGTGACCATTGATCACTCGAGAGCTTATACTGCAAATGAAATTGCAGCAACTGCACACATTCCTGGGAAAGAATTGGCCAAAACAGTGATGGTAAAAATAGAAGGTAAGATGACCATGACCGTTTTGCCTGCTTATTGCAAGATAAATTTCGAACTCTTGCAGGAAGCAACTGGAGCGAGCAACGTTGAACTTTCCAGTGAGCAAGAATTTAAAGACATGTTTCCAGGGTGTGAAATCGGCGCTATGCCGCCATTCGGAAATCTTTATGGAATGGAAGTTCTTGTGGATAAAAGTTTGTGTGAAGACGAAGAAATTGCGTTTAATGCTGGTTCCCACACTGAGTTGATCAGGCTTTCATATAAAGATTTCGAAAAACTGGTAAAACCGAAGGTGGTAAAATTCTCATCCAACAAATAGGTGCCTTTGCAGGTTGAGGATGAATACAGATTATTAAGTTAAAGAGATTAAATGGAGGAGGGATTTATCTATGAAACTTTTCAAAGTTATTTTAAGACCAGAAAAGGAATTTGAACTGAATGATGTTTTATCCGGTATAGGGTATCATGGGATTACGTCTAAAGAAAGTGCAGGATTTGGAGAAAGTAAAAAAAAAATAATTAAGCAAGTATATCGAGGGAAAGTTTATGAGCAAAGGGCAGATGCCGTCAAACGAAAAGAAATAGAATTTGTTGTACCAGATGATAAAGTCGAAAGGGTTGTAGAAGCTATTAGGAAAGTTGCTGTAACCAGTCATGGAGGAGATGGGCGGATATACATATCAACATTAGACGATGCAATACATATTCATTCAGGTGATAGACATTTGGGTGATTCTAGTGAGGAGGAAATGAAAAATGAATAAAATATCATTATTGGTATAGACTGACAGAAAATATCAATTGAATAGTGTTAATGATTTTTTAAAAAGTTTTACACAAACAGTAAATCTATCCACAACATATCGTAAATATAATCCCTACACAATATCATCTATAATACTTGTCATGTATTGTCTCTTGTTTAAAGCATCCTTAATAAGTGTTTGCAAAGAAGAAACTTATATTAGTACGTGAGACAAAAAAAGGTCCCGGATGTATTCGATACGGTTTATATTTTGTCATGGGCTTTTACATATGTGTTTTGGATAAGAATTGAGGGGTATGATTAACACTTGTCCAACAGTCAGGTCTTTTATGTTTTCAATCTTATCTTTGTTATCTTCATATATAATACGCCATTTCGTACCATCATGGTACAGTATGTATGCAATGTTGTATAGGGAATCTCCCCATTTCACCTTATAAACTGCTTTTTTGTAATGCCCTTTGTCTAATAGTTCGGCATCATTTATGTTTGTAAGGACCGGTACGTCAGGTAAGACTAAATCATGACCAACTTTCAACGACGCACCCTCAATTTCACCATTAGCATACTTAATATTCCTCCACCTTGAACCATGTCCATAAAATTTCCTTGCTATCATGAATAAGGTATCATTTCTCTGAACTTTATAATGGACCTCTTTTCTATTACCCACATTTTTTATATTGATATTGTATTCCCTTAAATATTCTTTAGTATTAAATTCAGGGATACCATCAACAAATTTCCTTGCTAATCTGTCTGCAGTATCATTTATAACCTTACCTCTTATATTGATTGTGCTATCAACTATTTTTTCAGGGATACTGAAGGGAGAAAAGGGTGGCGTGCCACTGTGAGTTAACTCTACATGGTTTGCCTTCCAGATAGTTTTGGAATTGGAGGCATCCACCATCTCTATTTCTGCACCTATGGCTACACGTGAGTAAACAACACCATATAGCTTTGAACATTTTGTAACAGTTCCATATATTAAGGCGTCAGCGTCTAATAACTTACCCAGTTTGTAATGCCCAACATTGCCTATATCCGTTATATGATACGAGGCCATCTGAAGTCTCTGGTCGACCTGCTTCAGCTTTATCAGATCATAATCCCTAAGACTTAAATTGCTAAAAATAGCCTTTCTTAGAGTTATGGGAGCCTCCTCATTATCCGTAAAATTCTTAAATGGTAAGATTGCAATTGTCTTTATATGATAGTTTTTTGGAGAAGAAAGAGTTGTTATTTTGGGTTTTGAAAATTCTTGAAAATAGTTACACGATGATAAGATAAAAATAAAAAGAACTAGAATGATTATTGCATATGACTTTTGCACGTATGCATATGGAAGACAACTATTAATGTGTTTACCCCGTACGGATGCCCAATGCGGAAGTAGGGGGATTATAAAGTTAGACAGCTTCCGCTTTTTCACACGGGGTTTAATGCCCACTACCCACCTCCCGAAGTAGTACGGAGGGCAGGCGAAATTCCAACGGGGTTTACTTTTCATATCTGATTTTTTGACTTATTCTTTATAGAAAAAGATTTAGGCAAAACGATATTAGAAATATGAAAAATAGTGCATATGACAGAGATTGTTGTTGGCCGTTAACGGGTGAAAACAGTTTATAATTTGAGACTGGATTAGAATTATGGATCTGGAGATTACCCAATGTTTTGGACTGGAAGGTAGCTTATTGTTTACAGGTGGGTTTAAGTGTTTTTCGAAGAATCTTCGCGGATACTATAACATACAAATGTGTTAATGCAATATTTTTATTTAAAAATTTGATTATGCTTTAAGCAACTTTACCATCGTGTTAATACTATCTTTAGCATCGCCAAAAATCATCATTGTTTTCCTGCTGTAAAACAGTTCATTGTCCACGCCTGAGAAGCCTGGACTCAAACTCCTCTTGCAGATGATTACGGTCTTTGCCTTATCCGCATTGAGGATGGGCATACCGTAGAGTGGGCTGTCCTTATCAGCCCTTGCTGCCGGGTTAACAACATCGTTTGCGCCAACTACCAGTGCAACATCTGTATTTTGAAAATCATCATTGATATCACCCAGATCAAAAAGAAGATCATAGGGCACGTTTGCCTCTGCCAGTAAGACGTTCATGTGTCCTGGCATACGACCTGCAACCGGGTGGATTGCATATCGCACACTGATACCTTTTTCAATCAGAATCTTTGCCATCTCATACAAGGCAAATTGGGCCTGGGCAACTGCGAGTCCATAACCAGGAATAATAATAATCGATTGAGCACTCTCAAGTATCATGGCTGCGTCTTCTTCAGTATATTTAATAACCCTTTGTTTATCCTTCTTACCAATATCTTCTGAAACAACGCCTCCAACCGCTCCAAAAATAACATCAGCAATAGAGCGGTTCATCGCCTTGCACATGATACGTGTAAGTATCAGACCTGAAGCACCGACGAGGGCTCCACTAATAATGAGAACATTGTTGGAAAGTACAAATCCCGTAGATGCTGCAGCCAGACCAGAGCAAGAGTTCAGCAAAGATATAACCACTGGCATATTAGCGCCGCCAATCGGAATGACAAACAACACTCCCAATACTGATGCTATGGCAAGAATGGCCAGCAAACTTGAACTATTGTTTGGATTAATTGTAAAGAAAATACCCATGATCACGAATGATGTGAATAGTAGCAAGTTTAGCATTTGGTGCATCTTGAAAACAACAGGTGCAGACTTGAGAAGCCCCTGCAGTTTACCATATGCAACAAGACTACCCGTAAGTGTCAGAGAACCAATAAACAGACTAATCACCGCCGAAATAATGATGTTTAATTGTGCCTCATCCGTCATACGATAGTATACTGCCAATGCAACAAAGGCCGATGCCCCACCGCCAAGACCATTGAACATCGCTACCATCTGTGGCATGGCGGTCATATGTACTTTCTTGGCAGCAATGACACCGATTGCGCTGCCAATGACGAGTCCTGTTATAATGAAAGTAAAGTCTACAATCTTCTTATCAAGGAGAGTTACTACGATTGCAATAAGCATTGCGAGCATAGCAAGAAAATTACCCATGCGTGCAGTCTTGGGTGAACTGAGATTCTTCAGTCCATAGATAAATAAGATAGATGAGAGAAGATAGGCAAGTGCTATTATGATATTCATAATGTACGGATTAGTCCTTTTTCTTTCCTTTTTTGAACATTTCCAGCATTCTGTCTGTCACCAGAAACCCACCAACGACGTTGATAGTAGCAAAAATTAAAGCTATTAAACCTAAGATTGTGCCAACTTTTGAGTGTCCAGCGCCGGCGCTGATTAAAGAACCAACAAGCGTTATGCCTGATATTGCGTTAGTGCCGGACATGAGCGGTGTATGTAATAGGGGAGGTACCTTTGTGATGATTTCAAATCCGACAAAGGCTGCCAGAACAAAGATATAAACTGATACCAGTAGTGGTTCAATCACGTATTTGTTCCTCCTTTCTCAAGAACTTTCTTCACAATTTCATTCAAGATCTCGCCTTTGTGTGTAATGCACGTACTTTTTGTAATTTCATCCTCGAAGTCAAGACCTCCATCTTTTGTTTTGTACAAGTGCCTGAAGAAGTTTGTTATGTTTCTGGAATACATACGACTTGCATCTATGGGAAGAGTTGCAGGAAGGTTTACCTCACCACATATGGTGACACCATTTCTAACAATGTTCTTTCCAGCTTCTGTGAGTTCACAATTACCTCCTTGCTCTGCAGCGAGGTCGATGATGACAGAGCCTTTCTTCATCTGCTTTACCATTTCTCCCGTTATCAGAATAGGGGCTTTTCCCCCAAAAACCTGAGCAGTTGTAATAACAACGTTATTCTGTGCAATCCTGCCCCCGATAATTTCTCGTTCTCTTTTTAGAAATTCATCCGACATCTCTTTTGCGTATCCTCCAGAAGTCTCGGCATCCTCGACGAGTTCCATCTCTGTGAATTGTGCTCCGAGACTTTCTACCTGTTCTCTTACGGCAGGACGAGTATCGAATGCTTCAACACTTGCGCCAAGTCTGCGTGCCGTGGCTATTGCCTGCAGCCCGGCAACACCTGCTCCAAGTATCAAGACCTTGGCTGGTGGGATAGTTCCGGCTGCAGTCATCATGAGTGGGAAGAATTTGCCAAGATGCTGTGAAGCTATGAGTACAGCACGATATCCTGCAATACTGGCCATCGAACTAAGAGCGTCCATACTCTGTGAGCGCGCGATACGTGGGATAAACTCCATGGCAAAACTGGTTATATTCTTTCTTTTCATCTGTCGTATAATGTCTAATCTTGATGTGGGGGCCAGGAATCCGATATATATTGAACCTGGCTTCATCATCTCTACTTCATGCTTTTGCGGGGACCAGATCTTCATAATTACATCAGCTTCTGCATAGAGGGATTGCGCATCTGCAACGATCGTTGCCCCAGCATGTTCATATTCAGGGTCGGAAAAAAAAGCTGATTCTCCTGCATCCGCTTCAACGAGTATATCATGATTATCTTTCTTTAACTGTGCAGCCATTTTTGGAACGATAGCTACACGCCTTTCTCCTTCAGAAATCTCGTTTGGGATACCAATTTTCATATTTCTTAAATTTTTACAAAAGTCAATATAGGAAATAATCCAATAGTATAGTCTTTCATTTTAACATAACCCGTAGCGGCAACCTTTAGGTTGCCACGCCCATGGGATAACTAGCTAAGATGGCTAGATGAATATTTAAATTGGGTTTAATCCCATGGTGTATGGAGGTCTTAAGACCTCCGCTACAGTTGACGATCGTAGTCCGCCAGTAGGGCGTTAACTTGTAAAATACTTAGTGCTCTATTTCATAATTACAGTAACGTATTCAATGGGAAAACGGCACCTGTCTTTGTTCACTCGCAATGACATTTAAATAGGTATGTCACCGTATATAAGAAACCGTGTACCTAGATGAAGTTGTCCGTATTATATCGTGACAGGACAAATAAACAATTGCTTTTAAAAAAGATTTCTTGTATATTTTTTTGCCTTAATACTTAATATGTTTAATTTAGTATTTTTAAATGGGAGGTAGTAAATGTTCCAGAGAAGTAAGTATTTATTGCCTGGATTCTTGGTTGCTATCATATTCCTTGGTATCTCAGGTACTGTTTTTGCGAATCCAGCTTGGTCAATCGAAGGTGAATATTTTGAGGGGTGTACGTGCAATCCAGGTTGTCCGTGCTTGTTTGGAAGCGAACCAACGCACAATAAGACGTGTAAGATTACGGGTGTATTTCATATTAAAAAGGGAAAGTATGGGCAATACGATTTAGGCGGACAAACAGTCATTGGTATAACTGACTTAACTGCCAGACCAGACGAGAATTGGATTGTCTTTTACATCAACGAGAAAGGCGCCTCAGGGGCCCATGGGAAGGCATTATTAGATATTTTTAAAAACCACGTATTTGGTTTTGCAAAAGTTCCAAAAGAGAGGGTAACTGTAAGATATTTACCAATACAGGTAGAATTATCCGAATGGCGTAAGAGGGCATCTGTAGTTGAGAATTTAACATTGGATGTGGAAATATTACGAGGGAAGGGAGATTCTAATAAACCGACCCAGATTGTTAACAAGAATTTTCCTATTTGGGCAAGTGAATTTGACACGACACTAAATATGGGGAAGGCCATTACTCATAGATTTCAAGAGGGTAACCATGAGTGGAATTATGATGGGCGAAGTGGCTTTGCTACAAAATTTCACTTTACGAGTGATTAGGTGATTGCATTTGAAAATGCTTTATGTGTGAAATATAAAAGACGGATAATGTAAATGCAATGAATATCAGGAAACGAGCATATACTAATGTTGTAAGAATTATAGGAGGAGAACCATTCATCAGGATTTATATTCTTGAGATGTAAAGCAGAATATGTAGATTAATAAAAAACTCTTCAAACACTCACTTGGGCGATTAAGCAAAGGCTGGATTGAGATTTTGATTTGGCTGTCTTGACATTTCTAAAGCAGTCCTATTTATCATTTCCTTTTCGTGTGCGTCGATCTTCGTAAAAGCTACTGCAATACCAAATATAGAGGTGGACGGTTGTTTTTTAATGCGGACTACTATCCCAACACATTTTATAGGAGGTGTGTATGTAGAAAAACCTATTTTTAAATCTAAAACGGTACCAATTCCTAAATTATTGCTACAATGAAAAAATACACCCCCAGCCCCCAAATCTTTCGCAACAACCATATCCCAATCGGGAGAAATCCGCCCTTTAGGTTCATCCGGTATGGTTTGTAACTTTACAATAAACGGTTTTTCTATTCTTTTATATTTCCTTTTTTCACTACCATTAAACATAGTAATACCTTCAGTTTTTTTAAATTTGCCAAAAATTTATCACGCTTTATAGTTGGTTTGTTTATACTTCTATATAAAATTGTAATGAGAGTGTTAAGCTCAAAAAAGCGACTATCATTGATAACAAATAACATACCAAAATGGGATTCTTTTAAAGATATGCACCGTAAGATACGTGTACTTATATACATATGACTTATGGATGCCAATGAGAAGGAATATTATACTGACTTGCTAGTGTTCCTTTGAGAAACACAATGTCCCAAAAAGACACGATTTTTACGTAAGTCTGTTCTGTGGGAACTAAGATGTGTCTGTTTTCACAACAACCACTCGAGCAGCTAGGCATAGGCTCGCTTGAGATTATGATTTTCCAGTCTTGAAATATCTAAAGCGGTTTTATTTATCATTTCCCTGTCTCGTTTGTCGATCTTAGTAAAAGCTGCTGCGATACCAAATATAGAGGTGTATGGTTGTTCTTTAACGCGGATTACTATCCCAACGCATTCTACAGGTGGTGAAGATGTAGAAAAGCCTATTTTGAAATCTAAAGCCGTACCAATTCTTAGATTTTTACTGGAATAAAAAAATACGCCTCCAGCCCCCAAATCTTTTGAAACAACCATATCCCAATCGGGAGAGATCCGCTCTTTGGGTTCATCCGGTATGGTTTGTAACTTTACAATAAACGGTTTTTCTATTCTTTCGTATTGTCTCTTTTCTTTACCAGTATACATAGAAATCTCTTTAGTTTGTTTTTAAATTTGGCAACAATTTATAACGCTTATGTGATTGGTTTAGTTATACTTCTATATAGAATTATAATTGGAGGTTCCATATAAAAGTGCTTAACATTAATATACACAAATATCATACCAAATTTGGAATTTTTAAATGAATGTTATAATCTATAAGTATGCAAACACTTATGATAATGCCATAACGAGGATGAGGAGAAAAGAATGTTTTTCATCAGTAAAAATTGCTTACTTAATCAACACAAATTTCCTAAGGGACTTATTTATTAATGTAAATATTATTAAGTGAAGCCCTACTGGTGAAGTCCGCAGCAAGTTCACATCTTCGTCTAGCGAAACCCGCCGAAGCATATCTTCCTTAGGCGGATAGCTCTATGGGTAGGTGGATAGAAAACTAAGGTATGTTTGTTTATGTAAATAACTGAAGGTTATATGACTTCTGTGTTAAATGATTTTTGAATCAACAATTATACAAACCACAATCCGCACTCTATCCTGTAGTAGACATTTTATTGATGGACAAACTCTGAAAACCAGGAGTATTAATTAACCTGAGTTTATGCCAAAAAATTACCTAACAATTTTATAGTTTCTTTGTCATATAGCTTGTCTTTACCAAATCCCATGACGGCCCCACATTGTACTGCTAGATCCATTTGATCTCTATGGTTTGTAACCAACATTAACGGCGCTTCACAATAGCCAACTTTTTTTATTTCCTTTATCAACTCTATACCGCTTTCTTGATCGAAGGCGCCAATTCGATTAATTATGACTAAATCGTAATTATTCTTCTCCAAATACGTTTTTGTTTCCTTTAATAATTTTACCCTCGTTACCTTCGCAGAAAAATTGCCTTCTATCAATGAAGTGATTTGAGGATGATCCAGATCGCAATGTCCAACTACCAGAACTTCTTTCATGTATTTCTTTACCTCCTCTCTAAATCAGTATAATAATTAATGTATCTAACAAAATTCTACATGTCAAGAACTTGCATTATATTAAAGTAACCATATTACAAACTTAAACTATAAATAATGACTTTTTGTTGACAGTATAACTAAAAAATATTTTTATATATGTCAATTACATTTAGATTTTATATAATGGCGCAAAATTTACATAAAAGAAGTATATAAGAGGTTATACTAAATTTATAACATAGAGGGATAGTAAGTGGAAACACAAAATAACAGACAAGAAAAAGATAGTGAAGATGGCAAAAAGACTTCAGTAGATTTTATTAGAACAATTGTTGCTGAAGATATCAAAAGAAACAAATGGGGTGGTAAGGTAATTACCAGATTTCCTCCGGAACCAAATGGTTTTTTGCATATTGGACATGCCAAGTCGATCTGTCTGAATTTTGGCATTGCGGCTGAAAACAAGGGGGGACGTTGCCACTTAAGGTATGATGATACGAACCCTATTACGGAAGAAGCCAGATATGTTAATTCTATCCAGGAAGACGTCCACTGGCTGGGTTGGGATTGGGGAGAACATCTATACTATGCTTCAGATTATTTTGAGAAAATGTATGAGTATGCAGTACAGTTGATTAAAAAGGGACTTGCGTATGTTTGTGACTTGACCGCCGACCAGATCACTGAACATCGCGGCACCCTGACGGCACCCGGAAAGGATAGCCCTTATCGCAACCGCAGTGTTGAAGAAAACGAGGACCTGTTCAAGCGGATGCGAGATGGTGAATTTGAAGATGGTTCTCGTGTTCTTCGTGCCAAAATCGACATGAAATCACCCAATCTGAATATGCGAGATCCTGTTATGTACCGCATTCTACATGCAGACCATCACCGGACTGGTAGTAAGTGGTGTATATATCCCACCTACGATTGGGCCCATGGTCTGGAAGATTCTATTGAGGGAATTACACATTCAATATGTACGTTAGAATTCGAGAATCACAGACCTTTATATGACTGGTATCTTGATAAGCTGGAAATTCATCATCCCCAACAAATCGAGTTTGCCCGGTTAGAGCTTACGTATACTGTTATGAGTAAGCGAAAACTTTTACAGTTGGTTGACGAGGGACATGTGAAAGTATGGGATGACCCTCGCATGCCTACTATCTCCGGCATGCGAAGGCGCGGATATAGCCCGGAATCCATTCGCCAATTCTGCAAGCGTATTAGTGTCAGCAAGTTTAACAGTACTATTGATGTCGCACTGCTGGAACATTGTTTACGGGAAGACCTGAATAAGACATCTAACCGTGTAATGGCAGTACTAAGACGCTTAAGAGTAGTCATAGATAACTATCCTGAAAATGAGGTTGAATGGATGGATGCACTTAATAATCCTGAAGACCCAGAGGCCGGTACCAGAAAAGTTCCTTTTTCAAAAGTGATATATATAGAACAAGAAGATTTCATGGAAGAACCTCCCCCTAAGTTTTATCGTTTATCACCCGGAAGAGAAGTTAGATTGCGTTATGCATATTTTGTGACCTGTACTGATGTCATAAAGGATGATAAAGGCCAGACTGTCGAATTGCACTGCAGCTATGATCCAGCTACGCGTGGTGGCAATGCCCCTGACGGGCGCAAGGTCAAATCAACACTTCACTGGGTGTCTGCAGCTAATGCACTAAAAGCCGAAGTTAGATTGTATGATTATCTTTTTACAGAGGAACACCCTGAAGAGGTGGTAAAAGGAAATGATTTCAAATCAAATCTGAATCCTAATTCACTTCAAGTTCTATCAGACTGCATGGTAGAGCCCAGCCTGAAAGAAGCAAAACCACTCGATCGATTTCAGTTTGAAAGGCTTGGTTATTTTTGTATCGATCCTGATACATCGCGGGAGAATCTTGTTTTCAATCGAACTGTAACACTCCGTGATACCTGGGCAAAAATTCAAAAGAAACAGCAGAAATAGAAGTCGGCTGTTTTTCTGACAGGATAACAGGATAGAAGCGTGAAGGCTATTTGTCATTCCCGCATGTTTTAAACGGGAATCTACTTGTCCGCTTTTCTGCAAAAGAGAAAAGCGATAATTCAAATTTCGATTCTATCAGTTGTAGGGTGGATTAAGTGGAGCGAATCCACCAATTACTCTCGGAAAGGTGGATTCGTCGCTTCTCTCCTTAATCCACCCTACATGCTATTAAGAATTAGATAAATAATAGCTTTTTGTTGACAGTGTTAGTTATAAACGTAATATAAGGTTAATTTTTATGAATTTAGGACTGATAGCAATTACCGATGAGGGTTTCAAAATAGCCGAGCGTATCAAAGAGGAACTGTGTAGTGAGATTACGTTATTTCTACCCGGGAAAATAAAAAAATCAACTCTTAACGTAACCTATTTTTCCAAGAATCTTGGTGATCAGGTTGGAGAAATATTTACAGATTATGAAGGTTTTATATTCATTATGGCCTCGGGTATTGTTGTGCGCATAATCGCTCCGTATATCAAGAATAAACATACTGACCCGGCGGTAGTCGTGGTTGATGACGTCGGCCGGTCTGTAATTAGTTTGGTTTCAGGGCATGAGGGTGGGGCAAACAAATTGGCGCATAGGGTTGCGAATATTCTTAAAACAGATGCAGTTATAACTACGGGCACAGAGGCAAAAAAGGATATCATAATAGGAATAGGTTGTAAACGTGCTGTTGCCAGTAAAGACGTTAAAAACGCTATCAAAAATGCGCTTAAAAAAGCAAAGGTGTCTATTAAACGTGTTCGGCTGGCCGGGACTGTTGACATAAAGGCTAATGAATCAGGTTTATTAAAAGCCCTTGAAGAACTCGATATTCCACTGCGTGTTGTTTCGAGGCAAGAGATTGACACTTGCGCAAAGAATTATACTAAATCAGATTTTGTGGAAAAGAAGATTGGGGTAGGTGGTGTTTGTGAGCCAGCAGCCCTTATTTCAGGGAGAAAGACTAAATTAATATTAAAGAAACAAAAATTTCCGGGAGTAACAATAGCAGTAGCACAGGAAAACTTTTCGTGGTAGGTATTGGTCCCGGGAATCCAGAGCATTTAAGTACCAGGGCTATTGAGGTCTTGAAGGGATCTGATTGCATTGTTGGTTATAAGACATATATCACCTTAATAACTGATTTGATTAAGGGTAAAGACGTAATCGCATCGGGGATGCGTGCGGAAATCAAGCGTGCTACCACAGCTATAGAAAAGACAGTATCCGGGAAGGTTGTTTCCGTAATAAGCAGTGGCGATCCGGGTGTGTATGGTATGGCGGGTCTGGTATTAGAGATTGCAAATAATGGAAATCAAAAGATTCCCATTGAGGTTATTCCCGGAATATCATCTGAAAATGCAGCAGGGGCGCTTTTAGGAAGCCCATTGATGCATGATCACGTTGTTATAAGCCTGAGCGATCTCCTTACACCCTGGGACTTAATTGAGAGAAGGTTAAGGCTTGCTGCAGAAGGTGATTTTGTAATTGCATTATATAACCCAAAGAGCTCCGAGAGGAAGTGGCAGATAGAAAAGGCAGCCAAGATATTACTAACCTATAAATCACCAGACACACCTGTCGGTATAGTTAAAGACGCCATGCGAGAGGGCCAATCAGTCGTAATTACTAACCTGAATGAAATGCTGAGACATCCAATAGATATGTCTACAATAGTAATTATAGGAAATTCCACTACCTTTGTTTATGATGATTATATGGTAACCAGGAGAGGGTATAAAGTTTGATATTGGTAATGTCCGGGACAGAGGAGGGCAGGGAGATAGTTAAAGAGCTAAATCATAGAGGGAAAGAACTCCTCACTACTGTAGCCACCGAATATGGATTTGATATTTATGATAAAATGGGGCTGGGACATCTCTGCCTGCAGGGAGGGCTTGACGTAAATGGTTTGTCCAAACTCATAAGAAATAAAAAAATAGAGACCCTGATCGATGCAACGCACCCATACGCAACTCAAGCATCTCTTAATGCAATAAAGGCGTGTAAGGAAAGTGGTATTGAGTATATTAGATTTCAGAGAGATGAAACAGCCGTGGAAGATCAGCCATTCATACACATCGTTAAAAATATTGATGATGCGGTGGAGTGGTGTAGTAAATCTGACAGGGAACGAATATTATTAGCAACGGGCTTTAAAAGTGTAGAAAAATTTACTAAATTAAAGGATGAAAAAGAAATTTACGTCAGAATATTGCCTGTACCAGATCATATTGTGCAGTGTATCAAGATGGGTATTAAATCATCAAATATACTTGCCCTTCAAGGTCCGTTTTCGCTGGAGCTTAATAAGGCAATGTTCAAGCAGTATAAGATAGATATTGTGATAACAAAAGATAGTGGTAGTGTAGGTGGTGTACCGGAAAAGATTCAGGCTGCAAAGGGAATGGGGATAGATGTTGTAGTAATTAAAAGGCAAGAGATTGATTATCCCATAAAATATTCATCAATAGAGGAAGTGTTTTCCGTATTAGGATTGTAAGAAAAATGTTGTTAGTTATTTGGAATAAGCCTCCAAGATTCAAAAGTGTCATTCCCGCCCCCACTTTTGTGAGGGTAAACTCCAGTGGGAATCTAACATAGATTCCCGATCATGTCCGTCCTTCGGACGGGTGTCGGGAATGACAAGGTGTATGTTTGTTCCTCAATAACAAACTAATACCCTCTGCCGTAGACTGATAAATTATGAAAAACGTAATAGTTAACGGTGAGAATTTAAAAATATCTCATATTGAACCTGTAGTTCGGAAAGGGGTTAGAGTAAGTCTTGGCAAGGACGTTAAAGAAACATTGACTTCGGTTCAGAGAATAATTAAAAGAGCCATTGATGACAGAAAAGTAATATACGGTGTCACAACGGGTTTTGGTGCATTAAGTGATGTAGTCATAACAAAAGATCAGAGAAAGCAATTGCAGAAGAACATCATTATGAGCCATTCTGCAGGTGTGGGTAATGTGTTTGACGAAGAGTCAGTTCGCGCGATAATGTTGTTAAGGATAAATAGCCTTGCAAAAGGTAATTCTGGCGCCAGGTACAGCACGTTAAAGACCTTAATAGATATGTTGAATATAGGGGTACATCCTGTTATTCCTGAAAAAGGGTCAGTGGGAGCCAGTGGTGATTTAGCGCCTCTGGCGCATCTGGCACTGGTCTTAATCGGAGAAGGTGAAGCTATTTATAAAGACAAATTGCTCCCGGGGAAACAGGCAATGAAAGAGGCAGGTATAAAAGTATGTGAGCTTGAGGCAGGAGAAGGGTTGGCATTAATTAATGGGACACAGGTGATGACGGGTGTCGGTGCGCTGGTGGTAAATGATTCCGATAAATTACTGAAAACTGCTGATATAGCAGCAGGGATGAGTCTTGAAGTACTACTGGGTTCAAACATAGAATTGAATGAAAAGATTCATAGGGTAAGACCCCATAACGGACAATTAATTAGCGCTGAGAATTTAAGGGGAATTACGAAAGATAGCGAGATAATCTCTTCTCATGAAGACTGCGCCAGGGTTCAAGATGCATATTCAATAAGATGTTGCCCTCAGGTACACGGGGCGTCTACGGAAGCCCTTAGTTATGTCAAAAAAATAATTGAAACTGAGATGAACTCCGCCACTGATAATCCCTTGATCTTTCCAGATACTGGCGAAATATTCAATAATGGTGGGAATTTCCATGGTCAACCTATTGCATTGGCTATGGATTTTCTCACAATTGCATTATCTGAGATTGCAAACATATCTGAAAGGAGGATAGAAAGGCTGGTAAATCCTCTTCTAAGTGGATTGCCAGCCTTTTTGGTAAAAAATCCGGGTATTAACTCGGGATTAATGATTGCACAATATACCGCAGCCTCTCTGGTTTCAGAAAATAAAACGTTGTCGCATCCCGCCAGTGTAGACTCAATTCCTACATCAGCCAATAAGGAAGATCATGTTAGCATGGGCACTATTGCTGCAAGGAAGTGCAGACAGGTATTATTTAATGTTGAAAACGTAATAGCCATTGAACTATTATGCGCAGCACAGGCGCTTGACCTCTTTACAAACCTTAAGGCAGGCGTTGGAACGTTAGGGGCATACAAGCTTATCAGGAAACATATTCCACATCTGGAGGAAGATAGGATACTGGCAATCGACATTGACAAAATGCGTGAATTAGTTCATGATGGGGCAATACTTGCATCAGTAGAAAAGAAGATTGGAGCGTTAAAGTAGTCATATTACGATTTTTTTTAGTAAACGAAAGGAGACGTTAATGTCAAAATTGGCTAAGGTTAAGATCGTGCTGGCTGTATGCACATTTTTAACAATAAACATTTTTTCCTTTTTTATTGATGGTCTGGTGTTAAAAATGGTTCATGCACAACACATAGATGTCTTTAATCTGGATAAAGATCAACTCCCGAAAAAGGTTAAGCCAGATGCACCAGAGACGGAATGGGTTGAAGTTGAAGATCGAGTAAGGTATGAAGTTGCGGTGGAGAAAAGTAAATACGATTCAAACGATCTCAAAATGGAGGACATAGAGTTATGGGAGATCGTTGACAAGTCGCCATTTGAGTGGCACCAGGTAGATTATTACCTTGAAAGCGAGATAAAGGAGATACATACGAGAACGTTTGGTAAGCAAAAGTGTGATCGCGTAAGAAAGGGCACGTTGTTCTGGCTTAAGGATGGAAAAAAAGTTGTTTATTGGACTCCATGGAGTGTTTGGGATTGTAGACCTGAAGGAGAGAGGGACTGAGAAGTTTTTATGAGAAAATATTATGGAATGCGTTTTTGCGAACGACAATCATTACAACTTTTATGTAAAGTTGTAAAATGAGCTTGTAATGCTATCATTTATTAAAGTTGATTGTGCTGCTATTACAGAAAGATTGCTTGAAACGGAAGAAAAACAAGTACTTGTAAAAGATTTTGTGTATTATTTTTATTGATTGAAAAAGAATTTTAATAGAAAGGAGATATGCATAATGAAGAAAATCTGTCAAATGTGTATAACATTGCTTTGTATGTTCGCTATTACCACAGGAGCTATAACCTGTGTCTGGAAATTTAGTAAGGCCTTTGGAGAGGATGTTGAGAGTACTGTTGATATGCATGGTTCTGTAGCAACTCGAGGTGTGATGGGAGCAATAGGTTCGTCTATGTCTAAGATTCTGGGCGGAATATTGAAAGCTGATTTCGATGTGGTTATCAAGGAGGCTAATAAGATAGCCGGAATCAGTGCGAACATGGTTAATATGTTTTTTCCAGAAGAAAAATGGGGACTGGAAGGGCGGAAATTCAAAATGTCTGACGAATCAATGAAGGGGGAATATGAAAAATACGTGAAATCACTTGCTGTCGCTACCAAAAACCTTGTAGAAACCGCCAAAAATAGAGATATAGTGGAAACGTATGAAACTTTTGATTCAATGTTGAGAAATGTGTGTTTTGAATGTCATAAGGCTTCTCGGAGTGACTGGCCTGTAATGACAGATTAGTGTGGTAGCTATTTCACATTTTATAGCGCATCTGCCAGAAGGTGGATGCGCTATAATTATTCCGGTCCGAACAAAGGAAGCGAAAGGAGGAATAATGGACATTTTAAAACAAGTTAGTGAACTGAAGGAATTTCTGGGTATGGTATATTGTTTTCTTGAAGAGAACGAGGATAAACTTGAAGGTGTTGATGAATTCGAAGAAATTAAGATGAAGACGTGGGATTGGCAGCAGGAACTGGCAAAATTCCTGCCTGAGGTGTGATTTATGATAAGGCCGATGTTTTACAAGGAACGACCGGAATTTCCCATAAGGGCATATACCGGTACAGACTTGCAGTGCAACAACTGGGACAGCGAAGCTGCATTAAGGATGTTAATGAATAACCTTGACCCCAATGTGGCAATACAACCAGAGGAACTTATTGTTTATGGAGGGACGGGAAGGGCAGCGAGGAATTGGAGGGAGTATAACAAGATAGTTAAGGCATTAAAGAGTCTCAAAGATGATGAGACATTATGCATACAGTCAGGGAAGCCGGTTTATGTAGCAAAGACATATGAACAATCTCCCAGGGTTGTCATTGCAAATACAAACATCGTACCAGCATGGGCTACACAGGATAACTTTGATAAATACGATGAGATGGGACTGATTATGTATGGACAGATGACGGCGGGTAGCTGGATTTATATCGGCACACAGGGGATAATACAGGGTACTTACGAGACGTTTGCGGCTCTTGGGAAGAAGGAGTTTGATTCGACCTCTTTGAAGGGAAAGTTTATCTTAACTGCGGGAATGGGTGGTATGAGTGGTGCCCAGTCTCTTGCAGTTACTATGAATGAAGGCGTAATCCTGGATGTGGAAGTCAGGAGAGAGAGGATACAGAGAAAAGTGGATGAAGGATATTGTGATAGGATTACGGATAAAATTGATGTGGCTTTAGAATGGGTGATGGATGCTAAGAAAAAGGAAGTTCCGCTTTCGGTTGGGCTGGTAGGCAACGCTGCAGACGTTCACCCTGAGTTAGTAAGGAGGGACGTTATTCCGGACATCGTTACAGACCAGACACCGGCACACGACATATATTCATACGTACCAACAGGTGAATTAAGTGAACTTGATAACCTTCGTCAAAAGGACAGGAAAGAATATAGAAAGAGGGCATTAGATTCTATTCTTATCCATACTAATGCGATATTGAGGATGCAGGAAAAGAGAGCTGTATGTTTCGATTATGGAAATAACCTACGTGGACAGGCAGAATTGGCGGGTGTCGAAGTAAGAAGGGATAATGGCAAATTTAAATATCCCGGTTTTGTACCTGCCTATATACGTCCACTTTTTTGCGGGGGAAAGGGGCCTTTCCGATGGGCGGCATTATCCGGCGATAGGGCTGATATTGAAGAGATTGACAACGAATTGCTAAAAACATTTCCGGAGGACTTATCACTCATCAGGTGGGTAAATCTTGCAAAGGGCAAGATTCCTATGGAGGGATTACCGGCACGAATATGCTGGTTGGGTTATGGAGACAGGGCAGAATTTGGCATGATTATAAATAATATGGTGAAAAATGGTAAGATAAAGGCGCCAGTCGTAATTGGAAGAGACCACCTTGACTGTGGCTCAGTGGCTTCCCCTAATAGAGAGACAGAGGATATGAGGGATGGGAGTGACTCCATAGCTGATTGGCCTCTCATTAATTTTGCCCTGAATGCAATAGCAGGCGCAAGCTGGGTAAGCTTTCATCATGGGGGAGGAGTGGGCATTGGCAACTCGTTGCATGCGGGTATGGTAATAGTTGCAGATGGGAAAGATGAAAGAAAAAAGAGACTCGAAAGGGTGTTAACCGTGGACCCCGGTATCGGTATTGCCAGACACTTAGATGCGGGCTATGAAAGGGCAAGAGATATTGCAATTAAAAAAGAAATAAAAATTCCTGATTGACTTCCAATATAAAATGTGATAATTTCTAATCTGTAATGATTATTATTTAGCAATTAATTATTTTTAAACGAAAGGAGAACTGATATGAGTGTATTAGTTACTAAAAAAGCACCCGATTTTACGGCTGCTGCCGTGTTACCAGACGGTACCATTAAGGAAGACTTTAAACTGTCTGATTTGAAGGGGAAATATGTAGTGCTTTTCTTCTACCCGCTGGATTTCACATTTGTGTGTCCGACGGAGATAATTGCCCACGACAGGCGAATGGATGAATTTAAGAAACGAGGCGTGGAAGTCGTCTGTGTCTCTATCGATTCACAGTTCACCCATTTTTCCTGGCGAAATACGCCTGTACAAAAGGGAGGTATTGGCCCGATAGGGTTCCCGATGGTAGCGGATGTTAAGCATGAGATTGCTCGCGCGTATGGGATTGAATTTACTGATGCAGGCGTTGCATTACGCGCATCATTTTTAATAGATAAGGACGGCATAGTTCAACATCAGGTAGTCAACAATCTTCCTCTCGGACGGAATGTCGATGAGATGCTTCGTGTAGTCGATGCCTTACAATTTCACGAGCAGCATGGAGAAGTCTGTCCTGCGGGTTGGCATAAAGGTGCGAAGGGCATGAAGCCAACAGCAGATGGTGTGGCTGAATATCTAACTACTTATTCAAAAAAGCTATGAGTGGAGATAAGTCACACATATAACCACTGAATGCGTTCTGTACTTATATGTTGTTAAGTCAATATCTCGAACAACCCATTCCAGCGGCTGGTTTCGAGCTGAGGCCCTCTTCTGGATATACTCCCGGCTGGTTCTCTGGAAGGATGTATTCATTCCGGTGGGCATTGTGCAGGCACATTGAAATCGGCCCGTTTTGCGTCATCACTTGAAAACTGCACAGATCAAGGCGCTCCGGTCCCAATCGGTTCCGATCCTGGAAATTCTCAATGAAAAACATAATATTATGCGCCCTGAACCCGCCTCGAATCCAGTCCCGCCCATGGGCTTTGACTTTGCGGATCAGAAAGCGACCTGCCGGTAACAACCATTGCTGCCGGCGAATTACCCGGCTCAGAATGCGCCACGCGTTGCGCCATTGCCGAGAGCGGTACAGCGGAAAATCACCAAAATCCTTTAACCACAAACGGATGAGTTCAGGACTATCTAAGCAATCCACAATTTTGCCACCCACCACTAGTGCATAAGTTTGCCGATGGCATTCCGGATGGCCCATTTTCAAGGCGTCCCATGTCATCTGACGTCCCAGCCCCTTTTCTATCTGGCGATGAACGGTGTCCAGGGTGATGAGTTTTGCACGCTGATGCCAAATGCCTCTTCCTATATCGGTCTGTATTTGAAAGCTGGCGATTAACACGACATCGGAGTAGCTGACAAAAAAACGCACCAGCTCAGGAATTTCATGAAAATTGCCTTGATGCACCGTGGTGTTGAAATAAACCGGCAGGTCCAATCCTCTGATCCGCTCAATATATTGTTCGCGCACCTGGTTGAGTTCTACTTCCTTGGTGTAACCGGAACGTTTCTGAGTGTTGTCGACATGAAAGGCCACTTCGGCCAGACCCGCTTCTTTCAATTTCCTCAGCAATTTTCGCGTCGCTTTAATCCCGTTGGTAAATAGGACTGGTGACATCTTCCTCGCACGAATATACCGGACGACTTCCAACAACTCTTCCTGTGGCCGCATAGTGGGGTCCCCTCCGGTCACCTGAACATTCGTACCAGCGCCAAATTCCTGCCGGATGACATCCACCCGGCGTTTTAATTCCGTCATCGGCAGATCAGGCACGCTCTGGCTGTTCTTGCTTAAATAGCAGAGCGTGCAGTCAAGGTTACAGCGTTGCGTGATTTCCAAAGCCACACAGCCAATCGCCTGGGTGCGGCCCAGGGTCTGACTGAAGAATCGAAATTTCTTTGGAATGTGTTCCCACCGTGCCTTGGTTCGGGCATGTCGATACTCAAACTCCTCGGCTGATAAAGGCAAGTTATTCATAGGATTCAAAAAGCGTTAAAGATCCGAACGCATAGTGTCGTTCGGCCAACTCGCGACGTTTTACAAAACATAATGGCCGGGAGAGATAGTGTCACATCTCGCCAGGCTGTCCGAGAATTGTCATTCCCTGCCCGACCCGTCCGAACGGCACTCGTCAGAACGACGTTGTCGGGCTGGTTGCCGGGCGGGCAAATGGCAGTCGGGCGGATTTGATCCGGGATCTCATACACTGTACGGGCTGAAAATCTTCAGCCCCTACTTCTGAAAACCCTTAAATTTAAAGATTCTGAGATTATGTCCTGAAACTAGTTCAGGATCATTCAGGACATGATTCAGCCCCCAATGCTTCCTTGCGGAAGCAAGGAATGGGGGTAAAAATGATAAAAAAACGCTTTTTCTAATTCTCGGACACCCTGTCGCCAATCGACAATATATTTTTAATTTTAATATTTAACTTATTTTCTTTTGAAGAGTTATAAAATTTCAGAGACGTTAAGGATTCGCGTATAAAAAGAGAGTCGGAAAAATAAGTGTTAAGTGATCACTTCTGACTTGGCCGTATTCGTGTGACGGGCACTTCTGGTAGAGCTGGTTAGATCATCCAGGGAGTACTTCCCCGGACCGATGAAAACCAAACTTAAGAACAGAATCCCTGCCTCCATCGCATGAGAATACTTGAGGAAGGGATCACCGTTGCTGATGTGCATGGCTGTTGCCACGATCATAGTTGTAAGCAGAAAGAAACAAGCCGGACGGGTAAAAAAACCCAAGGCCAATAGCATGCCACCAGCAAATTCTGAAAATGCCGCCATGAAACCCCAGGCCATGGGGGCGAAGTCAACTCCCAAGGCATTCATAGTTCCACCGAGAATCAACCATTTATCCGGGCCAGCGATTAATTTAGGCAGACCATGTCCCATAAACATGATACCAATACCTACTCGTAGAATGAGCAGACCTACATCACGATATTTATCCAAAGAACGTAAGATCATACTTTCCCCTTAAGTAAAGTCCCTGTCCATTACGGTCTTGCGGCCATCCGCTCTTGCATTCTCGATTGCCTGATCACACAAGCTGCGAACGCTATCAGACAATTTTGGTAAGACGTTGGCCGAAGTACTCATTCCAGCTACTGAACGGACGTACTTCTTGATCTTGGATGCAACCACCAGAATTTCTTTATCGCTATGCGATTCGTTCATATCATCCCTCCTTTTTTAAAATGTTAAAAAAGTAACTAACTATTTAAGGGTCTAGACTAGAACAGCACATTTTATTTACAAATTTTTAACAATATAGCA
>JBHHYH010000015.1:0-49350 GCA_046757465.1 Candidatus Scalinduaceae bacterium | reverse complement strand
ATGGTTTTGAATTTGGGATGGGGGCAGAGATTGGCATCAGTACCGACAAGCTTCATGCCCGTGGCCCAATGGGCCTGAACGAACTCACATCATACAAATACATCGTCCAAGGCAATGGTCAGATACGCAATTAAAGAAATCTAAATAGATAATAGAATATAGACCTCTGCAATCTTCCAATAGTCTGTTCTTGCTTCGCTTCATTTAGGTGAGATTGTAAAGTATTGATGAGTGGTTGTTATTTTAATTGCAGGTAAAAATGGTTAGATTACGAGGGATTCCTTCTATAATAATATTATTGCTTTTAGTAGGTTGTACGTATAGTCCATATCGCTACAGTTTTTCACTCATCGATCCTTATGTAGAAGGTCTTCATTATGAAGACAAAGATGTTTCTTTTCAATTTACTCCTACTGCTGAATACATCTGGGTGTCTATATATAACAGGTCAGAAGATAACATTTACTTTGTCGAGGATGAAGCAGAATACATCGACACTTGGGGAAAGCCTCACAGTATTCTCTTTGGGTGGGGATACGCTTCTGCAATGAAGGATTTCATGAGAGACGATCTTTATTTAAGCCCGATAAAGATTGCCCCAAAATCGGCAAGTGAGGGGAATATATGGATCAATGTATGGCCAGGCGCTGACATTGGTGAAGGTTGGACAACCGTCAAGGATATAGAAATTGATTATCTAGACCACAGTATGCTCCCAGAGTACGCATTTCAGGGGGATGGGATGACACTTAAAGGTTCTACCTTCTACCTCAAATTACCTGTTAGCTTTGATGGATACAAAAGAGACTATGAATTTACCTTTATGATTACGGACGTGAAAGCATTAGGCCCCAAATAGAACATTTACATAACTTCGCTATTGAAATAAATACTCGCATTCGTTCTAGCACATAATCCAACTGGTTGAGAGGCGTAAATAATGTTTCTACGAATCCTATATGCTGAAAAAACCTTGACAGGCATATGCAGTGATGATAACGTATTTACCAATCTTTATGTCTAAAAAGGCTACATCTGAATACCTTTTGTTACCACTTTCCTACCTTTCCTGCTATATTACTCACCATACGGAATTTGGACAAAGAAACCCGCACGTGTGTTGTCCATTAGTGTTGTTAATAAAAGCAGAGAAATTACTCAAAGACGCATTTCTTGATACATAGTGAGATTTAAAATGACTACAAAGAAATTGACATTCGTCATTATTATATTGGCTTCCATCATACACTTTGCCATGTCCAAAGTTGGGCATTGTAGTCAAGCTGTTGATATTGGGAGTATAGCGGTAGAGCGAACAGAGTTTCAAAAGATTCTTGAAAGTCATAAGCAAGATGTGGTCTACCTAGAATCAAGCGTAAATACTCTAAAGGAAGAATTAAGGACATTAAATGCAACAAAGGAGAAATTAATTGAAGATAAAGTAAAGGGAGAGTCTTTAGATTTAGTCGCAAAACAAAAAAATGTTATCGAAGATAGGATAAATACCTTAAATGAAGCCATTAGAGTCCGGATGGAAATGACAGAAGTAGCTGGCAATTTAGAAAAAGCATTTGGGGTTATGTCTGCTTTGATTGAAAGGAAAGACAAGGTAAGTAATGAAGCTGCTTTGCTATCTGCAGCCCAACTTGAAAGTATTCAAGAGGAGGTAGAACTACTTAAGGCACGGTTAGAGGCAATTCTTGCAGCAGTTAAAGAAAAGGAAGCACATCTTTTAACATTACAAACAACGAATGATGGAGCAAAATTAAGTCTTGAAAAGGAAAGAAAGAAACTACAGTACGAGCTGGAAAAACTAACAAGCCAAAAACCTACAACACAAGAAGAGGCCCTCTTAATTGATAATGAGAAACATCTTTTAGAGAATGAGATTAAATTACAGGATGACAAAATCAATTTATTATTTGAACAAACAAGATTGGCAAGATTAAGTTCACAATCTGCCCAGGTGCAAAAGTTAAATATAGAGCTGGAAAAAGATGTTAAAACCGAAATAGCCAGCGTATTGTCGCTAAAATTTAAAGAAGCAGAGACCCAGAGAAAGGAAAAAGAGGCAGAAGAGGCTAAGAGAGCCGAGGCAGAAAGAAGGAGGATTGCGGAAGAAGAAAAGGCTAAGGCTGAATTGGAAAAGAAAAAGGCATTACAGGAGGCAGAAATTGCCGTACAGAAACAATTAGAAGAGACATCTCCTGAAAAGAAAAGGGTCCTGGGAGTTGAGGCTGATGTACATAAGCAACAAGGACTTATAGCAACATTAAAGGATGAATTAATTACTGCAGGTACAGAAAGGCACAAGGACCGTGCAGAGTTCGAAAGGAAACAAAAAGATATTGAAGAAATGCTCGGTGGCGAAAATACTCCCGGTGAAATTGCTGAAGAACTGGGTGTTATTGAAATTGAGTCAAAGAAGATACAGGATAAGATAAAAACCGTTCAAAGCTTATTGACTGCTGCAGAAAAACAAAAAACCATCATAGCTGAAAGTTTAAAGAATGCACGTACCGATTTCATACCAACTGTTCCAGGAGAAAAATCTAACATAGAGCAGGAATTAGAAGGTTTCTCAGACAAGGTATTAGGCGAACAGTTAATAAAACTTGCAAGCCTACGCATTAAACATATGGAAGAACAAAACAATCTACTAGAGACAAAGGTTAAAGTATTAAATGAAAGATTAGAGTTAGGCAATGTCTTGTTGGAAAGATTGGCAGTTGCGGAAAAAGAACTTTCTCAGGTACGAGCGGCAAATGTTTGGGCAAGGCGTGAGAGTAAGATATCAACAGATACGGTGATATTGGGCTTAACGGATATAAAGTCTCTTAAGGACAAACCTTTTGATTTCTATAATGCATCAGTCCAAAATTTAAAGAAACTTAGTATTTACATGTCGAATACTAAAAATATATCGGCTTTCATTGTAAAGGTATCTATCATCATAGCAGTTATTTTATTAACTTTTTTTGCCAGACGTTTCCTCAACAAATGGGCAAATCGAAAGATAGATAGATTCACAGCAATATCTCCGCAGACATTTTACACATTCGAACTTATACCGGGTCTGCTCCGTATAATGCTGAATACGTTGACTATGTTCTTTTTGTTCGTAATAACCCTCACAATATCTCTTACGGTCCCCTCTAATGCACCAGTAATTCTATCTACCATTTATGGATTTGCAATTCTATCGGTTTATAAATTATTAAGAGGCACTGTTGTCGAATCCTTGAGTCCGTACACAGGTGAGAGGCGATGGATTCCGATTACTTACTCTTCTGCAAGGCATATCTTCAAGGGTTTAAACAGAATTCTACTCTTCTCAGCAATAACAATAACGTTAATTTTTGTCTTGAATGTCTACAGCTATAAAAAGGACGTTATCGAATTATTATGGTTCATTTACAGGATAGTTACGATTTTTCTTGCTGTTTGGATAGCTGCCAGTCAAAGGTCGGTTTTGCTAAAGTTGTTACCATATTCTGAGAGCGCTATTGGTAAGTTCGTTAATAAGGTTATTAATATTCTTTATCCATTACTTATTGCTTTTATTGTCCTGCTTTTTGCCATACGAAGTCTTGGATATGCACTATTAACATATACCCTCATAGTGACCCTCATCAAGAGCCTGATTGTTTCAATTATTGCTTACGTTATATACCGATTTCTATTGAGGCGACTATTGCTCTCACAAGAACGCAAGTTAAAGCTGGGAAGACAGCTTGATGAAGAAGAATTCGAATCTGAAAAAAGATCCTTAAATCTGAGGTTAAGGGTTTACAAAAGTTTACTGGATTACGGAATTTTAATTGTTACTGTAATCATAATCTTTGGAATGTGGAATGACACGTTTAAAGATGTTGTAAGTTCGCCAGCGGCGCCAGAGTTATTCCGAAATGTTTATGAAAATGTCTTATATGTGTTTGTTTCAATAAAGAATAGTTTAACGTACAAGTTCGTACTTGCTGAGGGAAGATATACAACGCCTTTTAAGATGTTAATTGGCATATTAGTCCTGGTGGCGGCTTTTATATGTGCCAGGTATTTGAGAAATGTACTGCGAACAAAAGTTTATGACAAGGCCCAATTAGAACAAGGCGCCCGTCAAGCAATTTCATCCGGGGTAACATATTTCATAATTGGTATTGCGGCAATAGTAGGGTTAAATATTGCAGGGATTCCATTAAGGAGCCTTGCTATATTTGCTGGTGCATTCGGTATCGGTTTGGGCTTTGGGATGCAGAATATAATCAATAATCTTGTAAGTGGCATTATAATTTTCTTTGAAAAACCGATAAAGATTGGTGATGTGATAACGCTTGATAAGGATATTGCGGGCAAGGTTGAAAAGATCAGTATTAGAAGTACTGTGGTAAATACCTTTGACAGGAAGACAGTGGTTGTACCAAACTCAAGATTCCTCGAGAGTAACGTGGTGAATTGGGTTCATGGAGGTGATATGTTACTGAGGTCTAAAATAGTAGTAGGCGTTGCGTATGGTTCAGATACAGAACTTGTAAAGAAATGTTTACTTAAAGTAGTAGATTCACATCCACATGTAGAAAAGGAACCTGCGCCGATAGTACGCTTTTCGGAGTTTGGGAATAGTTCATTGAATTTCGAGGTATATTTCTGGGCCCACATATTCAAACGATGGATGGCAATAAGTGATATAAATTTCGCAATTGACAGGATATTCAGAGAAAACAAAATCGAAATACCTTTCCCACAGAGAGATCTGCATATTCGTTCTGAAAGGCCCGTAAATACCAAGTTTAAGACGTTTACTGATAAGGGTAGTGATGTGGATTTGGAAAACCCTCAAATAGACGAATAAGTTTATGACCCCCCATCTTTTTTTTCATCAGATATATTCTGCGTAATGTGCTATCGAGAACGAATAGGTGTCTTACGCTTAATACCGTACAAATTCAAAAGATAAATCAAATGGAACCTTAAATGTATTGACATCTCAATACGAATTTGGTATATATCTGACACTTAAAACAGCCAAGAGTTATTCAGAAAAGTATTTAGGTTGAATGTAGACCAACACTATCTCAGTTTTTTAGTCGGTGAGCCAGTGTTGGCCTTTTTTTTAGAATTTTTGATCCGAAAATAGATTCCCGATCTGGGTCTGCCCGCCCGACAACGTCGTTCTGGCGGGTGCCGTTCGCCTGTCCGTTCTGGTACAGGCGGGGACGGGTCGGGCAGGGAATCTATAATTTTCATGTTTCGTGGTGTCCTGAAAGAGCATGAAGGTTTAATAAGAAAAAAGTTACTATGGTAGGTCTTGAGACGGGAATGAATCAGGGTGGCAAAACGGCATTATGAGTTAGAGGAATAGACAAATTATTAAGGAGGTATAACTATGGCATTGGATCCCACCAAACATGCAGATTGGGAAATAGCAGAAAATGCTGCAACTCAAATGAAGACAGTGCATCAATTGGCCGAAGAGTTAGGTCTGGAGAAAGAAGAACTGCTTCCCCACGGGCATTACGTAGCAAAGGTTGATTTTAAAAAGGTTCTGAAACGATTTGAGAATAAGCCGGACGGGAAATACATTGATGTAACTGCCATCACCCCAACCCCTCTGGGTGAGGGGAAATCCACCACCACAATGGGATTGGTGCAAGGTCTGGGGAAAAGAGGCAAAAACATTGTTGGGGCCATTCGTCAACCGTCCGGGGGGCCTACTATGAATATCAAGGGGTCTGCCGCAGGTGGAGGACTTTCCCAATGTATCCCCTTAACTCCTTTTTCTCTTGGACTGACAGGTGACATTAATGCCATTATGAACGCTCATAACCTGGCGATGGTGGCTCTTACATCCAGAATACAACACGAATTTAACTACAACGACAAACAGCTTGCTAAAAGGAATCTGAAGCGTATTGACATTGACCCAAATAGGGTTGAATTTAAGTGGATTCTCGATTTTTGTGCCCAGTCACTCCGTGACATCGTTATCGGTATTGGTGGGAAAATGGATGGATTCATGATGGAATCCGGATTCGCCATAGCCGTTTCCTCGGAGATTATGGCGATTCTGGCGGTTGCTAAAGACTTGAAAGATATGCGTGAGCGGATGGGGCGAATCGTGTTGGCCTACAGCAAATCCGGCGAACCAGTAACCACCGCTGATCTGGAAGTTGATGGCGCTATGACTGCATGGATGGTAGAAGCGCTTAATCCGAATCTGATGCAGACCATTGAGGGGCAGCCGGTATTCGTGCATGCAGGTCCTTTCGCAAATATTGCCATTGGCCAGTCTTCGATTGTAGCCGATAGAGTAGGGTTGAAGCTGGGTGATTATCACGTAACCGAATCTGGTTTCGGGGCGGATATCGGGTTTGAAAAATTCTGGAACTTGAAATGCCGTTTTTCCGGGAACCATCCCAAGGCGGCAGTTCTTGTTGCTACCATCAGAGCGCTCAAATGCCACGGTGGTGCACCCGTTCCGATTCCCGGACATCCCCTGGATCCATGCTACAAGAAAGAAAATGTTGGTTGGGTGGAAAAAGGAACCGAAAATCTCATCCATCTTATTAATGTGATTAAGAAGGCGGGGATCAATCCTGTGGTTTGTATCAACAATTTCTATACGGATACAGATGCCGAAATCAAGGTGGTTCGCCGGCTGGCGGAATCTGCCGGGGCCCGTGTTGCCCTTTCCAAGCATTGGGAAAAGGGGGGTGATGGAGCCTTAGAACTGGCCGATGCCGTAATCGATGCCTGTAACGAATCCAATAACTTTAAATTTCTCTATGAATTAGATACTCCTTTAAGGACGCGTATCGAGATGATTGCAGAGCAAGTTTATGGTGCAGACGGAGTCGACTATGCTCCAGAAGCTTTAAAGAAAATAAAAGCAATGGAAGATGACCCTGAAATTGCAAAACTTGGAACCTGCATGGTTAAAACTCACCTTTCTCTTACAGATGATCCAAAGATAAAGGGCGCTCCAAATAATTGGAAACTTCAAATTCGGGATATAATGGTTTTTAAGGGAGCGGGTTTTGTAGTACCAATTGCTGGTGCTATCAAACTCATGCCGGGTACCTGTTCCGATCCTGCCTATAGACGTGTGGATGTGGATGTAGAAACTGGCAAGGTAAAAGGGCTTTTCTAACCCCTTTCATGTTTGACAATCAATTTAACATCTTGTATTTGTCGTGAGTGTAATCAATTTTTCCACACCATGTGTGAAAATCGTATCCCGAGAATAAGAGTATGAAATTCAAAGTCCTGAATCAACTAAATGTTAGGCATAAAAAGATTTTTCTTCGAACAGATTTTAATGTTCCGATATCAAACAGAAGGATTCTTGATGACTCCAAGATTATGGCACATTGCACTACAATTAATTATTTAATGGATAAAGGAGCCATAATTGTATTAGGAACGCATATTGGTAGGCCAAAGTTACATGAACTCAGATTGAAGAAAGATATTGATTACAAGGGCTTAGATACAGATGCCCAAATAATTTTTAAATTTTTAAAAAAAATATATGGTGATAAGATATCATTTATAAATTCTTGTATTGGTGAAGATGTAGAGACCTGTATCAGAAACTTACGCAGAGGCCATATATTGTTACTCCAGAACCTGAGATACGAAAGTGGAGAAAGGTCTAAAAATAAAAGTAAAAAGCTAGAGCTTGCCAGAGTCCTATCCTCGTATTTTGATATTTATGTTAATGATGCATTGTCTGTGTGTCAAAACAAAGATACGTCTGTCTTTTATTTGCCTAAATTTGTGAAAAAAACAGCTATCGGGTTTTTATTAAAGAGAGAAAAGGATTTGATGGAAAAGCTTATTAAACCAATTCTACCTGCTGCGGCATTTCTAGGTGGGTTTAAGGTCCAGGATAAAATTGGGGCATTACAAAAATTATTAAGAAAGGGTTTTGAGGTTTTTCTCGGTGGTGCGATGAGGAATCCTTTTTTAAGATTTCAGAATTACAAAATTGGGAGTTCAAAAATAGATTCAAATTATGATGACGTATTACATCAAATAATGGAGGATTTTAAGGATAAAATACACATACCTGTTGATGTGAAAGTAGGGAGGATGATAGACAAAAAGAAAAAGAGATTTGGTAATTTAAGATATGTGGATTTTTTAAAAGGTGAAGAAATTCATGCAAAAGAAGAAGCGTTAGATAACGGTCCAAAGACTATGTTACTATACAAAGAAAGGATAAAGCAAAAGACCATTCAAACCATGTTTGCCAATGGCCCTTATGGTTTAATAGAGAATAGATCCTTTAGATCTGGAACGTACCAATTGGCTCGTATTTTCCTTGAAAATCGTCATCTCTTTAGGGTTTACGGTGGCGGCGAATTGAATCACGGCTTTAATTTGTTTTCAAAGCAGTTTAAGATTGATACAAACAGGCTAGGTGAATGTTGCTATGCAGGAAATGGCATGCTGCAGTATATTGCGAGCGAGGGAGACTTGCCTGGCCTTCGTGCATTGGCATAGGACATAATAAATAACTAGATATTATTTTAGTAGGAAGGATTTGTTTATATGATGGAAATATATTCTAAGAGGTTTGCGAAAAAAGTTTTGAAGTATTCATTAGTTGGTTTAATTTTTATCTTTTCCTGCGGAAAGGGAGAAGTGCAACAAGAGGAAGCTGTTGAATGGTATACCAAGCTTGGCTTCAAAGAAGTGGGGAAACAAATGAAGAAAGATACCCAGCTATTAACACGCAAATTGAGTGAAGATAGCTGGGATGAAGCGATTAGCCTGTGTAGTAAAATAGGTAAATCTTTTGAAAAATTAGACCTTAACAAATCTGATATTCCGAAGGATTTTTTTGGACTAAAACAGGAATTTAACAAGTCAATAGAAAAATTTTTGCTTGCATGTCAGGATAAAGATAATGAAATGGCTAAGATTCGATTGGAAGCATTTAAGAAGTCATGTCATCACTGTCACGTAATATTTCGGAAAAAACTGGACGCAACTAATAAGGAAACAGACTTTGATGTGGCCGTGGATAAACTATACAAGGATAAATAAATTAACAAAGGTCTACCTGGCTTCACTTCAACATAATCTACATTCTCTGGCAAAAAACAGTAGCACGGATAATGCGTTATGAAAATACTTGTTACGGGTGGCGCAGGGTTTATTGCGTCTCATTTGGTTGATAGTTTAATATCTCAAGGACATGATGTAATAGTAATTGATAATCTTTCAGCAGGTAAAAAAGAAAATATCAACCAGAAGGCCACCTTTTTTAAAGAAGATATAGGCAATGCTGAAAAACTGGAAGGAATATTTTCAAAAGAAAGACCTGATATTGTCAATCACCACGCCGCTCAGGTTAACCTGCGGAGGTCTGTTAACGAGCCTTTATACGATGCACAGGTCAATATATTTGGTTCTCTGAACCTAATTGGTTTATCAAACAAGTACAATATAAAGAAATTCATATATATATCAACTGGTGGCGCAGTTTATGGAGAGCCGAAATATCTGCCAGCAGATGAAAATCATCCCGTAGACCCTCTATCTCAATATGGCGTAAGTAAGCATACCGTCGAGCATTATTTATTCGTCTTTAAACAAACCGATGGCCTGCAGTACACAGTGTTGAGATACCCCAATGTTTATGGTCCAAGGCAAGACCCTCATGGTGAAGCGGGAGTTGTCGCTATATTTACAGAACAGATGCTGGATGGCAAACGTCCAACTATATTCGGTGATGGGACTAAGACAAGGGATTACGTTTATGTGGATGATCTCATAAATGCAAACATGAATGTTATGTTCGATAATGTAAGTTTGGACGGCGAGATCTTTAATCTTGGTTGGGGTAAAGAGACAAAAGACATAGACATATTCGAGGCCGTAAGGGATGCATTAGGGCTTGACATAAAGCCGATCTATGATAAGAAACGGCCTGGAGAAATTGATCATATTTGTCTTGATAGTACCAAGGCAGCAGAGCAGCTGAATTGGAGACCGAAAGTGAAGCTTCAGGAAGGGATAAAACTGACTACAAACTTCTATAAAGGAAGGAGGTAACTGCTGTCTTAAATTGGAAGTCCTTGGATAAAAATACAATGAATATCAAACCTAACTCCGCAACTGGAATGATAGAATAGTGGGTTTTGAGATATTTAAATACTAAATCCTAATATCTAAAACCGAAACAAATCCGAAATCCAAATTTTCCAATGTCCAAAACGATTTTGGCTTTTTGGCTCATATTGTTTTGAATTTTAGAATTTTTGCGTTTTGAATTTATTTCGAATTTCGTGCTTCTAATTTAGGATTTGATGCATTATCCCATGTGTGAAGCAATAGCCTTAAAATCCCCCCTAATTCTCAGGAGGTTATAGAATTTCCGGGACGTTATCTCTTAGTCCATTGGAAGCTTTTCCTCGCACCCTTTTGTCCATATTTTTTACGCTCCTTCATTCTGCTATCGCGAGTAAAGAGGCCAGCGCTTCTTAAACTCTCTGCAAGTGTTTGATCTGATTTGTAAAGGGCCCTGGCAATACCTAAAGATGTTGCTCCGGCTTGGCCGGTTGAACCACCACCGTTAACGTTTACAAATACGTCATAATTCCCCAGTTTTTTTGTGGTTTTTAATGGTAGCCGAACTGCAAATTTATCACAGTCTCTACAAAAATAGTCATCTAGTTCTTTACGATTTACAATAATTTTTCCGCTACCTTTTCTTATTCTAACTCTGGCTACAGATGATTTACGTCTACCTGTACCCCAAATAAAACCTGTATTGTCAGCCACTTTACGTTTCCTTTAATTAGATTTCCAAAATTTTAGGTTGCTGAGCCTTATGGGGATGATCAGGTCCTGCATAGACCTTTAACTTTTTTATCATAGCATGCCCAAGCTTTGTCTTTGGCAACATTCTTTTAACTGCTAACTTAACCACCCTGTCTGGATGTTTGTCCAGCCAGAGTTTTACGGGATATTTCTTGAGACCTCCAGGATAGCCTGAATAAGTATAATAGACCTTATCCCTCATCTTATTGCCAGTCAGTCTTATTTTTTCCGCATTAATAACAATAACAAAATCGCCTGTATCAACATGCGGAGTATATGTGGGTTTTGTTTTCCCCTGAAGAATCATAGCAATGCGGCTCGCCATTCTTCCTAGAATTTTATCCTTGGCATCAATTAAGTGCCAATCCCTTTGGACTTCTTCTTTTTTAGCTAAAAAAGTCTTTATCATGAGTAAAAATTATTGGCATAAGAAAATTTTAGAATCACATCATATATCATAGTATCCGGGACTTGTCAATGTTTTTGTTTGATTTAATCGACAAAGTTATTAGAATATAACTATCGTGCAAAACGTCAATATTTTCATTTCCTCATTTAAACATCAAATATGGAGGAGATATTATTATTTCTTTAATAAAGAGGAAGTTGCCGAATCAATAAAAGAGAGAAAGGGTGAATGTAAAAGGTGTGGCCTCTGCTGCCAGGCGTCGATACGATGCCCCAAACTCCTTTATGATGAAAATGGCCTTGCAATGTGCAAGATACACGATCACAAGCCGCACATGTGTAAGATATATCCATACAATGAGAGGGATTTCTTCCCTCATCTAAAAGATAAGTGTGGTTTCTCGTATGCGGAATAGGTAACTTGTATTTAAATTTTAGAATGCGGATTTCAGATTTACTTCCTTTCCTCCAAAGTCTGTAAACCACAATTGTAATATTATCAGTGAAAATCCGTGTTATAAAAAAAGAGAGAGAGAGAGGAGCTGTTTGATGAAGATTTTTAGAATTAGGTTTTTGATTATTCCCTTAATACTCTGTTATTGTGCAACCTCTTATGCACAAGAACTTAAGCTCGATGTTAAGGAGCACGTACTTAAGAACGGCTTAAAAATATTGATGCTGGAGAAACACGATGTTCCAACTGTCTCACTCCGTATAGTTTATAAGGTTGGATCTGTAAATGAGCACCCCGGGATTACGGGGGCGTCTCATCTGTTTGAACACATGATGTTTAAGGGCACAAAGATCTTTGGGATAAAAGATTATGAAAGCGAAAGGCCTCTCCTTGAGAAGGAGGACGAACTTATTGCCAAGATCGAAGCAGAAAAGGCCAGAGGTGATTATGCTGATAAAGGAAAGGTAGAACTCCTGGAAAAAGAATTACGAGGAGTATGGAAGAAGCAAAAGGAGTTAATAGTTAAGGATGAGATGTGGTCTATTTATCTTAAAAATGGCGCTACAGGTCTTAATGCGTCTACCAGTAGTGACGCGACATATTATTATTGTAACCTTCCCGCAAACAGGCTTGAATTATGGGCGTTTATGGAATCAGACCGTATGCATAACCTCGTCCTGAGGGAGTTCTATTCTGAAAGGGATGTAGTGATGGAGGAAAGGCGTCTCCGCACGGAGAATAGTCCCTTTGGTTTGTTAATAGAACAACTAAACGCAGCCACATATACGGCCCATCCTTACGGCTGGCCTGTTATAGGCTGGATGTCAGACCTGCAAAACATAAAAAAGGAGGAGGTTGCCAAATATTTCAAACAATATTACTCACCAAATAATGCCGTTATAGTAGCAGTCGGAGACATAAATCCAGATGAAGTAATCAGACTTGTAGAAAAATATTTTGGTGATATTCCACGCCAGCCGCCTTCCCCCAAGGTTACGACTGTAGAACCAAAACAGATTGGAGAACGTAGGATCTATGTTGAATATGATGCCAATCCTGTTTTGTCTATAGCTTATCATAAACCCGCAGCCGGTCATCCGGACCAGTATGTCTTTGATGTTATAGAGGCAATACTCTCCAGCGGAAGGACTTCGAGGTTGTATAAAAGCCTGATAGAGGATAAACGAATTGCTGTGTCGGCCCACGCTTATGGTGGACCGTCTAAATACGCAGACGCCTTTCTCTTCTTCTGTACACCAAGAAGTCCGCATACGGCAGAAGATGTTGAAGAGGCAATATACGAAGAGCTGGAAAAACTAAAGGCAACACCTGTAACTGACCATGAACTGCAAAAGATCAAGAACCAGCTCGAAGCGAATTTTGTAAGAAGCCTGGAATCTTCGTCAGGGCTGGCAAATAAGATAGCCTCTTACGAGGCAATATATGGGTGGAGATATCTTAATACCTTGGTAGAAAATACGCTTGCCGTTACACCGGAGGATATCATGCGTGTTGCAAATAAATATTTTACGAAGACTAATAGAACGGTAGCTATCTTAGTGAAGAAGGAGAAATGAAAGAAATCATGAAAATAGAAAAAGTTAAGAATTCACTAAGTTATATTTTTTTTCCAGTTTTTATGTGGTCAATTTTCTATTTTGTGCAGACAGAAGAACTTCTTGCATACAACGGACACGGTGGACATGCCCAGATTATGGAGTCAAGCGAGCCACAATCAGAAGGTGCAAGGATAATCTCTAAGTTTAAGTATAAGCCAATCGAATTCACACCGCCGAAACCCAAGAGGGTGGTTTTAGATAACGGTATGATTGTTTACCTTCTTGAAGACCATGATTTACCTATATTTAATGTTACCGTACGCTTTAGGACTGGCGCTGTTTATGAATCTAAGGAAAAGGCCGGGCTTGCAAGCCTGGTAGGCAGCGTAATGAGGAGGGGAGGTACGAGGACAAGAAAGCCAGAGCAGATTAATGAAGAACTGGAATTCATAGCTGCATCTGTTGAGACATCTATCGGGAGGGAATCGGGGAGCGCTTCCCTATCCACAATGAAGAAAGATATTGATAAAGGTCTGGAGATTTTTGCCGATGTAATTATGAATCCCGCCTTTCCTGAAGACATGATCAAGAAAAAAAAAGATGAAACGTTGGAAAGTATCAGAAGGGAAAATGATAGCCCTGGACAAATTGTCTTCCGAGAATTCAGAAAGATATTGTATAAAGAAGACCACCCTTATAGCAGAAGAACAATAGGGTATAGAGAGACTATTGAGAACATAACCAGAGAGGACATGATTAACTTTCACAACAAGTATTTTCACCCAAACAATGCCATTATGGGAATTTCAGGAGATTTTGATACTGAAGATATATTAAAAAAGATAAAGACCGTTTTTGCAAAGTGGGAAAAAACTAAGATTGACTTTCCAGAAGTGCCACAGGTGGAAAAGGAATTTCAAAAATCGACATATTATATTTATAAGGATATCAATCAGGCCCATGTAGTTGCCGGGCATTTAGGCATACGTAGATTAAGTAAGGATTATTTCCCGATTAAGATATTGAGCTTTATCCTCGGTAGTGGGGGCTTTACGGCTCGAATACCAAGCAAGGTTCGTTCGGACGAAGGGTTGGCATATTCGGCATACAGCGCCTTCCATACACCAAGAGATCTTGGTTTCTTCTTCATATCATGTCAGACAAAGAGTGAATCAACCGTAAGGGCCATAAACCTGGCCCTTGATGAGGTGAGAAAAATACGAAATGAACTCGTTAGTGACGAGGAGTTAGAATTGGCCAAGGATACCTTCGTAAATCAATTCATCTTTAAGTTCACATCAAGCGCCAGCATTGTTGGACAGATGGTTAGTATAGAATATGAGGGATTACCCTTAGACTATCTTGAAACTTATGTAGATAATATAAAGGCTATAACAAGGGAAGACATACTGCGTGTGGCCAAAGAGTATTTGCACCCTGACAAGATAAAATTGCTCGTTATCGGTAATATGGAACAATTTGATAGGCCCTTGACTGAATTTGGAGAGGTGAATACTATTGAATTAGAATAAATTAACTCCTTTCCTTAATGCAAAATACAATTTATGAAGTTTAGTTAAGCCCTTATTTTGAAATTTGGAATTTTCATTTTCAATGCCCCCCCTTGATAGAAAAAAAATCCTCATTACTGCCGGGTCCACACGTGGTTACCTGGATGTTGTTCGTTATATAACCAACACATCAACAGGTAAGCTTGGCACAGAAATAGCTCTAGAGGCAATGCGTAATGGTGCGATTGTTACGTTCTTATACGGAAAGGACAGTTTGTTCCCGGTAATCAAAAAACACACTGTCATAAGATCTTCTCAGCTTAAGTTAATAGAAATCGAAACCAATAATGACTTAATAAGAATCCTGCAAAAAAGATTAAGGGATAAAAGATACGATGCAATTGTTCATGCAATGGCTGTAGCTGATTATGTGCCGGCTAAACCCAAATCTAATAAAACACCCTCTGGGAAAAAGGAATTAATAGTGAAATTGGTACAAACACCAAAAGTAATAAGCGTTATCAAGGATATATGGCCGGATGCCTTACTTGTGGGATTTAAGTTGGAGATAAATAAAACAAAAGAGGAATTGATAAAGATAGCCAGAGGCTTTTTGAAAAGAAGCAAGGCTGATTTAATAATAGCAAATGACTACAAAAATATCTCAAGAAGCCGTCATACAGCATACATGGTAAGTGGTGATAGTGATAAACTAGGTACATTAAAAAGCAAAAAGGAGATAGCAAAAGGCGTAATCTTATACCTTGAGAAGGGTTTGAATAAATAGTGTATTTAATTTTTGTTTGACTAGATATTTATATAAAATATAATAATTAGTTAGCATGTATAATAGAATATAACCAAAGAAACTTCTTGGTTTGAGATTTCTTTTACAAAGGAGTTGTTTACTGATGGAATGGGACAAAGAGGCAAGTTCAAGACTTGAAAATATACCAGTATTTGTAAGAAGACTTGCACGTTCAAAGATAGAAAAGCATGCTCGTGAAAAGGGGAAGGATATGGTCACCGTAGAGGATGTAGAAGGTGTAAAGGCAAACTTTATGGGAACCAAAAATCATGGAGTTAATAAAGGCGTAATAAATGCAAATCCGTTCTCTTTAGATTTAAATGTAGGAGATGATAAGTTTGAAATCCTGAAAAGGTCCGATGAATACGAAGTAGAAGATGGATATCCTGCTATGTATCATATCGATATATGCCGCGGAGAGGATGTTGAATGTCCATTTTTGATAGCAGGTGTTAAGGGCCTTTTACAAAAAATAAAGGATAGGTTGAGAGAAATAGAGTTTAGCAAACAGCTTATTAATAGGGTTGAAGGTAAAATTCTTCCACACCAGAGGCTGAAGATTGCGATAGCTAGCTGTCCGAATTGCTGTTCCCAGCCGCAGATCAGGGATTTTGGTGTACACGTGAGGGCAAAGGTATTTGTAGACAAGGATGTTGAATGCAACGGATGTGGAAACTGTTTAAGGGTATGTAAGGAAGGTGCCATAAGGATTTCAGGATTGTCAAATAAACCTCATGAAGAAAAAAAACGCACAAGTCATTCTGAAAATAATAGAAGAAATGTAACAATTAACTATGATCGTTGTGTTCATTGTGGACTTTGTGCTGAGGTTTGTCCTACAGGTACTATAAAGACAGAGAAGAAATGTTACCGTGTTATGATTGGTGGAAAGTTGGGAAGACATCCACGTTTTGCGGATGACCTCCTTGACTTAGCAGATGAGTCAGAAGTGATTAGGGCCCTTGACGTATGTGTGGATGCAATACTAAATGAAAAGAAAGAAAAACGCTTTGGAGAACTGGTGAGAAAAATTGGTATTGAAGAATTTAAAAGAAGGCTCAGGGATAAAGAATACACTACGCCAAAACGCCCAAACAACAAAGAGGTACACTCCTAAATGCAGTAGTTAGAGCAATGCATTTTTAATATTAAAATGACACTTAATGAAATCGATAGAAAAATACTTCACAGGCTTCAAACAAATCTTCCGTTAACACATAGACCATTTCTCGACCTTGCCAAAGAATTGGGACTCGACGAAGACTTAATTATTGAAAGAATAAAGTTCATGGTTGAAAATAAATACGTCCGTCGTATCGCCCCCATCATAAATACTCAAGCCGTTGGAAACTCTGCCACACTTGCAGCGATGCAGGTATCGGAGGACAAAATAGAAGAGGTGAGCAAGATAATAAATGGGTATAGCGGCGTTTCTCACAACTACTTGAGAAAGGGAAGGAATAAGGACATTCCTCTTAATATCTGGTTTACGATGTCAGCGTCATCGAAAGACAAGCTTACCGAAAATATTAAAGAAATTGAAGAACGCACAGGTTTGAAAGTTCGTATGTTGCCAACAACAAAGAAATTTAAGATAGGAGTCAAATTCAAGATAAACTAATTATAAGTATTTACGTAAGTATTATTAGATCCGGATCCCTGCCCGCCCGGCAATGCCGTTCGGACGGGTCGGGCAGGGAATGACAAGGTGTACTGAAAGGTAGTAATTTATGACAGAAGATAATCTAGACATTAAACTGATAAAACACATACAAGATGGGATACCTCTGACAAAGACACCCTATGAGGACATTGCTAATGATCTAGGTATACCAGAAAAAGAGGTTATAGATAAATTAAAAGATCTTCTAGAAAATGGGAAGATAAGGCGTCTGGCAGCCTCTATTGCTCATAGGAAGATAGGCATAAATTCCAATGCGATGACCGTGTGGAAAGTTCCCAGTGAAAAAGTTGATGAATGCGGGAAGATTATGGCAGGCTTTGAGGAGGTAACTCACTGTTATGAACGTCCGACATTTCCAGATTGGGAGTATAACGTCTTCACCATGATTCATGGTTACACTGATGAAGAATGTGAAGGCGTTATCGAAAGAATAAAACAAAAAACCGGACTGTCCGATTACGTAATGCTATACAGCGAAAGAGAATTCAAAAAAGTAGGTGTGAGGATCTAGGGAGATTTTGTCCGGATTTTATTTGTAATTTACGAATTGTATAGCGAAGTCGTATTTTTGGTCTTTGATTGACTGCATAATCGTCTGTAGTTCGTCTATCTTTTTCCCTGATATTCGGACTTTGTCTTCTTGAATATGTGACTGTACTTTTAGTTTCATACCTTTTATAAATTTAACGAGTTCTCTGGCTCTTTCCATAGGAATGCCTGACTGAAGCGTGATAACCTGTCTTAAGGTATTTCCCAGCGCATTTTCGGTTTTCCCAAAATTAAGTGCCTTTAAGGGGACCTTCCTCTTTGCAAGTTTTTCTTTTAAAATATCTGTCAAGCTTCTGAGCTTATAATCATCATCGGCAATCAAAGTTATAGAATTATCGTTGTTTAAGGTAATAGATGATTTAGTTCCTTTGAAATCGTATCTTACCGCAAGTTGCTTTCTGGCTTGATCGACAGCGTTTTTAACCTCATGCATTTCTACCTTGCATACAATATCAAACGAATGTGTTTCCGCCATATTAGTGTCTCCTAAAATGTATAAAGCAATTTTTGTTTAAATATCTTTTTCTTTCCACTACGAGGTTGTGTCATAATCCAGAAAATGGGTATTTTGTCATTTTTACCCCCACAGCTTGCTCGTGCGCCTGCGGCGTACTAGCAGTGGGGGCTGAACCCTTCGCCTTCTGTCATTCTGAACGAAGTGAAGAATCTTATGTTTCTTGCTCAGGATAAACTCCGTGAAGTCGTGCCCAAGGCAGATTCGCCTCTGGCGAAAATCTTATAAAATAAATTAGAAAACATACTTGACATAATCAGCGCTTTCAGAGATGACATGGTGACACAGCCTCCTGGTGAACTATATAAACATTGTACTTTAAGCTCGGTTTTCAACATGCTTAGCATACTAGAAAGGAATTCCAATAACAACCTTATAAATTAAACATTGACTTTGTTATTGAAACCTTAATATTTTTAAATGTAATTTATGAGATCCATAAAAATTCTGGCGTTGGAACCATATTATGGTGGTAGTCATAAGGCCTTTCTGGATGGTTGGACAACTTTCAGCCGTCATAAATGGACATTACTGACTCTTCCTCCCCGAAAATGGAAATGGCGTATGCGTCATTCAGCCATAACATTGGCAAATCAGACAGCTGAAAAAGTCGAAGCAGGAGAAAAGTGGGACGTCCTTTTTTGTTCTGACATGTTAAATCTGGCAGAATATCAAGGCCTAACTCATCCCTCAGTACAAAAGATTCCTTCTATTGCCTATTTTCACGAAAACCAGCTGACTTACCCCGTGATACATCATAATGAATTTGATTTTCATTTTGCTTTAACTAATATGACAACCGCCCTGGCATCAACTGCGGTGTGGTTCAATTCTTCATATCATCGAGATACTTTTTTAGGTGAACTGCAATGTTTCCTAAAACGCATGCCTGATTTCAGATCATTAGAAGCCGTTGAGGCTATTCGTCACAAATCTTTCATAAAATATCCCGGCATCCATCAATTTCCAAAGAGAAGCAAACGACGTCAGGGCCCTATGCGTATTGTGTGGGCGGCAAGGTGGGAATATGATAAAAATCCTGAACTTATGTTCGAAGCACTACGAATCTTAAAGGCAAGGAAAATAAAGTTCCGGCTAAGCGTTATTGGTGAACAATTTCAAAATATTCCAGATGTCTTTCACTCTGCCAGGCTGGAATTTTCCGACTTTATCGATAGATGGGGCTACCAACAACATCGTCATCAGTATGAATCTGCTCTTTTAGAAGCAGATGTATTCGTATCTACGGCAGACCATGAATTCTTTGGCATAAGTGTTCTAGAAGCGGCAGCAGCGGGAGCTTTCCCGCTCGTTCCGGAAAAACTCGCATATCCTGAGACCCTGGAACTGGATGCTGGTAACGCAGAATTTTTCTTTAAAGGAAGATCGGACAAATTGGCTGATAGACTAATCCAATTGTCCAGAAAAATCCAGGACAACACCCTATGGGATGGAGATCCAGGTCGTGCCATTCGTATCGTCGAAAAATTTTATTGGGGTTTAAGAGCAAATTTGCTGGATCAGGACATAAGTAATTTTTTTACTTGTTGAATATTTGTAAGAATATTTAGTTTTTTTGTAGAATTGTGTTACTATGCTGTATCTTGAAGAGATTTTAATAGTCTGTTTGACTGAAAGGGTTATAAAATGTCTCAAGAACTAACCGTTATCATCATCACTGCTGCCTCTATAGGTTTGTTTCATACGTTGCTGGGGCCCGACCACTATCTGCCATTTATTGTTATGTCTCGGGCAAGAAAATGGTCTCTGATCAAGACAACATGGATAACCGTTTTATGTGGTATCGGTCATGTGCTAAGTTCCGTTTTGTTAGGCATCATAGGTATCGTTTTGGGCATTTCTATCAGAAAATTAGAATTAGTAGAATCATTCCGTGGCGGACTCGCATCATGGATACTTATAGCCTTTGGAATAGGGTATTTCATTTGGGGTTTATTCAGGGCACGAAGAAATCGACCGCACATACACTGGCATGCTCATGAGGATATGAGCAGTCAAATCCACAGACATACCCATGGTAAAGACAATTTACATATCCACAAAGGAGAAGGAGCTAAGAATCTCACGCCCTGGGTACTCTTTACGATCTTTGTATTTGGTCCTTGTGAGCCCTTAATTCCTTTATTAATGTATCCTGCAGCAAAAAGTAGTATCTTTGGTTTAGCGCTGGTAACGGGTGTCTTCGGTATAGTAACAATTGCTACAATGCTGAGTATTGTTATACTTTTATCTTCGGGTGCAAACCTCCTGCCTATGGGACGATTAGAGCGTTATACCCATGCCCTGGCAGGGGGTACTATTTGTATTTGTGGAATAGCAGTTAAATTTCTTGGTTTGTAAATTTTAAAAGTTGGCTTTATATAACAAGGTGAATTAAAACAAGGTTATACGAAAGGCTCTCTAGCGTGGCTGACAATTGGAATGATGTTCGACGCCTGCTACTCAATAAAGACTTTTTATCTACATTCTCTGTTTTCAGGTTAATTACCTTCCTGCCAGTCTTATAAAGTCTGGGTCGTTTCTGTAGTTTGCAAAATCTGGCACCTGATTCAGAGCCATTCTATACTGAGGGTTTAATCTCAATGCCTCTTTTAAAGAACTTAACATCTTATCTTTTTCTTTCATGAGTGAGTATGCGCATGCCTTATTAAACCATGCGACATCGAATAATGGGTTGATTTGTATTGCCTTGTTATATGCTTCAATTGCCTCTTCATGTTTATGAAGTTTGTCAAGTACGAGACCCTTATTATTATAGGCTGCGAAGAAGTTCGGGTTTACGTTAACGGCCTTGTCAAATGCAAATATGGCCTCTTGTAATCTTTCAAGGTCTTCGAAAACAAAGCCTTTGTAATTCCAAGCTTCATACGAATCAGGATTAAGTTTTGTTGCCCTGTCAAATGCCTTTAGTGCCTCTTGTAATTCTCCGGTCCTTACAACAGCCAGCCCCTTGTTCATCCAGGTAGCAAAGGAGTCTGGATCTATGTTGATGGCCTTATCAAATTCTGCCGCCGCTTCTTTAAATTGTTGCATCCGGACGAAGACAAGTCCTTTTTTATTAAGAGCCTGGTACTTGATCTTCCCCAGACGCGGGATCTCATATGCCTCACTATCAGAGATTATTTGTATAGTCATATCATAGGCCTCAATAGCTTCCTTCATCTTTCCTAAGCTTACGAGCACATCACCTTTGGTATTCCATGCTTGAGGATAATCACGTTTAAGGTTTATGGCTTTATCAACGGTTTCCAATGCCTCTGGATATCTTGTGAGTTTTATCAATTCAAGAGATTTGTTTGTTATCGTTTCGTATGAATCTGGTTGAATCTTGATGGCATGTTCGTAGGCATTTATAGCTTCCATATGTTTGTTGGTACGGGAAAAGGCAAGTCCTAAGTTTGTCCATGCGCCGTAGGAACCCGGATCTATCTCTGAGGCTTTCTTATAGGCCTTTATAGATTCTTCATACCTACCAAGCTTATCAAGTGATAGACCTACTCCATTCCATGAGGCATAGGAATTGGGCTTGAGTTCTACGGCCTTTCTAAATGCATGTACGGCTCCTTCATTATCCCCAAGATCGGCAAGCGTGAAACCTTTGTCTGCCCAAGCAGCATGTTCTCTTGGCTTTATGTCTATCGCCTTATCATAAGACTTGACCGCATCCTCATAATTCCTCATACGAACGTAGGTATTTCCCTTATTAATCCACGCCTCGTAAAAATCCGGTTTTATCTCTATTGCCTTATCATATGATTTCACTGCCTCTGGTCTTCTATCTGGTATTCGTGCCAGGGTAAGCCCCTTGTTATTCCAGGCCTCGTATGAATCCGGCTTTAATTCAATAATCCTGTTGTATGTATCTATAGCATCTTCGTATTTACCGATATGGTCAAATACATTTGCTTTGTTAAATAGGGCTTTGACAAAATCAGGTTTTATTTGTAATGCTTTTTCGAAAGCGGAGATTGCTTCTAAATATTCAGCATTGTGATCTAATACATTTCCCTTTATAAACCAGGCATTATGGTTATTCGGTTCTATTTGGACAGCTTTGTTTAAGGCTTCTACCGCCTCTTCGTATCTCCCAAGGTAATCAAGGACTATTCCTTTATTGTACCATCCTTTGAAGGAATTATGTTTTAGTTTTGTTGCCTCATTATAGGCATTAAGAGCTTCATTGTATTTTTTCTTAACAATCAACCGGTTTCCTTTAACGATCAGTTCATCGTGTTTGGAAATGTCCTGAGCTTTCAAAATAACACTATTGAATGAAGACGATACACATAGGATTAGGAATGAAAAGAGAATTTTTTTAAGCATAATACACCACACTTTCATTAAATTAGGTTAATAATAAAAGTTAGCCTTTAGAAAACAGTAGAGAGTAGAGAGTAGAGAGTAGAGTGTAGAAAGTAGTGAGCAAGAAGAATCTCTCTACTCTCTACTTAAAAACGGTAATCTATTCATCGGGACGATCTTTTTTGTTTTTGATTGTAACTATCTTGCTCTGTGGCTTCAGTATTCTCTGTGGTTAGTTGAATGTCTGTAATATTTTCTATTTTTCCATCTTCCAATTTGTAAGGCAGGATATATCCACGTCTATTAACCAGCTTACCCGTATAAGTAACAGTATCACCTACTTTTGTTTGCAAGACTTTGTCTTTCTTTTCAATATCAAAACACAATTCAATATCCGTACCTTCTTTGTGGTTTATTCCCATCCTTAGACCACTGACCCTTCCTAACCCTCTGCTCACAACCTTTCCCGTCCAGCGGACGTATTTACCTTTATATTCCTCCCATAGTTTATCTTTTTGCGATTCAGTCATTCTATTTTCTTTACCAAATATTTTATCCAGTTCTTCAAAGGAGATGTCTATGAATCCTTCTAAAGTTTCTGTAATTTTTATATCATCTTTTTTAATAACCTTTGGCGCCATTGATTCACTCATTGTAATTTCAGCTTCATATGCTACTTTATTCTTGATATCGATACCAGTTGGTAATTCAGAAGCGGATATTTTCAATGTTGTTTTTTCTGCTTTATGTATTATCTTATCACCAATTTTCTTTATATCAACATCCACGATACTGCACAGAAGATTTCTACCGATTAATTTTGCCAATTTTCCCGTATAAGTAATACTATCTCCTTTATTTACCATCTTAACTAGATCTTTCTTATCGTCGTCAAATATCAGCTCTGCATTAGTACCTGCCTTATGACTGATACCGATCCTTTTCCAATCTTTTTCACCTACACCTTTGTATGTAACAACACCCTGCCATGTTATGTACCTTCCCTTGTAATTATCCCATTGCTCTTCTTTTTGAGTATAAGTTAAACTGCTATCCTTACCAAAAATATTATTTAAATCATCAAAAGAAACATTTGTTTTCACTTCAGAAGATTCTTTTAATTCAGACTCTGGAGATACATCTTTAATATGAGAGGGCTTTAAAGATGATGTGGCTTTATCCTCCAGACCTTTTTTTAATTCATCGACTAATACGCCATTAATTTTCTCAATATTTGCGTCTTCAAGTTTAAAAAGAAGGTTTCTGTTAAATAGTAACGATAGTCTTCCTGTATAAGTAATGCTATTTCCTCTACTTATCATCCTAACTGTATCTTTTTTGTTATCGTCAAATATTAACTCGACATTTGTGCCTACATTATGTCTGACACCAATCCTTTGCCTGTTATTCTCACCTACATCTTTGTAGGTAACAATACCTTGCCATCTTACATACTTTCCTTTATGTTTATACCAAGATTCTTCTTTTTGTGAGCTTGTGAGAGTACTATACTTACCAAAGATATTGTATAAGTCATCAAATGAATTGTTTATAAACTCAATTGATGGTTCTTCTGATAGTTCTTCGCTTAGGAAATCAAATCCCTTGAACAAAAAGGGTGATTCTTCTTTGGCCGAAACAGAGATTGAAAAGAAAGGAATTGAAGATAAAAGTCCTGATAATATAAGCTTTTTATACAGCATCTTAAGTGTATGTTTTATTGATAGCTGTTGAATAATAGGAATTGATGTTTAGTTTCAATGCTATTTAAAATTTGCTTTGGAGTCAAGAGTTTTATATCTTGTTTTATGTTTTACCTAAAAATAAACAAAATAAGGTTTCTACTGTGAAGACAATTACGAAGATTAACAGTAATTGGATAAAGATTGTCCGGTTTATAAAGATGTTAATATGTATCCTGTTTATTTTCTTCAATTCGGGGAAAATATCTGCAAACGGTAACATACTTGAAGATCCACAAGATAGCCAGATTAGGCGTGAGCTAAACTCAGCGTTGCAGGTGCAATATCCCGCACAAGGGCGGACGGGGACGCCTGATAGTAAATTATTTCAAGATTTAGTGCAGGCTGATGATGAATCCCTGGATATTGCCAAGATATCATTGCTTATCGCAAAGGAGGAAAAACCGGAAATTAAGATAAATGATTATGTGGAGTGCATTGATTGGTATGTAAAGATGATAAAATCGAGAATCTTAGATAAGAATGAACCTGAGTCGATAATTGAGATTATAAACGATTTTCTATTTGATGAACTTGGATTTACTTATGTTAAGACGGGCAAGCTGGAAGATTTATATTTGAACGATGTAATAGACAGGAGGAAAGGAAATTGTGCAGGAATGTCTATTCTTTATCTTGCCATAGCAGAACGATTGCGGTTGCCATTGTTTGGCGTAAATGTTCCTGAACATATTTTTATCAGGTATGATAATGGAGAAATAAAGATAAATATTGAGACAGGGCATGAAGGTATAAGTCTGCCTGATTCCTTTTATGTAACCCATAGTATAGAACGTTTTGATAAGGAGAGCGTAGAAAACGGTTGTTATCTAAGAAGTTTGACTAAAAAGGAAGTAATCTCAAATGTATTTTTAAATCGTTCTAAAATAAGAAGAGAGGATGGAACTCTTAAGGAAGCATTAGACGATTGCAATAAGGCCATTTTGCTAAGGCCCAGAGATCCGGGCGCCTATTGTAACAGAGGTGTGATATATGAAAAGATGGGAATGATTCCGAAGGCAATAGAAAATTATGGGAAGGCAATATCTCTTAACCAGAAATATGCTTCAGCATATTATAATAGAGGTTCGGTTTTTGGGGTGGGAGGTAACATAGACAAGGCAATTAAAGACTTTAATAAGGCTATTTCTATTAATCCGGAGTTCACACTTTCTTATTATAATAGGGCAATAGCTTTTAAGAAGATTGGCCAAATAGAGGAGGCGATACAAGATTACAATAAAGTAATTGATATTGATCCTGACTTTGCACAGGCATATTGTAATAGAGGTGTTGCCTTTGCCGAAACGGGGAGATTTGATAATGCGATTGACGACTTTAATAAGGCAATAGGATTGGACCCTAATCTTGGCGATGCATATTTTGCCAGGGCTATATTCTTTGCTGATGCGAAAAAATTTAAAAAGGCGATTGAAGACTTTGGGAAATGTATTAAATTATCTCCGGGTAAAACCTTTGCATATTATTTAAGAGGAAAGGCATATAAAGAAATAGGTGAAACTGAAAAAGCCATCCGAGATTTTAATAAAGCAATAACTACTAGACCGTCTTACGCGTGGTTATATGTGGATAGAGGGATTCTTTTATTTCAAATAGGCAAGTTTGACGAAGCTATAATTGATTTTGATAAGTCCCTTGAGCTGTTTCCTAAAAATCCGATTGCTTTTAGATATAGGGGTAAGTCCTTTAAGAAAATAGGACAGTTTAAAAAAGCTATAGAGGATTTTGAGTCATTTTTAAAGATAATCCCCGATTCACCTGATGCCAATATTATTAGGAACGAAATACGGGAATTAAAAAAATTATGAAAAAGGTTTTACTGATAGATACTATAGGTGGTGAGTAAAAGCAGTTAATTTATGCTTCTCAGGCGATATAGAAGTAAAATTATTCCAAATTTATTCATGATTACTGGTTTGACGTTTCGATTTTTGAAATCTTGGACAGGTTTTGATTGTTGATAAAGCGATACAGCGTATTCTGAATTTTCAACAGTTTAGTACCTAAACAGTTTATATCTGTGTATTATCATTAGAATAAAGCCCATGCTTATATAGCAATGCCTTCATATATTCCACATGTGACCACATCAGGGGTGTTACAAACAGGATATATCCACCTTCTTCCATTGTGTCATCAGGTATCATGCACTTTTCTGCTACTTCTTTGTAAGATCTGTGCATATTATTGGCTTCTTCTAAGATCTTATCGAAGTCCAGGTTGTCCTGAAGAATATGCTTATCAAATTCCTTGTCAAAATCAATCCCTGTCTTCCATTCAGATTCCATAAACCCGTTGAATCTTTTACAGGTCGAAATATGTTCAGGGATTTCTCCATTTTCATTTTTATAGTTATCAATAAGGCCTATCAATTCATCTCCCCGTTTTATGTTTTTACACCAATAATGGTATTGGCTGAGTATTGCCGTGTACTGAAGCCAGGGTCCATTGCCAGAGTGGGTATGTATTTCAATATCTCCGCTAAATGGAAGGTATCTTTGTATCATACCTAATTCAGGGTCCCAGAGCTGTCTTTCTAAGAAACTTACGCTGTTGTCAACATAATCTTTGGTCTCTTTACCAAATCCAAAATAGAATGGACTTAAAAGTGTAAAGTCTGGTTTGAAGTCATAATTGCCTTTTTGGTCTATACGCCTTAGAAATCTATCGTTTGAAACCATTATCCCAAACAGGTTGTGTTTGAAGGCTGATTTAAAGAGGAGTATCCTGTCTGGAATGATATCGGGAGTATCTAATTCACTGTTTACTTTAGAAACCAAGTAAAAGGCCTTAAGATATGCGAAGTTAGTCCAGCAACTGAATCCTTCTTCGAGCGCCGATTCATGAATAGACGTAGTGGAACGGAAAAGGTTTATTTCTGGACGGTAAAAATTTTTGATAGCGTACTGTGATGTATTGTTTATTGATAAAAGGAATTCGTCTATGTTTTGTATGTTTTTCCCCTTCTTTTTTGCAGTAAGCAAATAGTTAGAAAGGATAATCATGCCATGTGCATTGTTATCTTCTTGCTTATAAATGCTTTTCTCTTCGCCGGAAAGAGCATATCTTTGCCCGAGATAACCATCATCCCTTACGGCCTTTAACACGAAGTTTGCAACAGATTCGAGTAGCTTATATGAGTCATCAGCAATAGAGAATTCGGAAGTTGAAAGATAGGCCAGAAGTTCAGAGGCACATGCGACATCACGTGGATAAAAATAGGGATACCTTGATTCAGGTCTTGTGGATAGTAATACCATATCACCATCGTCCATTTTAACTGAACAGGATTTTATAATCTTGAAATGAGTCTCAAGCTCTTTATTAAGAGCCTTTCGATATTCCTGGCTATCAGATTTGGACTGAGTCATAGTGAGTTAACTTTTTTGAAAACCTCTGTATTTTTGCTCCGAAAATAAAACTTGGGTTCCCTGTCCGACCCGTCCCCGCCTGCCAGCCCGACAAAGTCATTCTGGCGGGTACCAGAACGGGCAGGCGAACGGCGATGCCGGGCAGGCAAATGGCAGGCGGGCTTACGAAAGCAAGGTTCCTCTTTCCTTCCTTTCGGAAGGATTCCATTTTCTTGTTCAATTTTCATTGTATAGATAGTCATGACGTTTAACATAAAGAATATACTTTTGATAGTGAAAAGAAATTGAGTTTGGTATGAAGCCTAAGTTTTTTCTTCTTCCCCATTTTCAGACCATCTTTGTAGTAAATAGTCCTTAGTATTTTCAAACTTTTCTGCCTGTTCTTCAACAACTTGTTCAGCTTCCTCGTTTGTCATGTCTCTTGTCTTATTAACAAATCCGGCTATCCTTGCAAAGTATAGGGGTGTCATCATGTTAATTAATTTTACTCTGTTCCTTTTCCAGTTGTGAAAAGTTACGGCTATATCATACAATATTTTGCACCATAATTCTGTTGGAAATGAGAAATTATCGTTACTAAGGGTGGCTATTTTCTTTAACTCTTTAAAGTTTTCTTTTTCTAATATATTTTCCCATAGCGCACCGAAGTGATTGAGCCCTGTCTTGAAATACTCTACAAGATCCTCCAGGTTAATATCAAATACCTCTGGTTTAGTGCCGGTTACCTCACCGAGGATTGGCGCCGGCTTGCTTCTTTTTATGTCTTTCCAGTAATCATAATTTTGCTCCATAAGTACAAAGAGCGTAGTAACAACCTGTTGAAACATTGGGCCCAACGACTCACTGGGGTCCTTAACGTCATGAATCTTCGTTCCCAATCGTGTTTGACAGATTCTAAATCCTTGAATGATTGCAGTGGTAGTAAGCCAGATGTCTATACCATACCTGGCCACATCGGTTTCCCAAACCTCTTGATCGTTATAGAACTTGACAAGTTTTCCTGAAAAGGCAAAGTCTCCACCTATTGGTTGACGAACCCTGAGACCATAGAGTGTGCGTGTAAGGTTATACACAATATTATTCGTAATAGTACCATCATACTTGTATCGCTCATAGTATGGAACTACAAACTGGTACTCTTCTTCATAAATAGGCGTAACAAGATTTTTTATCCATTCCGGAGTAATAGATCTTATATCAGAATCGCAAACAACACATATTCTTGCTCCAAGGTACTCGGCTGCCTCGAATATAGCTCGCAATGCGCTACCCTTACCTGGAATGCCTCTATAAATTGTCACCAGTTTTTCAATCCATGGTTCTACCTGTATTGACATTGCCTCTTCTCTGGTATCATCTGTTGAACCACCATCACAAGACATAATAAGGGCTTTTGAATCAGGAAAATATTTCGATAGCCCTTTACTAACGGTTTTAACCACATGTGAAATAGTAGAATCGTTATTATAACTTGGAATGCCAACGATAATGTCCACGTTATTTATCTTCTCAATCCTTCTTCTTGAGTACTGTCTTAATGCCGTGCTAAATTTCATGTCTGTATTAAACTTCATGTCCTTTCAGGGCACCACGAAGGATGAAAATTGGATTCCCTGCCCAACAAATGGCAGGCGGGCTTGCGAGAGCAAGGCCGCCTCCCTTTCGGGAGGCGTCCTCGTCCGCCCTGGCGGGATTCCAGGGCTTATTTTCCAATCAAAGAAATCATTATATCCATCACATTGGTGAGAGTAGGGCCCGTAATCAGGTGTTGTTCAATCTTCTTAAAGAAATGATACGAATCGTTTCTACTTAAAAAATCCTCGGGGTTCAAGTAAAATTTTTCTCTGGCATATTTGCACGTATGAACGTCAACGATTGCGCCTGTAGCGTCTGTCGGACCGTCTGTGCCATCAGTACCACCACTTAGAATTACTATACCTTTATCTTCGTCTATTTCTATAGCGGCAGAGAGCGCAAATTCTTGATTTCTTCCTCCTTTGCCGTTTCCTTTTATGGTTACAGTAGTTTCACCCCCTGCAATTATACATGCTGGTTTGGAAATAAGTAATTCCGTGCGGTAAACTTCCTTGGCGATGGCAGTAAAAAACTTTGCTGCCTCTTTACTTTCACCTTGTATCAGGGAAGAAAGGATTATTGTATTATATCCTAATTTTATAGCTTTCTCTTTAGCAGCTTCTAATGCTATTTTGTTGGAACCAATAATTACATTTTGCGTATTAACAAAAACCTTGTTCCCCCGTTTGGGATTTTCTTCAACTCCTCCCGCCCTACCCTTCTCTAAAAGCTTATTAACACTATCTGGTATTCTGTTTTTCAGTGAATATTTTTGGATTACTTTACAGGCATCTTCAAATGTACTTTCCTCTGGTACGGTAGGGCCGGATGCTATTATGTCCATGGGATCTCCGATTACGTCTGATAGTATCAATGTGACAAGTGTCGAAGGGTATGAAGCCTTTGCAAGCTGTCCACCTTTTACGGTAGATAGATGTTTTCTTACAGAATTAATTTCGCCTATCGTGGCCCCACAGCTAAGGAGTTCATTTGAAGTAACTTGTATATCCTGTAAAGTTATTTCTTTATGTGGTTGAACAAGTAAGGCTGAACCTCCACCAGAAATAAGGCAAATAATTAAGTCTTTTTTGCCTGAATTGGATAAAAGACTAAGAATCTCCGAAGTGCCTCTTTGTCCACTTAAGTCTGGGAGAGGATGCGATGCTTCAATGATCTTGATTTTTTTGAGAGGTAAGCCATGGTTGTATTTGACGATGATGATGCCATTGTCCAGTCTATTCCCAAGGATCTCCTCCATTGCTTTAGCCATTGGAGCACATGCCTTGCCACCACCGATTACATAGATATGTTCATAATCTTTCAGGTTATATTCTTTTTGTTCTACCAGAAGGGTAGAATCGTGAATACGTACCTTATTCTTAACTAACTGCTCCGGGTCTAGCGTGCGTATTACATGCTTAAAGATTTCCTCTGCTTGTTTCCTGAGATTGAGCATCTTTAACTTATACTTTTTATAATGTTCTAATAATAAAAATTAATCAAGTTAAAAGGCTAAAGTCGTGCCTTAGGCAGATCCGCCTCGTGCGGGAAGTAGCCCATAGATTCGCCCTGGCTGAATATGCCTCTGGCATGACCTTAACTCCTGGATTTTACCCCCACAGCTTTCTTGCCGAAAGTAGGCTCTGTAAGAGCGAAAGCAAGAAGTGGGGGTAAAAATGACATTTTTTGGCATTTCAGTGTTTCCGTAATAGAGATTGCCTGTTGAAGTGGTATTTATTTTTGTTCCAGGGCAGTTGCAAATTGCTTCCCGAATTCCTGACACTCTTTTAAAACTTTATCGTCTGGAATCAATTTTATTTTTAGGGAAGGTTTGTGAAGTTTAATGTGAAGTCCATTCAATCTATCCTCAATCATTTTGGTAGCTTCACCACTCCAACCATAAGAGCCAAAAGTAGAACCCAATTTAATCTTAGATTTAACTGTGGCAAGAAGAGAAAGGACTTCCCAGACAGGTCTGGGAACGTCACCAGCAATTGTTGGCGAACCGACAAGTATAGCATCCGCTTTTTCGATGGAATTCCTGATAAGCTGATAATCTGAATCATTCATATCAAATATTTTAACATTCACACTCTCTTCCAACACTCCTTTGGCTATGGTTTCTGCCATCTTTTTTGTACTTCCATATACACTAACATAAAGGATTAGGACATTCTTTTTTGCATCTATTTGGGGTTGGCTCCAGTTGGAGTAACCCTCTACATATTTCCAGGGGTCTTTGCGGAGGATTGGCCCATGTCCTGTTGCAATAATATCTATATCTAGTTCTCTGATCTTTTCAATAGCTTTAAGGATATACGGCTTAAACGGACGCATTATGCTGTCATAGTAAAAGTGAAAATAATGACCAAAATCATCGACTAAATCATCAAACATCCTTTCATCACAGAAATGCGAACCAAATGCATCACATGTAAAAAGGATCTTTTCCTTTTCCAGATAGGTAAAGATTGTATCAGGCCAATGTAAGTAGGGTGCAGATATAAATTTAAGTTCGTAGGAGCCTAAATTAATCTGTGAACACTCTTCGATTGTTATCAGATCAAAAGGCGCATTGATTATGTTTTTTAGTAAATGTCCACCAGATCTTGAAGCCACAATCTTTGCATTGCTTGCGTACTTTAATAGCTCTGGAAGTGCACCTGAATGGTCTGGTTCTGTATGGCTGACAATAATATAGTGAATGTTTTTGGGATCAGTCAGTGATTTAAGATTTGAAATGAATTCGTTTGTAAATGGTTTTTTAACTGTATCTATTAATGCGGTTTTCTCATCCCTGATAAGATAAGAATTGTAAGTAGTTCCATGATCTGTCCTGAAAATTATGTCGAATATTCTCATTTCAGGGTCTAGTGCACCAACCCAATATATTTTATCTTTTATCTTGATATGATTCATTCTGGGTTTCTTTTTGTAACCAAACTTTTAAATTCTATACTAATCTTAACAAATAAGTTGACATACATTAGGTAGCCTCAACCTTCCTGCCTGTTCCCGCTCACCGTCCAGACTGTGTCGTAATAAAGAAAATGCCTATTTTGTCATTTTTATCCGCCAATGCTTATGGCGGGCTGAATCCTGTGCTGAACTTGTCGCCTGTAGCGCCCCTTGAAGCAACTATCAGATCCGACAGTCGGGTTTCAGTATTGATTCAGAATCTAATGATTTCAACAGGTTAGCAACCTTAGAGATCCCGCCCCCCCCATTCCTAGCCCCGCTGCTTTCTTGCTGAAAGCAAGATGCGGGGCTATGGGGGGGATGACATTGTGACACAACCTCGTCGAGCAGGGGCAGACAGGTAGGTTGCGCTATTTTAAAGGATTTTTAATTAAACCCATAAGGTGGTAATAAACGCAGTTAAAAGTCGTGCCGTTAGGCAGATCTGTCACGCCATAGGCGGATATGCCTAACGGCACGACCTCTGGCATGACCTGCGGCTACACGTATATAGTGTCTAAAAATTTAATTCTTTTACTATAATATTGGAAAAGCTTTGATCATTTATTGTCACTCTCAACTGCATCAATAAGCTTTTCAAAAAAATCAGGTATTGCTGAGGTTACCCTACTCCAGTTCGGTATAAGGGGTATACCACTTGGATCTTCAAGGAATTGGTCTCCAGCTATCTTAAGTCCATTAGTAAACGCTTCTACTGCCTTTGTCTCAAGATGCCTATCAAAGTATAGCCCATTTATTGCCGAATCGTTTTCATATCTTTCAATATATGCCTGTGCTGTCCTTAGATATGTGATTCTTAGTGTCCTGAAGAGACCGTCATTGAATATTATTCCTGCGCTTGCCAGTGTAGTGAAAAGGGCCTTGGTGATGTCTATGCTCATCTTCATCAATCCTGTTTTGATATCTTCTTCAGAGAGAGGTTGATGTTTGTGCTCATATGTTTCGCAAATGTCTACCTGACATATCCTCTTTTTGGAACAATTTCTGTATACTTCTGCCAGGACACCTACCTCCAATCCCCAATCTCCGGGAATTCTATTTACCCTTGCCAGGTCTGCTACCATAGAGAATTCGCCTGCCAGGGGATATCTAAAGCTATCCATGTATTTAAGAAAGTCTAGATCCCCAAATAGCCTGCGGAGCGCTCTCAATAGGGGAGTTACAAAGAGCCTGGTTACTCTGCCATGCATACGATCAGTTATACGACTGTAATATCCTTTGCAAAATTCGAAATCCAGATTGTGGTTAACGACCGGATAACATAACCGTGCAAGGAACTCTCTGCTGTACGTCTGAACGTCACAGTCGTGCAATACGATTACCTTTGATTTTTCACTTGCCAGAACATAACCGTAAGCCATCCATGCAGACCTGCCTTTACCATCGGCACCTGCTGAAACATTCTCATCGTCAAGTAGTTTGTAAAGTTTCTTCATCCTGTTGCCATCATTCCATATCAACGCTACCTCCTGGGGCAAAACCGAAAAGAATTGTTTTGCATGTTTGAATTGTTCCTTGTTGAATCTGCCCAGGGACACTATTATTTGTTTTAAATACTTAACATCCTTTAATTCATTTATAATTTTTGGTAACGCAGTTCCTTCCAGTTCAGAAAAAATTGTCGGTAATACCAGAGCAACAGGCCTTAGGCGTGAGAGCTTCTTTATTTCGGATTCCAGCTTGGTAATATCCCTACTGCCAAACCTGTGCAATGTTGTAATTTCTCCTCCTTGATGAAAGTCTCCCATGTCTCTAACCTCCTTTTTTTTTGTTTCTATTCGTTAAACAGGCTTAAGATTGCCTTATTCCAACCAACAGGACCAATCCCATCAGCATATACAAGGTTTTCAACCTTTATGCGTTTTTCGTAGTTCCCTGACTCTTTCATTACGAGAAATGCCTTATCTACTGCTTCCAACATCGGAAGGTCATTTAGGCTGTCGCCCAGACCTACTGTAATTATTCTTGTCTCGGGATAATTCTTTTTAAAGATGTCCCCTAGAATCTTTACTGCCTTACCCTTATCATTTACACCCATAAGGTGTACAAACCTTGCACCTTCAGTATAATTAAGACTTAACGATCGTATCTCATTTTTAATGTTCTTAACATCCTCATCTCTACCATTAATAATAAATGGTAAAGTATATTTTCTTTTTTGGGCAAGAGGGGCTTCTTCCTCGCTTAAGCCTGTCAACTCAACGACTTCATCTACTGTAAGTTCGGCAATACCCTTAATATTTACACCGGTATTTCTTTTTATCTGCTTAAAGGCATCCACAAGAGTTTTATATTCAGAACCAATCTCTATTACTAAATAATCGTTATAAACTTTATCAAATTCACACTTCAAACCCTTGTATTGCTCCGGGATAAATATAGCCCCTCCATTTTCTGATATAAAGGGTTCATTAATTGATAGCTTTTCACGATAGACCTCTATTTCATCCTTGGTTTTACTGGAACATAAGATAAGAGGAACCTTTTTCTCTTTTAATAACTTTAAGGCTTCTTCTGCTTCATTATATGAATAAGTATTATGGTCTAACAGCGTACCATCTAAATCTGTAAAGACAATTATCTTCTCATTCATATTCTATTGATCAAAAATTCTAATATCTTTCTGTAAATGTTTCAATATTAAAAAGGGAATTAAAAAGGAAAGGGGATTTAATTGTTATATATTAAGTCGAAGCTTAAGGAAGCATTCTGGATATTGTTATGTTGTGAATCCTGTCAAAGTTGTGAAATTACAAAGGTAAAATGATATTGAGGGAGAAATTCAGGATTAACAAATTTTCATTGGTTATTCTAGACTATTTCCAGAGATATGTCCAGCACCTTAGCAGAGTGGGTTATCATACCAACAGATATCCTATCTACTCCTGTTTGTGCATATAACTCAACATTTTCTAAGGTGATATTGCCTGAGGCTTCTGTTAAGATAGCTTTGCCCATTGCTGTGTCTCGAACCTTTTCATATTCTTTAACCGTTTTTATGGCTTCACTTATCTTAGAGGGTTCCATATTGTCGAACATAATTATGTCAACACCTGCATCCAGCACGTCCCTGACATGACTTAAATCGTCCACTTCGACTTCTATAAGCATTTTTTTCCCAATTCGCTCTCTAGCCTTTTTTACAAGACTGTTCATTGTACCATTTTCTTTCTCAGATTCTATAATCTTGAGATGATTGTCTTTTACCAATATTTGATCGTACAGCCCCATTCTATGGTTTGTTCCTCCTCCAACCCTTACGGCATACCTTTCGAGGGAGCGCGATCCTGGTATGGTCTTTCGTGTATCCATAATCTGTGTTTTATATCCTTTAACTTTTTCAACAAATTTACTCGTTAGTGTTGCAATGCCAGAAAGCCTTTGTAAGAAATTTAACACCAGTCTTTCGGCTGACAATATTGGTTGTGTGGAGCCTTTAACATTAGCTATTGCTGTGCCCTTACTTACCCTCGAACCTTCTTCAACATTTGAAGTAAAAACTAAGTTATCGTCTATTTGTGAAAGAACATATTTTGCAACGGGCAGGCCTGCGACAATACCGTTTTCGTTAGCTATAAATATTCCATCTGATTTTGAATCTTTTGGAATAAATATCTCTGAGGTAATATCGCCTTTACCAATGTCTTCTTTTATGGCTAATTGAACGATGTCACTTATTTTATCGATGTCAAGCATGGCTTGCATATTTTAATAGATAATTCTTATTAGGCCAGGGTAATGGTTAAGGTAACGATGCCAGTTTAGTTTAAGGGTTAAGTTTTTAGTAACACTTTACCTCGACCCGTCTACCATACCTACCTCCTTACCTTTACCTAATAACGTAACCGACTATTTTAATACCTTTTTGGTTTGCCAGAGGAGTATATATCTAAGGCATGACTAGTCCAGGTTCTTTATCAGGTGCTTGAGCCTCTGATTGCAACTCGGTGATTCTATCACGAATTTCCGCTGCCTTCTCGAAGTTTAATTCATGGGCAGCCCGAAGCATTTCTTCTTCAAGTTCTCTTAAATATTCTTGAGTAATGTATTCTGCTTCTTCTTCCTTAACTATTTCTCTTACAACTTTCTTTGAGGTAACTTCCTCACCAATACTCTTTCTAATTCCCTTGCGAATTGTCTGTGGTGTGATATTATTTTGTTTATTATGTTTAACCTGAATCTTCCGACGTCTTTCAGTTTCCTCGATTGCCTTCTGCATGGACTGTGTAACCTCATCGGCATATAATATGACCTCTGCATTTACGTTTCTGGCAGTTCGTCCGATTGTTTGTATAAGAGACGTCTCAGAGCGAAGGAAACCTTCTTTATCTGCATCGAGGATAGCCACCAATGAAACCTCCGGCAAATCAAGACCTTCACGCAACAGATTTACTCCAACCACTACATCAAATTTACCGAGTCTGAGGTCTCTAAGTATCTCCACACGCTCAATGGCGTTAAATTCTGAATGTAAGTACATTCCCCTGAAACCCTCTTCACTGATATATTCATTTAAATCTTCCGCCAGGCGTTTTGTCAATGTAGTTACAAGTACTCGTTCTTTTTTATTTACTCTCTTCCTAATCTGTTTAAGCAGGTCTTTGACCTGTGTTTTAGCAGGCATTACCCTTATGATTGGGTCTATAAGGCCTGTCGGCCTTATTATTTGTTCAACAACCTTGCCATTACATTTATTAATCTCATATTCTGACGGTGTTGCTGAGACAAATAATACCTGATTAATCATTGATTCCCACTCATCAAAACGCAGAGGCCTATTATCCAGGGCCGAAGGGAGTCTAAAACCGTATTTTACAAGGGTCTCTTTTCTTGACCTGTCTCCCTCGTACATTCCACGGATTTGTGGAATTGATGCGTGTGATTCATCTACAATTAAGCAGAAGTCATTGGGAAAATAATCAAATAACGTATACGGCCGCTCCCCGGGTGCACGCCCACTGACATGACGAGAGTAATTTTCAATGCCATGGCAATAACCTATTTCTGATAACATCTCCATATCATATCGCGTCCTTGCTTCAAGGCGCTGCGCCTCGAAATGCTTGTTTTGAGTACGTAATTCCTTTAACCAGGCTTCAAGCTCCCTTTCGATTGATTCGATAACACCCTCAATCTTACCTTCAGGCATCACGAAATGTTTGGCTGGATATATGGAAATCTCTTCTAACTCTTTTATTCTGTCCCCCGTCAAAGGATCAATAATTGAAAGCCTATCAATCTCGTTTCCAAATAATTCTATACGATAAGCAAACTCCTCATAGGCGGGAAACACCTCAATTACATCTCCATGGACACGAAATACGCCACGTTCAAATTTTATGTCATTCCTTTCGTAAAGTATATTAACGAGTTTCATGAGAAATAGATCCCTTTCTATTTCCTGCCCCTTCTTTACATGTATATACATCTCCTGATATTCTTCCGGAGAGCCCAAACCGTAAATGCATGAAACACTTGCCACGATTATTACGTCATCCCGTGACATAAGGGCACTCGTAGCAGCCAGGCGAAGACGATCTATCTCTTGATTTATTGTGGCCTCTTTTTCGATATAAATATCCCTCTGGGGTATATAGGCCTCAGGTTGGTAGTAATCATAGTAACTTACAAAATATCCAACTGCATTTTCAGGAAAGAATTCCTTAAACTCACTGTAGAGTTGTGCCGCGAGAGTCTTATTGTGAGACATAACAAGTGTTGGTTTACCCAATGCCTCTATGACATTTGCCATGGTAAATGTCTTCCCTGAACCGGTTACACCCAAAAGGGCCTGGTATTTTTCGCCTGATTTAAAGGCCTTTATTAATTTACTTATTGCCTCAGGCTGGTCACCCCGAGGTTCGTATTCTGCTGACAATTTGAAAATAGACATCTTATAGATCTTATTTCCTCAATTGGAATGACTATCAGATACTCGATACTCCCTGCCTGCTGGCAGGCGGAGATTCTCGCTAAAGATTTTTTCTTCGAGTATCTAGTATCAGGAATCCAGTATCCCCTAGTTCCCACACTCCAGCGTGGGAACTAGATATATTTTCTAACTTCCCTTAAAAAATTTTGTATTCTTGTATTTAAGAACGCCCTCCTCAATTAGAACCTTAACGACAGATGCAATAGGTACTGCAAGCAGAAGTCCCAAAAATCCCAGTAGTTGGCTGCAAATTAGTATTGCAATGATAATGGCAACCGGATTCAACCCTAGTTTAGTACCTACAATCTTTGGTGTTATCACGGTGCCTTCAAAGAATTGTCCTATGCCGAAAACCAGCCCGACTAAAAGAAGATGGGTAATATCTTGAAATTGAATAAAAGCGAGGATTAAGGCCGGTACCAGTCCAAATGCTATACCAATATAGGGTATGATGTTTCCAAATCCCCCTACGATGGCTAACAGGTAGGACATGGGGACTCCTATGATGGTGAGTCCTATACCATAGATAATTGATAGGATAATACAGACCGTAATCTGACCTCTAAAAAATGCCCTGAGGTTTTCATCCATCCTGGACATTATATCAGACATCTTATCTTTGTTCGTACCCGGCAGCAATTCTCTGCCCTTTGATACAATCACATCAAAATCCTTTAAGAGATATACAGTAACAACTCCGAATATGACAATGTTCATGATTATTCCAAAAAAACCGAATGTGCTGAAGAATATGTTTTTTACGATTTCCAACACAAAGTTCAAGGCTTGTGGTATGTATTTCTTCAGATGAAGGATAGCTTTCGGGATAGGGGATTTTACATCGACAGTTTCTTTAGTAACAACGTCTTTTGTTTCTTTCTCTTTTATTTGCTTGTTTTCTATTTCTCCAACTTCTTCTTTGGTTGTCTGGATTCCTAATTTTGATTTAAGGAATATTCCAGCCTCGGTATCACCGTATCCTTCGATTACGTTTGCTATTCTATCCTGATATTTTGGATACTGATCCTTTAGTGTAACTCCAACACGTTGAATACCGCTAACAGTTTTGGGAATCGTGTATGTTAGCAATCCCCCAATGATTAGGAATATGCCAGTTAATAATATGGCTATCGCAAGACCGCGTGGTATACACTTTTTTGAAAATATGAGCCTTCTCCTTGAAATAAAATCGACTACTGGATCGAAGATATATGCAATCGTGAAGGCGAGGAAAAGAGAGATGAGGATACCTTTCAGAAAATAGCATAAGGTGAAGAATAGGGCGATGGCCATAAGCCATATGAGTGTTCTTATCCACACATTTTCCAGTATTTTTTGTTTTTCCATAAATTAGATCCCTTTCATCGTTGGAGTATTAGTAAAACTTTTGATATTAACCATTCTTTGTTTTTTTCGATTGTAGAGGATTATCAATAAAGACGAGGTCTTTAATTTTATTTACCGTTTTCTTCCCTATGCCATTAACCTCATACAATTGTTCTATAGTCCTGAAGGCGCCCTTGCTTTTCCGGTATTCAACGATTGCCCTTGCCTTTTTCTCACCGATTCCGGGCAGAATAATGAATTCGTACCATTCAGCCCTATTCAGGTTGATCTTTAATCTTATTGATTCTGGATCAGGGTCTACAACTTTAGTTTCCGGGAGCCACCAGTGATAGTCTACCGAATACTTGATTCCAATTCCAATCAAGAGTGCGGTTATGAGAAAGAGTGTGGCAATCAATTCCTTTCTTGAAAATTTTAAACTCTTTGCCGATGTAGATGATCCAGGTGATTCAGCCATTATATTATACTCAAGTGGCTCACATATTGTGATTATTCAAGTTGCACATCATCACTGTAGCGGAAACCTTCAGGTTTCCACTACACCGGTTGCATGCGGGGACACGATTCATTTGAGAAATCACAATTTGTGAACCTTTAAAGTATAGTTTAATTAATAGGACACGAATTTTCAAAGATGCCTGCCCGACTGTGTCGTTCGGGCGGGTGCACAGATAACAACCTAACGCCCTTCGTTTGCCAACTGTAGCGAAAGGCTTCCCGCCCGAACGTACCCGTTCGGTACGGGCGGGCAGCCTTCCACATCCATGAGATGTTAGCAAAAATTAGGATTATACGAACGTTAATTGCTATTGAATCCATTGTGTGTGGAGGTTTGCCCGTCCGAACGGCTGGCCGGGCGGGAAAACCTCCCTGCCTACCGGCTGGCAGACGCTACAGACATAATAAAAGGCCAAAACCTTAACTCTAAAAAGTTTGTCTTGTCCATGTTGGGGTTTACATATTTAAAGACATATGGAAATTTTAGTTATTTACAATCTACGGTCAAGCAAATTCCAATATTATGATTGCCGATTTTACCTTGAACTACTGCAGGGTGTCAGGTAGAATCCTTCGATTATGAACGTAAAAGAACTTAAACATGATGAAATTCATACAGAGTATAAGCCTGATAAGTTACTTGTGGAAAAGGTGTTTACCTTTGGGCAGGGACATGTCTTCAAGTGGTGGAATGAACTTGATGCAAGTGAAAGGGGGGTTCTCTTAAACCAGTTAAAACTTATAGATTATGACCTGCTTCAAGGCCTTATTGATAAGCATGTTAAAGAAAGCAGACTTGCAAGTCCAAAAACTGCAACCTTGAAACCACCCGGTATAATTCCTATACCACAAAATGATTTGCAGAAGGCACGCGCATCTGAGGCTAAAGAGATAGGAGAAAGTGCCATAAAGGCCGGCAAGGCCTCAGTCGTCACGGTTGCCGGGGGTTTGGGGACTAGATTGGGAGCTGACAGGCCTAAGGGTACGCTTACCATAAGTCCTGTTATGGGTAAGAGTATATTCCAATTGCACGCTGAAAAAATTCTGGCCAATATGAAAAGGTACGATACCATTATTCCGTGGTATATTATGACAAGCGTAAATAATGACAAGATGACACGTAAGTTTTTTGAAGAAAATTATTTCTTTGGTTTAAATACGAGGGATGTTTCTTTCTTCACGCAAGGTGTCCTTCCTGTGATAGATTTTAACGGCAAGTTATTAATGGATTCAAAAAGTAATATAGTAACAAGTCCTAACGGTCATGGAGGGGCATTGTTTGCTTTAAGAGAAAAGGGTATTTTATCCAACATGAAGGAGCGTGGTATTAAACACATCTTTTATCATCAGGTCGACAATGTATTGATTAAGATAGTTGACCCAATTTATTTAGGATATCACATAAGTGAGGGTGCAAAGATGTCTCCAAAGGTTGTACAGAAAACTAATCCTGAAGAAAAGGTAGGCATTATTGGGATAAGAGATGGCCACCTAGATACAATAGAGTACAGTGAGCTTGGTGATGAGGAGAAGCATGCACTTAATCCGGACGGAACTCTCAAGTTTGGTATGGGAAGTCCTGCGATTTACTTACTCGATGTAGATTTTGTTGAGAAAATTAATGAAGGTAGCATTACGCTGCCTTATCATGAAGCAGTGAAGAAGGTGCCCTGTATTGGTGAAGATGGTAACAAGGTAAATCCTGTTGAGAATAATGCAGTTAAATTTGAGATGTTCATCTTCGATGCACTTAAGCACGCGGGAAAGTCCATAATTATGGAGGTTGTGCGTGAAGATGAATTCTCTCCCATAAAGAATGAGAAAGGTGAAAGTTCACCGGACACTGCAAGGCAACATATGGTAAATCTGTTTGGCAGATGGTTGAGAGAAGCAGGTATTGAAATCCCTATGGATGATAACGGAAATGTCGAGGGGACCATTGAGATTAGTCCACTTTATGCCCTGGATGCTGAAGAATTGAAGAACAAGATTGACAAGAAAACAGTATTTACTGGCGAACTGAATCTGCAATAAATTTATAAATCCCCCTTGGTCCCCCTTTTGTAAAGGGGGATTTAGGCGGATTTGATTAAGATCGTTAATTAGTATCTGTTGCGGAAAGCTTAAATGCCGAAAAATGTCATTTTTACCCGAAGAGCTTTTTTAGGGGCTGATCTCTTCGAAGACTGTCATTCTGAGGAACGAAGTGACGAAGAATCTATCTCGTATTGAGATCTTCGCCAGAGGTGACTGTCGTGCCTAAGGCAGATTCGCCATATTTTGGACGAACCTCAGGCATGACTTCGCTATACTCGGGATGACATCACTGTAAACTACTTTATGCTCTCAGTAATAAGAGAATTCCTTATAACCATTGAGGAAACTGGTATACAGGTAACAAAAATTATTTGATGTTTTTTACATTGGTGGTGGGTTTTAACAAGGGGAAGCAATTATTATGGATACATACGAAAAAGTATTAAAAGAATATTTTAAAACTCGCAAATACATTGCATTTGCTTTTTTGTTCGGCTCGCAGGCAAGGGGGAAGGCAACTAAATTGTCTGATGTTGATATTGCCGTATATTTTTATCCTGAGAAAAGGCATCCTATAGAATATGAAGAAGAGGTCTTTTATGAAGGTGAAGATAAGATATGGGCTGATTTAGAACGGATATTAAAAAGAGAAGTGGAATTACTTGTCTTAAACAGGGTTTCTGCAACAGTGTCTGCAAGCGCCATAAGAGGTATACCTCTAGTTATAAATGACTGGGGATTATTTCTAGATTTTATGGATACAGTAACAAGGGAAGCTGAGGATTTTATGGAAATGACTATCAGTGACTTCCTTTTTGAACAAAAGGTTAAAACGTGAGAAAAGAATTCCAACAAAGGCTTTTGAGACATATTAATTTTCTTGAAATTGAAATTGAAGATTATACAAAATTCAAAGGTCTTAGGAAGAAAGAATATATAACAGATAGGGACAAAAGACGCAGTGTTGAAAGATGGGTAGAAAACATCATAAATTCCTCTGTGGATATATCTAAAATTATTCTATTGCTTGAAGATATTAATTTGCCAGATAGTTACAAGGAAATTGTAGCATCTGTTTCAGCCGTAGAAGATCTAAGTACGGTGGAAGCGGAAGCCCTTTCTAATTGGGTAAAATTTAGAAATATTGTTACTCACGAATATCTTGACATAAGATGGGCATCAATAAGGAAATTTATAGATCAAACCAACCCCTTATATAAAAACTTCCTTGAAAAGATCAAAGGGTATCTTGAAAAAAGATTACAAACTTGATTAGCATTTGGGAAAAGATATGGATATTAAGATTGATTTTACAAATATGATGACGGATGCCATGGGTGATGAACATGGCATTACGGATAGAGAAATAAAAGACGTAAGTAATCTGGCTTCAAAAAGTTTAAGAGAATTGCAGGACGAACGAAGGAAAAAAGGGCATCCATTTATGGATCTACCCTATCAGGATGATTTAGTTGATGAGATAGAAAAAACGGCAGACGAAATAGCCGAAGGGTTTGAAAACTTTGTGGTTTTGGGAATAGGCGGTTCCGCATTAGGTAATATAGCCCTGCATAATGCACTTAATCATCCATATTACAACATGCTTGGTCATGAAGCAAGAAAAGGCCGTCCAAAGATATTCGTAATGGATAATGTGGATCCTGACAAATTTTCGGGCTTTCTCGATGTTGTCGATCCCAAGACAACGATGTTCAATGTAATTACAAAATCCGGTACCACAGTGGAAACAATGTCACAGTTTCTTATCATGAGCAAAATACTTAAGAATAGAATCAAGAAAGATTATTATAAGCATTTCATATGTACTACTGATAGGAAGCAAGGCTTGATGAGAGAGATAACAGACCGTGAGGGGTTTAAGTCATTCATAATTCCTGATGGTGTAGGGGGAAGATATTCGGTCTTGACGCCTGTTGGATTACTCTCTGCATCCGTCAGTGGTATAAATATCAATGAATTGTTATCAGGTGCCAGTAGTATGGATGAGAGATGCGCGTTTGATGATATTAAAGACAACCCGGCATTGATGAATGCATTGTTACAATACATTAGTTACAAGAAGAGAGGCAAAAACGTCTTGATAATGATGGCCTACGCCAATGCCCTCAGTGGTATTGTGGACTGGTTTTGCCAGTTATGGTCAGAGAGTCTGGGAAAGGAAGGCTCTGTAAGTGGAGAGATAGTTAATTGTGGTTCTACACCCGTCAAGGCAATAGGCGTAACAGACCAGCATTCACAGTTACAGCTCTATATGGAGGGACCTTTTGATAAGATCATAACATTTTTACATGTTGAGAAATTTAATAAAAACGTAGAGATACCGAAGGGCACGGTTGACAAACTGGAATATCTTGGAGGCCACACGTTAAATGACCTGATGGAGGCCGAGATGATCGGGACTCAACTGGCGTTAACTGAAAACAAAAGATCGAATTGTACGATCACACTCCCTGAGATTTCAGAGTCTACGATTGGACAACTTCTATATATGCTTGAGGTTCAAACTGCCATTGTCGGTAAGATGTATGGAATAAACCCGTTTGACCAGCCCGGTGTAGAAGCCAGTAAGATAAATTCATATGCCCTGCTTGGTCGGAAGGGATATGAGGAAAGACGTAAAGAAATTGAAAACTATCAAAAGGCAGGCCGTAAATATATTGTTTAAACGATAGATTTTACTTGTAGGATTACTTGTCAATATCTTCTGTATGTAGCGGAAGGCTTCAGCCTTCCACAAAATGAATAGTAAATAGGTGACCCTATCATACTTATCCTTAACTCTCTGATATTGCAGTTTAGGGCTTGATATTTGAAAAATTTGACATTGACTCAATTGGTATAAATTTAGTACCAGATTTTAAGCATGAAACTGCCGGAAAATACTTCTATTAGTCCTGAGAAATTGACCCAATATCTATTGACTTTGAGAAAAAGAAATGATAAATCTTTATGGTTGGCTAAAGCAGGATATACCATTGAGAACTGGAGATCATTAGAGGAAGACTTACGCACTCAAATTTTAACTCTTGATGCAGAGTTAACCGAAAATACAAAATACGGCAAGTTGTATGAAATCAGAGGAAAACTAACCGGACCAAATGGTAAAACATTGTCTATATGTACGATTTGGATGACAGAAACAATGACAGGAGTAACAAAACTCATTACTATATATCCGGGTAAGGGAGGTAAATATGACCTATAAATTATTTACAGAAGTTGTATTATTAGAAGATATTAACGCTAAAGGTCTGAAGAAGGGCGATGTAGCCACGATAGTTGAGCATCATCCTGTCTCAGAAGGTGAAGATGGTTATACATTGGAAGTATTTAATGCCCTTGGCAACACGATAGCCGTAGTTACGGTATCAGAATCTGCTATTGGGCCATTAACCGAGAAAGAGGTTTTCAGTGTACGATCACTTGCAATGTGATGAAAAAAGCTGTAAATATTGCCTTTAAGTATTTAGTGCCCGTACCTGAACAATTAATATAAGCCTTCAATAAAAATAACTGAGGTCAAAAAGAGAGATTGGCCTTAAAGGCAATCGATTTGTCGATAGATCATGTTTACCCCTCTGTTTCTTCTATTTTCTTCCACATGTTCCACCTCGTAGGTGGGAAGGTTACTTTAACCGTACAACCAAGCTGAAAATTACACCTACGGGGTGTAATTGGAACTTCGTATTCAGGAAGAAGTAAACGTATAATCCTTGGTTGCTATGATGAGGAGTTTTTAAGTTAGCCTAATATGATGTGAATATGATACTGCATCTGGCATGTCCTTTGGTTAGCTGAACATTTACTTTATGTTTTTTGTTTCACTTTCTTTTAAAATCCTATCAGCATACTTGCTTTCCAGTTCTTTATAATGCTTAAGAATTGTTTTTGTATCATGGTTGAATTTTTTTGAAACTAAATGGCGAACTTTTCTAATTTCTTCAATTGCTTGATCTGTTTTCATTTATTATTCCTCCATGTAAAGCAACTCAAAAGGTGTAGTTAAAATTGGAACGTATAAACCAAGAATGGTATTTGCATGTCTAATGTGCTCAAACTTGTTTGCATTAGCAAGATGAGAACAATTCCACGTCAATAAGAAATGGTAATGATGATACGATGCAAGTGCTAAATGTATTGCATCTCCTTTTGGATCATTTGGCATTATATGATGAGAAACATAATAATCAACTATTTCTTCTATTGAATCATGAATAGGCAATATTTGAATATCTTTAATGAGTTCAAGTACAGAAGTCTTATCAGGATGATTTCCCTGTTCTAATTCTTCAATTACAGGTATACTTGTAACAATCTCATAGTGTTGTCTTTGATCCTTCCATCACTCCTTTGTCCACTCTCGACGAGCAACCATATCAGGTTCTTGTCTGTTTTCGTAGTAAAAACTCGGTATTGTTGTCTCTATATAAACTCGTTTTAGCATTTGTTAACGGATAATAATCTAATAAATATTATCACTGCATTTTACCATACAATATCAGATATAACATTACTTTTTTACCACGGGACAGGGGTCAACTTTATATTTGTCCTATCAAGTTTACTTTTTGCCCTAATACAAATCTTAAGCTGGATGTTTTTACAGCATCAATCTTATATTACTCGTCTTTGTCATGGCCGGCGTCTAAAAGTTTTTTCCAAAATCTCCTCACAAGTTTTAATAGTCGATGACCCTATTTTCGACCATGACCCTATTTTCGACCAAAATCCCAACGTCATATCGAAAAACTCACTTGAAAATACAATCTTCCGCTTTCCCATAGGGTGTTAATGTGGTTGTTATTATCTCGCTTTGAGCATTTGAGTGCCATCATTGGAGGGAACTTCTCATAATTTCATCCAGCGTTTCAAGTATATTGCCTCTATGTGTACCTGACCAGTAGATACGACGACATTGAGGGCAGATATCAAACTCGTCATGGGACGCGTAGACGTATGGTGGTATTTTGTCTTTTATTTTTTCCTTCTCAATAGAATCCAGCCGCTCATTGCATAGCAAACATCTTGAAAAAATATGGGATTCACAGTCAATCTTGTAATGCGTAATAACGTGCTTTAGTTGTTCTTTATAATCATAGCTCTTTATAAGCAGAACATTCTTCGCTGATTCACGATCTGCTAACTCTCTATCCATTGTCAGGATGATACGATTCTCTCGAAGGGCTCTGGCGATAAGGTCATCATCGGATATAGAAATTTCGTATACAACATCATATCCCAAAATGCGCAACCATCTTGCAAGCCTCCCAAGCATAGAATCAGCCATAAACTTCAAAGGTTCTGAAACCATATCTTAAATCTAATATTAACTCTCCAAGGATTAATCTATGAAAACATTTCACCATATTATTTGGATTTTTCTTGACAGGAGTCTTTGTTTAATATAAAAGAACACTCGTAATAGCTGAATGTTTCGCCTACGTTTGGCTTGTACTTCCTTTCGGTAAATTTTAGTAGTTGAATGCATTTCATACCATAGGAGGGGTGGTAATGCAAAAAGCAACTTCTGCTATTACGTTTCCGCATTTTTTCTTACCCATTTCTGCGTACATCTCAGAAGCCAATCATACATCAATTACATCACGTTTCAAGTCTAATGAAACGTCTCGATACACTCATCAAATTTCCTGGTTTTCAATAATACTTTTATTCGCGTTTTATATAGAATCATAGCGATAAAGGCAAACCCTGAGTAATCAGGGGGCGCAAAGCAAAGGGTCTTTAAACTTACATAGTATTAAGTGATCTTAGAAAAGACAGCCTTACTGCCGAAAGATGGTTTTATGTGAATATCTTTTGTAGTAAGGCTTTTTTTATTTCAAAAGAAAGGAGTTCTATAGATAACAAAATAGATGAGAAGAGACTTAAACGGATTTAAGTTTTCTTGAATAATTATATTACATGTTATTGTATGGTAAACAAGCAAGTAAGCTATACAAGAAATATAAGAAGGAGGGAAATTTATGATTATCAGAAAGACATTTTTATTTCTAGCTGTGCTTGTTCTTTACGTTCCGGCACTTGCATTTGCTCAGGATGTAGACCTTACCTCGGACGGCAAGGTTCCAGGAAAACCATTTGTCTATCTCCAGGAGCAGATAGACAATATTGTGTCAAGCCCATGGATGATTTCTGGAAGCGATATCTCTTTTGACGGCAACATCGGGATAGGCACGACGGGGCCACCAGTGGAGTTGGAAGTCAATGGTACTGTGGCTGCCAGTGCATTCTCAAGCACAAGCCCACTTATTTTTGAAACACCACAAGGAACAGAACGTATGCGAATAGATGATCTAACAGGCAATGTCGGCATCGGTACGACAAGTCCTTTAGCTCCATTTCATGTTGTCTCAAGTGTTACTTGGCCAACTCTCCCAATATTTACGGAAAACAATCATGACAGTAGGACAGGTGCTGGCATAAACATGAGAAAATCAAGAGGTACGCCAACATTAAAGGAAATAGTATGGAGTAGTGATATTTTGGGTGCAGTCCATTTTTTTGGCTATGATGGAATTGATTACAAAAATGCTGCAAGCGTATTGGGAATAGTAGAAGGTCTTCCAGTCCAAGGTTTTATTCCTGGAAGGTTACATTTCTTAACTAACGATGGAACAACTGATATAGGTGCTGTTAGGATGGTAATTAATAGTTCAGGCAACGTCGGTATCGGCACGACGAATCCTTTGGCCCCGTTTCATGTTAATGCAAGCGTTTCCCGGCCAACCCTTCCATTACTTTTAGCCAATAGCGTAAATGATCAAACAGGGGCCGGCATACGCATGAGAAAATCGAGGGGAAACCCGGATTCAAAGGAAATTGTAGTCAATAATGATTTTTTAGGTGCCGTCCATTTCTTTGGGTACGATGACGCTGACTATCAAAGAGCCTCGAGTATTGCTGGAAGGGTAGATGGAGACCCAGGTTTAGGTAATATGCCTGGAAGACTTGAATTTAGCACTAACAACGGCACCAGTATTCTGGAAAGAATGAGGATTGACAATTTGGGCAACGTCGGCATCGGCACGACGAGTCCGAATTATCCGTTGGAAATGGGCAGTGGCGCTCATGTGACTACAGGTGGTGTTTGGACAAATGCCTCTTCACGAGAAAAAATAGGGACAGCTGTACTAGCTCAATAATTCGGTAACTTTTTGAAGTTTATC